>NZ_JBJGXU010000007.1:0-154466 GCF_045447305.1 Pseudomonas sp. D47 | reverse complement strand
CGGCGCGTTGAGCTGGGATTAATCCACGGCATAGATCTAAAAATGTGGGCGCGGGCTTGCTCGCGAATACAGTGTGTCAGTCGATGCATCCAGTGACTGACCCACCGGATTCGCGAGCAAGCCCGCTCCCACATTGGGTCCGTGGTGTTCTATAGACTTTGCACATTACTTTTTATGCCCAATCAAACCATCAAGACCCCCTGCGTCGGCCTGTGTTCCACCGTTTACGGTGATCTGGTCTGTCGGGGCTGCAAGCGTTATCACCATGAAGTCATTCAGTGGAATGGCTACAACGCCGACGAAAAACAGGCCGTGTGGTTGCGTCTGGAGCAGTTACTGGTGCAGGTGATGGCGAGCAAGCTGGAAGTGCTCGACCCGCAGCGCCTGCGCCAGCAGCTGGAAGACCGCAAGATTCGCTTTATGCCGCACCAGTCGCCGTATTGCTGGGCGTATCAGTTGATTGCGCGGGGCGCGCGGGTGATTTCCAGGCTGGATGCGTATGGCTTGGCGTTGCTGCCGGCGTTTCGTGAGCGCAACCTGACCGATTTGCGCGATGCGATTGATCGGGAGTTTTTTCTGCTTTCTGAGGCGCATTACGAGCGGTACATCGCACCTGGGTTTCTGAAAGAGGCATTTGGGCCAGCCCTGATCGCCACTTTCTAACAACCCCCCCAAAACACTGTGGGCGCTGGCTTGCCAGCGCCCACATCTGACTTGTGTTGTTCAGCACATCCAGGAACCCGCCCGCTCCGTCTGCAAGCCATAGCGCTCAATCGCCTGCTGACATACCTCCCGCGCCAAACGCCCCTGCTCCACCAACGCCGTGAGCGCCGCCAGCACGATGTGGTGCCGGCCCACCTCGAAGAAGTCACGCAATGCCGCCCGCGTGTCACTGCGGCCGAAACCGTCGGTGCCGAGCACGGTGTAGCTGGAATCCAGGTACGAGGCGATCATCTGCGGCACCGCCCGTACATAGTCGGATACGGCAATCACCGGTGCGCCTTTAGGCAGGCATTCATTCACATGGCTGCAACGCTTGTCGCCTTGCGGGTGCAGGCGATTCCATCGCTCCACTTCCCGCGCCTCCCGGGCCAGTTCGCTGAAACTGGTGACGCTGAACACCTCGCTCGCCACTTGCCAATCATCGGCCAGCAACTGCGCGGCCGCCTGGGCTTCGCGCACCAGCGTGCCTGAACCGAGCAAGCGCACCTGGGCGGCGGCGGCGCCTTGCAGGCGGTACATGCCCTTGATGATTGCCGCTTCCACGCCTTGGGGCAGGCTCGGCTGTGGGTAGTTTTCGTTCATCAGGGTCACGTAGTAAAACTCGTCCACATCGTGTTCGAGCATCTGGCGCATGCCGTGGTCGAGGATCACCGCAAACTCGCCAGCAAACGCCGGGTCGTAGGCGCGGCAATTGGGCACGGTGGCGGCGGTGAGGTGGCTGCTGCCGTCCTGATGTTGCAACCCTTCGCCGCCCAAGGTGGTGCGCCCGGCCGTGGCGCCAAGTAGGAAGCCGCGAGCACGCTGATCGGCGGCGGCCCAGATCAGGTCGCCGACGCGCTGGAAGCCGAACATCGAGTAGTAGATGTAAAACGGCAACATGCGCAGGCCATGCACCGAATAGCTGGTGGCCGCCGCCACCCATGAACTGATGGCGCTGGCTTCGCTGATGCCTTCTTCGAGGATCTGCCCGTCGGTGGCTTCGCGGTAGCTGAGGATCGAGCCGATGTCTTCCGGCTCGTAACGCTGGCCGACGCTGGAATAGATGCCGATCTGCTTGAACAGGTTGGCCATGCCGAAGGTGCGCGCCTCATCGGCGACGATCGGCACGATGCGCGGGCCTAGAGCCTTGTCCTTGAGCAGATGGGTGAGCATGCGCACGAAGGCCATGGTGGTGGACATTTCCTTGCCTTCGGCCGCCGTGGCGAAACCGGCGTAGCCCATCACCGGCGGGACGCTGACAGGCGCGGCGAGCGGGCTGCGGCTCGGCACATAACCGCCCAGCGCGTGACGGCGCTGATGCAGGTAGCGCAATTCCAGGCTGTCAGCGGCCGGTTTGAAGAAACTCAGCGACTCAGTCTGCGCGTCCGACAGCGGCAATTGGAAGCGATTGCGAAAGGTGATCAGCGCGTCGCGATCGAGCTTCTTCTGCTGGTGCGTGGTCATCTTGCCCTGCCCGGCTTCGCCCATGCCGAAGCCCTTTTTGGTCTGGGCCAGGATCACCGTCGGCTGGCCTTTGACCCGGCGCGCGGCGTGGTAGGCGGCGTGGATCTTGACCATGTCATGGCCGCCACGCTTGAGGCGGTCAATTTGCTCATCACTCATGCCCTCGACCAGCTTGGCCAGTGACTCGCTTTGGCCGAAGAAGTGCTCACGGTTGTAGGCGCCGTCCTTGGCGGCGAACGTCTGGAATTGCCCGTCGACGGTCTGCGACAGCGTGTTCACCAGCGAGCCGTCGCTGTCCTTGGCAAGCAAGGCGTCCCAATCCGAGCCCCAGACCAGCTTGATCACGTTCCAACCGGCACCGGCAAACAACGCCTCCAGTTCGTCGATGATCCGCCCATTGCCGCGCACCGGACCGTCGAGGCGTTGCAGGTTACAGTTGACCACCCAGGTCAGGTTGTCCAAGCCTTCGCGCGCGGCCAAGGTCAGCGCCGACATGCTTTCCGGCTCGTCCATTTCGCCGTCGCCGAATACGCCCCACACGTGGCGGTCGGTGGTGTCGAGCAAATCGCGATGCTGCAGGTAGCGCATGAAGCGCGCCTGGAAAATCGAGCTGATCGGGCCGATGCCCATAGAGCCGGTGGGGAACTGCCAGAAGTCCGGCATCAACCACGGATGCGGGTAGCTGGAGAGGCCGCGTGCGCCGTTTTTTGGCCCGCCGATCTCCTGGCGGTAATGCGCCAGGTCGTTTTCAGTCAGGCGGCCTTCCAGGTAGGCGCGCGCATAAATGCCCGGCGCGGAATGCGGCTGGTAGAACACCAGGTCGCCGCCAAAACCTTCGTTACGGGCGCGAAAGAAGTGATTGAAGCCCACTTCGAACAAATCCGCCGCGCTCGCATAGCTGGCGATATGGCCACCGAGTTCGCCGTACGCCTGATTGGCGCGCACCACCATGGCCAGGGCGTTCCAACGCACCAGCGACGCCAGGCGCTCTTCGGTGGCGAGGTCGCCGGGAAAGGCCGGCTGTTGCTCAACACCGATGCTGTTGATGTAGGGCGTGCCGTGGCGGGGTTTCCAGTCGATGTGCGGGGCGCTGCCTTCGCGGGCCAGCAGGTCGAGGATCTGCCGCGCCCGTTCGGGACCGGCGCTGGCCACCAGCGAGGCCAGCGCATCACGCCATTCGTCCTGCTCTACCTGATCCAACGCCGTGTGATTGACTGCACTCGCGAAACCGTTCATGGGCACCTCCGGGCTTTTTTTCCAGTTTATGTCGGTGCCTGAGGATTTTTTGCCTGTTATCAGGCGCAGGTTTGAGTTTTTTGAGCATGAATCACTGCCAATCCATTTTTTACCAGCACGTTGTGCTCAAGCCACACGAGACGTTGCAACTGTGTTTAAAATGCCGCCCGCTCAATGACCGACGCTAACCGATGACCCCAGACGCACTCGCCACCCTGCACGCCCACCTGCTCACCGCCCTGGCCAGCACGCCCGCTGAAACCCGGCGCCTGTTCCACGGCCGGGGCCGCTGCTGGCCGGGCCTGGAACAGCTGACAGTGGACTGGTTGCAAGGCGTGGTGCTGGTCGCGCTGTTCAAGGAGCCTGAGGCTACGCAGCTGGACGCGTTGAAACAGCTGCTGGTTGAGTTCGACTGGGCCCAACATGGCGCGCATACCGTCGCCCTGCAACATCGCTACCTGCCGCAAAGCACCACCGAGTGGCTGGTGGGCGAAGCGGTTGATGAGCTGACCATCACCGAGGGCGGCCTGCGTTACCTGATCGACCTGGGTAAAAAACAGAACAGCGGGCTGTTCCTCGATATGCGCTATGGGCGCAACTGGGTGCGCCAGCAGGCCAAGGGCCAACGCGTGCTGAACCTGTTTGCCTATACCTGCGGCTTCTCGGTCGCGGCCATCGAAGGCGGCGCCGACCATGTGGTGAACCTGGACATGGCCCGCGGCGCCCTCAGCCGTGGTCGCGATAACCATCGCTTGAATGGTCATGACCTGGGCAATGTCACCTTCCTGGGCCACGACCTTTTCAAATCCTGGGCCAAGGTGACCCACAGCGGCCCCTATGACTTGGTGATCATCGACCCGCCGTCCTTCCAGAAAGGCAGTTTCCTGCTGACCAAGGACTACCAGCGCGTGCTGCGCCGCTTGCCGGATTTGCTCACCCCACACGGCACCGTCCTGGCGTGCATGAACGACCCGGCGTTCGGCGAAGACTTCCTGATCGACGGCGTCACCCGCGAAGCACCGGGCCTGCGCTTTGTGGAACGGCTGCAAAATCCGCCTGAATTTCCGGATATCGACCCACAAAGTGGCTTGAAGGCGCTGGTGTTCCGTCAGGGTTGATGCTGAAACGTCCTACGCTTGCTACGCTAAGTGATACACCGGGTGGTGAACCTTATCCCCCCCTTCCCGGTCGATACCTGCATCCCCTGGCCAGACTCGACGGCGTTACGTTGTCGGCTGCCCTGTTTCACCTTTTGGAGAACCGCCCGTGATATCGACCCTGCATGTAGCCAGACTCAAAGCCTGGGGCGCCCACGGCTTTACCGCCACCGGCGTGGTGCTGGCCTTCCTGGCCACCTTGGCGCTGCTGGAAAACTCACCCAAGGCGTGCCTGCTCTGGCTGGGCCTGGCGTTGGTGGTTGATGGCGTTGACGGCTCCCTGGCGCGACGGGTGAATGTCAGCACGGTGTTGCCAAGCTTCGACGGCTCGGTGCTGGACCTGGTGATTGATTACCTGACGTATGTGTTTATTCCGGCGTTGTTTATCTACCGCTATATCGATTTGCCGGACTTTACCCACCTGTTCACGGTGTCGGTGATCCTGGTGTCTTCGTTGTTCTGCTTCTGCAATGTGAACATGAAGAGCAAGGACAACTACTTTGTCGGCTTTCCCGCGGCCTGGAACGTGGTCGCCTTGTGCGTGTATATCATCCAGCCGGAAGCCTGGGTTACGTTGCTGACCGTGATTGGCTTGGCGCTGCTGACTGTGACGCCGATGAAGTTTTTGCATCCGTTTCGGGTTAAGCGGTTTATGCCGCTGAATATCGCCGTTACCACCATTTGGTTGCTGTGCAGCTTTTTGATGGTGGTGGATTATCCGAATACGAATCCTTGGACGTTTGGGTTGTGGTCGGTGATGTCGGCTTATTTCCTGGGGATTTGTGTGTGGCGTACGGGGTTGGAGTGGTGGGATAGACGCCACGGTTGAGCTAGGTCGGTTGAGTACATATCCGTTGCTGCGGTAACGGCTGCTTAGGGTTCCGCTCTTACAGCGGGTCACTTTTGTAAAGACACAAAAGTAACCAAAAAGTCTTCGCCCCACCACTCGGCACCTCGCTTAGGCTCGGTGTGCCCTCACTCCGGCTTTGGAGCGGGGGCCGCCGCCATGGGCCATCCTTGGCCCATCGCGGCTAAACCGGCGTCCTGCCGGTTTACCCCCGCTCCAAAGCCTGCGTTCGGCCAGCGTGGTTAACGGGGCGCCTAAGATCAAGATCAAAAGCAAGAGCACGGCGGCCTAGTAGCCGACCTGAGTGGTTAAATCAAAAGCAAAACCGAGGCGGCCTGACAGCCGACCTGATCTTGGAAACTGAAACTCAATCAAATGTGGGAGCTGGCTTGCCTGCGATGGCATCAACTGGTTATGCCTGATACACCGAGGTGCCTGCATCGCAGGCAAGCCAGCTCCCACAGAAAAGCAGAGCACTGCGGTCTGGCAGTCGAACTCGCTCCCACATTGGGATCTCATTACATCAGCTAGATAGGGTGGTGCTCTGCTTCTGCCTTGCTTTTGCTTCTACCACTCAGGTCGGCTACTAGGCCGCCGTGCTCTTGCTTTTGATCTTGCTTTTGATCTTGATCTTAGGCGCCCCGTTAACCACGATGGCCGAACGCAGGCTTGAATCCGTGGGTAACCCGGCAGGACGCCGGGTTAGCCGCGATGGGCCAAGGATGGCCCATGGCGGCGGCCCACGGATTCAAGCCGGAGTGAGGGCATGCCGAGCCTAGGCGAGGCACCGAGTGGTGGGGCAAGAGCCCTTTTGGTTACTTTTGGGGCTCTTTTCCAAAAGTGACCCGCCGTAAGGGCGGAACCCTACGAAGCCGTTACCGCAGCAACGGATATGTACTCACATCTACCTAAAAAACCCGTCAAAAGCTTAGCGCAACACAAAAAGTTGCGTAGATACCTATGGCCATCGCGGGTAAGCCCGACTCCCACATTAATCATTCGACATTTTGAAGATTTAGACCCTGAACTGATCCATCAACCCCTGCTGCTGATTAGCCAGGCTGTTCAACGCCTGGCTCACCCGCGCCGATTCATTTGCCTGCTCTGACAGCGACTCGGTCACATCCCGGATCGTCGCCACGTTGCTGTTGATCTCTTCGGCCACCGCGCTTTGCTCTTCGGCGGCGCTGGCGATTTGCAAGTTCATGTCGCTGATCACCGTGACCGCCTCGCCAATCTGGCGCAGGGCGGTGACCGCTTGGCCGACTTGCTCGACACTGCCCTGGGCCTGGCGATAGCTGTTGCCCATGGAGCCGACCACTTCGGTGGTGCCGTTTTGCAGTTGCTCGATCACCACGCGGGTTTCCTCAACCGATTCCTGGGTGCGCCGCGCCAGGTTGCGCACTTCGTCGGCGACCACGGCAAACCCACGGCCGGCCTCACCGGCACGCGCGGCTTCGATGGCGGCGTTGAGTGCCAGCAGGTTGGTTTGCTCGGCAATGCCCCGAATCACTTCCAGTACCGAACCGATTTTCTCGCTATTGGCCGCCAAGCCTTCGACCTGAACCATGGCGGTGCTCATGTCCGCCGCCAGGTGCCCGATGTTGGTGGTGGTGCGGTCGATCACGGTCAAGCCTTCGCGGGTGGCCTGGTCGGCATCGCGCGCAGCGTGTGCCGCTTGGGCGGCGCTGCGGGCCACGTCCTGTGCGGTGGCGCTCATTTCGTGGGAGGCGGTGGCCACTTGGTCAACTTGGCGGTATTGCTGCTCCATGCCGGCGCTGGTTTGTGTGGCAATCGCGGCGGACTGGTCGGCGGTGCCACGGGCGTCCTGAACCGAGCGTTTGACCTCGGCAATAATCGGTTGCAGCTTGTCGAGGAAGCGGTTGAACCAACCGGCCAGTTGCCCCAGCTCATCGTGTTTGTCGTAGGCCAGGCGGCGGGTCAGGTCGCCTTCGCCACTGGCAATGTCTTCCAGCATGCGCGCCACGCCGAGGATCGGCCGGGTCACGCTGCGCGCCATCAGCCACACCAGGACCAAGCCGACCACCGCCGCCAACAAGCCCAGGCTCAGTTCCAGCAAGGTGCCGCGGGTGTTATCGGCATCCAGTTGCGCCTTCAGTACTTCGGCGGGGCCGACCAGGACTGTTTCCGGCACATCCAGCAACACGCCCCACGGCTTGCCGCCGGGAATGGGTGCGAAGGGCGCCAATACCTTGAGTTGATGGTCGGTGCGCAAGCTATGGATCTGCGTGCTGGTCGCCAGTGCGCTGATCAATTGCGCGCCGCTGGCCGTGTCGACTTTATCCAGGCGCTGGCTGAGTTTGCTGGCGTCCGGGCTGTAGCCGGCGAGCAAACCGCTGGGGCTGAGGATGCTGACTTGGGTCTGGCCGTCATACAGCTTCTGGCTCGCCTGTTGGCTCACGGCCTGCAGGCTGTTGAGGTTGATGTCCACCGACAGCGAGGCGATGACTTTGCCGTTGACCATCAACGGGAACACGATGCTGGTCATCAGCACGTTTTGCCCGTCGATTACATAAAAGTACGGTTCGATCACGCAGGGTTTCAGGGAGGTGCGCGGGCACGTGAACCAGGCGTTGGCTTTTTCTCCGCTCGGCCCGACGCTGGTGTCGGCCATGTCACTTTCCGGCAGCGACATGGAAGTCAGCTTGCCCGGCGTCGGCTGCGACCAGTACAGGGCAAAGCGGCCTTTGTCATTGCTGCCCAGCTCCGCCTGGTTGGCGAACAACTCATCTTTGCCATCCAGCGCGTTGGCTTCGAACACGAGCGACAAACCGAGCAGGTCTGGGTTGGCCTGTAGCGCGGCCTTGACCTGGCGGGTCAGGTCTTCGCGGGTGTCGAAGGCGTCGAGGAAGCGCTTTTCGGCCTGTTCGCGCAAAAACAGCACTTGGCGGGAAAAACCATGACCGTACTGGTAGGCGTCCATGAATTGCTGGCGAATCCCCAACGCCTGCACTTCACCTTGGGCCTCGATGCGCGCCTGGGCAGACTCGTCGAGCATTTGCATACTCGAGGCTTTAACCTGCTGCGAGCTGTGCTCCATGCGATACAGCGACAGACCCACCAGCAGGGTCACGATCCCCAGCAGGCACAGGCCGGCGAGCAGGGTGATTTTCCATTGAATGGAGAGCTGTCTGAGGGGCATCGAGGAGCATCCTTAACCTGAAAACGCAGAGAGCCTCTGTATCGGCCGTTATTGTTGCTTCTTTATTATTTAAACGTTCAATTTAATGCTGAAAGCGACGCCGCTTTTTGACATGCGCGCCCGCCTGCTGCAAAGTGCGCGCCCTCTAATAAGACCTCCTAAAGCCTGCACGCCGGCAGCCAACCCCATGGCCGCTCGGACGCGGGCATGCCTGTTTTTATGTTTCTGTCTTGAGGTAACCATGATTAACGCAGTCATCGCCGCGGTCGGCACCATGCTGGTGCTCAGTTTGTCCCGCGTGCATGTGGTCATCGCCATCATTGTTGGCGCCCTGGTGGGTGGCTTGACCGGTGGCCTGGGCATTGAGGCCACGCTCAAGGCCTTCAACGGCGGTTTGGGTGGCGGCGCGACCGTGGCGTTGTCCTACGCCTTGCTCGGCGCTTTCGCGGTGGCGATTGCCAAGTCCGGCCTGGCCCATGCCCTGGCGGACAAGGCGTTGACGCTGGTGGACCGCCAGGAAGCCACCGGCGGCAGCCACGTCAAATGGCTGCTGATCGGCCTGTTGTGGGTGGTGGCGATTGCCTCGCAGAACATCCTGCCGATCCACATCGCATTTATCCCGCTGCTGGTGCCGCCGCTGTTATACGTGCTGACCAAGCTGCAACTGGACCGCCGGCTGATCGCCTGTGTAATGACCTTCGGCCTGATCACCCCGTATATGTTCCTGCCGGTGGGCTTCGGCAACATCTTTCTCAACCAGATCCTGCTGGCCAACGTGGCCAAGAGCGGCGTGGACATCAGCCAGGTCAACGTCACCCACGCCATGGGCCTACCGGCGCTGGGCATGGTGGTTGGCTTGCTGGTGGCGGTGTTTGTCAGTTACCGCAAAAAACGCGTGTACGACCTGGAGAAAATCGAGCGGGTCGAGCAGGTGGCAGTGCAGTACAACCCGCTGACCCTGCTGGTGGCCGGGCTGGCGATTGCTTCGGCGTTCATCATTCAGCTGTGGCTGGACTCGATGATCATCGGCGCCCTGGCTGGGTTCCTGATCTTTTCGGTGTCGGGCATTGTGCGCTGGCGCGAAACCGACGATTTGTTCACCGAAGGCATGAAGATGATGGCGATGATCGGCTTCATCATGATCGCCTCCTCGGGCTTTGCCGAAGTGCTCAAGGCCACCGGTGACGTGCGCTCGCTGGTGGAAGCCTCGGCGGCGTTTATCGGCCACAGCCGTGGCGTGGGCGCGTTGCTGATGTTGCTGGTGGGGCTGCTGGTGACGATGGGCATTGGTTCGTCGTTTTCCACGGTGCCGATTCTTGCGGCGATTTTTGTGCCGTTGTGTGTGCAGTTGGGGTTCAGCCCGCTGGCCATTGTGTGCATCGTCGGCACCGCAGGTGCGCTTGGCGATGCTGGCTCGCCTGCGTCGGATTCCACCCTCGGGCCGACCTCTGGGCTCAATATTGATGGTCAGCACCATCACATCTGGGACACGGTGGTGCCGACCTTCTTGCACTACAACATTCCGTTGTTGGCGTTTGGGTGGCTGGCAGCGATGACCCTTTAGTGCTTGCAGGCGTGTAGCGACACCCTCGGTGATTGAGGCTAAACAGAGAATTTGCCTGAAGGTGCTCTTTTTTATGTAAGACCTTTCTCTATTCGGCACTCAGGCAGCATCTGTGCGGTATTTGGGTGGCAAGGGTCTTTACATTCTTGAGCATCTTATTCGCCGCTCAGGTACACCGATGAAAACGCTGATCCTTTTCCTAGCCATCCTGACCATGGCAGGCTGCACCACGGGCCCGAAAAACCTCATCGCAAAAAACGGTTACGCCATAGACACCACACATGAGTCCCAAAGCCAGAACGAACGGGTCCGCCATTTAGTCCTGCATTACACAGTCCTTGACGACCACCACTCCCTTCAAGCGCTGACCAGCGGCACCGCCAGCGCTCATTACCTGGCTTTTACTACGCCGCCCACGCACCACGAACTACCCGTAGCTCTGCAGTTGGTGCCGGAGGGGAGGCGCGCCTGGCACGCCGGGGTCAGCCAATGGGCAAGCCGCAATAACCTTAATGACACGTCTATCGGTATCGAAATCGTCAATGCTGGCTTTATCGAGGGACCCACCGGGCGGCTATGGTTCCCGTACACCGAAGCACAGCTGACGTTGGTCAAGCGCCTCTCAGCAGACTTGATCAAGCGTTATGGCATCGAGCCGCAAAATGTGGTCGCTCACAGTGACATTGCCCCTTTGCGTAAATCAGACCCCGGCCCGTTATTTCCCTGGCAGGCATTTTCCGAACACGGCATAGGCGCTTGGCCCGACGCGGTCACCGTACAAAAGCACCTTGCCCAGCGCCCCGAGTTCCAACGGGTTGAAGCCGGTACGTTGCAAAAAGCCCTTGCTGCTTATGGCTACAAAATTGCGCAAACCGGAGTGCTGGACGAAGAAACCCGCCAAGTGTTTCGCGCGTTCCAAATGCATTTTCGTCCGGCTGGTATCTCGGGCATCCCCGACGCCCAGACCGAGGCTATTGCATTGGCCCTGGTGGAAAAATACAGACCCTGAGCGCCAAGGAGTACCGACCTGAAGGGTGAGCTCGGCGACACGTCGTTTGAGTCCTTTAGAATCCAGGCAGTTGGCCGTTAACCTCTCAAGTCGCCCCTAATAAGAGAGAAATGCCATGCGTCTGAGCTTGAAGGCCAAAGTCCTGTCCCTCGCCGTCGTGCCGGTGTTGTTGTTTGCTGTGGTCATCAGCCTGACCACCGTGTGGATCCTCCAGGGCCAGGCGCGCAACGAGGTGGATGAAACCCGCCAGCGCCTGCTCAACAACGCCAAGGCCACCCTGCAAAGCTATGTAGAAGTGGCCATGACCACCGTCAAACCGCTCTACGACGCTGCCGCCCCTGGTGATACCGCCGCGCGGGCTGAGGTGGTCAAGTTGCTCTCCAACACCACCTACGGCAAGGACGGTTACTTTTTCGGCTACGACTCCGAGACCATTCGCCTGTTCAAGGGCAACAGCCCGGACGGCGTGGGCAAGAGCTTCAAGGACAACCGCGACCCTAACGGCGTCTACGTCAACCGCGACCTGGTCAAGGTCGGCAAGGATGGCACTCACTACCTGCAATACAGCTCGACCCAGCCCGGCCAGAGTGAACTGGTGCCCAAGCTCGGCTACACCGAATACCTGCCCAAGTGGGACATGGTGATTGGTACCTCGGTGAACCTCGATGGTATCGAAGCCCAGGTGGCGGTGGTCGAAGCCAAGGTTGAGAAACGCATGGAAGGCGTGCTGCTGAGCATTCTTGGTGTCGCTGTGGTGGTGTTGCTGGTGATTGCCGCCGTGGGCATGGTGACGGCCAATACCATCCTGCGTCCGTTGAGCTTGATGAAAGCCAACCTCGACGATATCGCGGCGGGCGAGGGTGACTTGACCCGCCGTCTGGCGATCACCAGCCAAGATGAACTGGGCGATCTGGCCGGTGCGTTCAACCGGTTTGTCGACAAGATCCACGGGCTGGTGCGCCAGATCACCGAGATGACCTCGCAGCTCACCGGGCTGGTCGGGCAGGTGTCTGAGCAAGCCCAACGCTCGGAAACCGCGATGGAGCGCCAGCGTCACGAAACGGACCAAGTGGCCACGGCCATTAACCAGATGTCCTCCGCGGCCCACGAAGTCGCCCGCAGTGCCCAGGGCGCCGCCGACGCTGCGCAACAGACCGACGCCGAGGGCCAGGCGGCCAAGCGCGTGGTAGACGGCAGCATCGCGCAGATCCATGCGCTGGTGAACGACATTCGCAGCAGCGGTGTGTCCCTCGACAGCCTGCAGCAGGATGTGTCGTCGATTGTCAGCGTGCTCGGGGTGATCCGCTCGATTGCTGAACAGACCAACCTGCTGGCGCTCAACGCCGCCATCGAAGCCGCGCGGGCCGGTGAGGCCGGGCGCGGTTTTGCCGTGGTCGCCGACGAAGTGCGCGCCCTGGCCAGCCGTACCCAGACCAGCACCCAGGAAATCCAGGGCATGATCGACCGCCTGCAAAAAGGCACCGAAGCCGCCGTGGACGCGATGCGCCGCTCCAGCGATGCCGGCGACGGCACCTCGGCCCAGGCCAACCAAGCCGGGGCGTCGCTGGACACCATGGCCCAACTGATCGGCACCATCAACTCAATGAACGCGCAAATCGCCAGCGCCGCCGAAGAGCAGACCGCCGTGGCCGAAGAGATCAACCGCAGCGTGCATCAGATAGCCGTGGCGGTGGACAGCGTGGCCGACGAAACCCAACTGGGCGCCCAGACCTCACGCAGCCTGGCGGATTTGGGCCAGCGCTTGGGGCAATTGGTGGGGCAGTTCAGGATCTGATCTTCAGTGCATGGCCGGCAGCAGGTCATCTGTATCAAGGTCTTGAGGATCGTGCTCTCCGTCGAGATGGTCTTCGCGTTCGCCTGATAGTTGCTCTGGGCCTTGATCAGTTCCACCCGTTCGTTGGTCATGTTGGCCATGTTGACCACCACACCGCCGGGGTTGGCAGCGGCACCGTTGGCTTTCCACACGCAGCCGGTGCCCGGTAGCCCGTTGGCAATGGCCAGGGCGGTGTTGGAGGCCGTGCTCGGCGGGGTGACGATGCCGCTGAGTGTGCGCAAGGCGCATGGACGTTCGTGGGAGCCTGTATAGAGAGCCGGTGGAGGCCGCGGATTATTTACGTGGCGCCGGGTTAGAGGTCGCGCATCAGCAGGCCGAAGCGCAGGTCCATCTCGGCCGGGAGCGGCACATACACGGTGTGCCCATCGCCCGGCGCCACCTCGATGGCTTCGCCCTTGGCGTTGTGCAGTGTGGCCAGGTCAAAGTGAAAGTTGCCGGCGGGGGTCATCAGTTCGAGGTGGTTGCCCACGGCGAAGCGATTCTTGACCTTGACCTCGGCCAGCTCGCCACGGCGTTCGCCGGTCAATTCCCCGACAAACTGCTGGCGCTCCGAGACTGAACTGCCGTTCTGGTAGTTCTGGTATTCGTCGTGCACGTGGCGGCGCAGGAAACCTTCGGTGTAGCCGCGCTGGGCCAGGGATTCCAGGTCGGTCATCAGGGTGCGGTCAAATGCGCGGCCGGCCACCGCGTCATCGATGGCCTGGCGATACACCTGGGTGGTGCGTGCGCAGTAGAAGTGCGATTTGGTGCGGCCTTCGATCTTCAGCGAATGCACGCCCATGTGCGTCAGGCGCTCCACGTGCTGCACGGCGCGCAGGTCCTTGGCGTTCATGATGTAGGTGCCGTGTTCATCCTCGAACGCGGGCATGTGCTCATCGGGGCGGTTGGCTTCCTGCAACAGGAACACTTGATCGGTCGGCGCGCCGATGCCCAAGGTCGGCTGGAATTGCTGGACGATCTCGCCCGTGGCGTTTTCCACGGCCGGCGTGGCCTGGTACTTCCAACGGCACGCGTTGGTGCAGGTGCCTTGGTTGGCATCGCGTTTGTTCATATAGCCGGATAACAAACAGCGCCCGGAATAGGCCATGCACAAGGCGCCGTGCACGAACACTTCCAGCTCCATGGTCGGCACCTGCTGGCGGATCTCGTCGATCTCTTCCAACGACAGCTCGCGTGACAGGATCACCCGGCAGATGCCTTGCTGCTGCCAGAACTCCACGCTGGCCCAATTCACGGTATTGGCCTGCACCGACAAGTGAATCGGCATCAGCGGGAAGTGGCGCCGCACCAGCATGATCAGACCTGGGTCGGACATGATCAGCGCATCCGGGCCCATGGCGATCACCGGCGCCAGGTCCTTGAGGAAGGTCTTGAGCTTGGCGTTGTGCGGCGCGATGTTCACCACCACGTAGAAGCGCTTGCCCAGCGCGTGGGCTTCCTGGATGCCGAGGGCCAGGTGGGCGTGGTCGAATTCGTTGTTGCGTACGCGCAGGCTGTAGCGCGGCTGGCCGGCGTAGACCGCGTCGGCGCCGTAGGCGAAGGCGTAGCGCATGTTTTTCAGGGTGCCGGCGGGGGCGAGCAGTTCGGGGGCGATCACAGGGGGCATGGGCTCACGTCGCAAAAGGTCGCGAGGGTAGTGGAGCTTGAGGTGGGATTTATTGATCCAGGTCGGCCTTTGCTGATTTTTTATCATGACTTGATTGATGCGCAGGGCGAGTGCGAAGACTCAGGCTTCAAGCCCTTGAATCAGGCCGTCTATGCTGGTTGGAGAATCAAGGGCACTCCCAGGATTGGCTGCGGACTAAGCAACAGGGCCTACACAGGGCCTTTGCTTTTCTGACATGGACCGGACATGAATCAAACCAACCTGCAATTCAAAACCCTGCTGTTGCTGCTGGCCCTGGTGACCATCGCCTTCATCTGGATATTGCTGCCGTTCTACGGCGCGGTGTTCTGGGCGGTGATCCTCGGCATTATCTTTGCCCCGATGCAGCGGCGCCTGCAACAGCGGTTCAGTTGGAACCGCAACCTGACGTCGCTGGCGACCCTGACGGTGTGCCTGATCATTGCGATTCTGCCGGTGATCATCACCAGCATATTGCTGGTGCAAGAGGGCGCGACCCTCTACAAAAACATCGAAAGCGGCAAATTGGATGTGGCCGGGTACATCGAGCAGTTCAAGAACGTGCTGCCGCCGTACTTTCAGCACCTGCTGGACCGTTTCGGCATGGGCAACCTGGAAGGCCTGCGGGAGAAAATCGTCAAGAGCGCGATGCAAGGCAGCCAGTTCTTTGCGACCCAGGCATTCAGCTTCGGCCAGGGCACGTTTGATTTCCTGGTGAGCTTTTTCATCATGCTGTATCTGTTGTTTTTCCTGCTGCGTGATGGCCCCGAGCTGGTACGCAAGGTGCGCACGGCGGTGCCGCTGGCCGAGCCGCAAAAGCGTCGCTTGCAGCTCAAGTTCAACCGGGTGGTGCGGGCCACAGTCAAAGGCAACGTATTGGTGGCCGTGACCCAAGGCGCGCTGGGCGGTTTGATCTTCTGGTTTCTGGACATTCCCAGTGCCTTGCTCTGGGCGGTGTTGATGGCGTTTCTGTCACTGCTGCCGGCGGTGGGCGCGGGGATTGTGTGGGGGCCGGTGGCCGCCTACTTCCTGTTGAGCGGTTCGATCTGGCAGGGCGTGGTGCTGGCGTTGTTCGGCGTATTTGTGATCGGGTTGGTGGACAACGTGCTGCGTCCGATCCTGGTGGGCAAGGACACTAAAATGCCCGACTATTTGATCCTGATCTCGACCCTGGGCGGCCTGTCGGTGTTTGGCCTGAACGGGTTTGTGATCGGGCCGCTGGTGGCGGCGTTGTTCATGTCCAGTTGGGCGCTGTTTGTGGAGAGCAAGCCGCGGGTCAAGCTGCCGCTGCCTTGAGCATCACGCGTGCAGCCTGAACGTGGACGCTTGTTGCAGCTGTTTTTGTGCGGCGGATAACGAGGTGAGCGGGCCGCTGATGGGCTCGCCATCGCGTACCAGGTACCAGCAGGCCAGTAATCCATGCTCGCGAAGAGAGGCGGGGACGGCGCTGCCGATGACGGACATGATCTGGACAGTGGGCATGATAGATACCTCCGATTGCTATGGAGGCCACCTTAAGCGGTGAATGCACGCAGGAAAAATCACCTGGCTCGATAGTCGACATCAACGCTAAGCGTCAATCCACGACCTGATCCAGCATGTTCACCACTTCCTGCTCACTGAGCAGGCCCTTGCGCACCAGGTTTTCTGCCAGCAAAGCCAGGAACTTCGCGCTGCGGTGGCCTTCCAGGTGCTTGAGTTCGGTGAGTGCGCTGTAGACCTTACTGGAGGTACACAGGCCGGCGGTGCGGTGTGGGTTCTGCGTGGGCATGGTCAGTCGTCCTTGTTGTTATTGGGTGGACAGGGTCAATTGTGAGACTGTTTCGTGACGTAAACATGACAGCGCGAGTATCGGTCCGGCAAGTAGACATTGGCCTTAATGATGTGCGATTACGGCCATGCCATTGTCCTCATAGCGACCTTGGCACTCTAAATCCGGACTTTGCGGGCAAAAAAAAAGGCCCCGCGTGTAGGCGAGGCCTGTGCCTGTCATGTCAGTTAAGTGTTACCAGCCGCGACGGTAATAGCCGTGGGGAGGGCCGTAGTAGCCACGCGGTGGGCCGTAATAGACCGGCGCCGGGCGGTAATAAACCTGCTGTTGCACATACACCGGCGGTGGCGGTGCGTAGTAGACCGGCGGCGGAGCGGCATACACCGGCTGCGGCTGGACGTACACCGGCTGCTGCACGTAAACCTCACGCGGTTGGCTGGCAACCACGGAGCCCACGACAGCTGCGCCCACTAACGCACCCAAGACGGCCGGGCCACCCCATCCACCACCGTGGGCGGAGGCTTGGCCTGCCATAGCGAGTGCACCGATAAGCAAGGCGATCTTGGGGATTTTACGAATCATGGTCATTCCTCGGTTAGCCCCTGCGCTTGTGGTCTGCAATCAATAGACTCAAGGATTGTCGCGGGGATACTTTTAAGACAGCGTGTTTCTGAAAAACAGCACAGCCGATAGGTAAAGGTTGTGTAAGGTCTGTACCCAATTGCTTACTCAAAGGAGTTACCCATGCAGATGCACCCCAACAAGGACACCCAACTGTGCATGTCATTGTCGGCGCGCCCTGGAAATTTTGGCTTGCGTTTCCATAACCATCTGTATGAACAGCTGGGTCTGAACTTCTACTATAAGGCCTTCAGCAGCCAGGATTTACCCGGCGCGATCGGCGGTATACGTGCGTTGGGCGTGCGCGGCTGCGGTGTTTCCATGCCGTTCAAGGAGGCCAGCATTGCCCTGGTCGATGAGCTGGACGACTCGGTCAAGGCCATCACGTCCCTCAATACCATCGTCAACACCAATGGCCACCTCAAGGCCTACAACACGGACTACATCGCTGTCGAACAACTGCTGAAAAAGCACGCGGTACCGAAGGATTCGACCTTTGCCCTGCGTGGCAGCGGCGGCATGGGCAAGGCCGTGGCCAGCGCTTTGCGCGACGGCGGTTACGCCAACGGCGTGATTGTGGCGCGTAACGAGGTAGCGGGCCGGGCGTTGGCCCAGAACTTGGGGTATGAATGGCTGCCGGAATTGGGTGACCTGCGCCCGCAGATGTTGGTCAACGTGACGCCGATCGGCATGAGCGGTGGGGCGCAGGCGAATCAATTGGCGTTTGACGCTGAGGCTGTGGATGCGGCCGATACGCTATTTGATGTGGTGGCGATCCCCGCCGAAACGCCGCTGATCGTGCGCGGGCGTGCCAAAGGCAAACGCGTGATTACCGGGCTGGAAGTGATCGCGATCCAGGCGTTGGAGCAGTTTGTGCTGTACACCGGCGTGCGGCCGACTGATGAGCAGTTTAAGGCGGCAGTGGCCTTCGCCCGAGGCTAAGCCTTGTACATAGTCAATGTGGGAGCGGGCTTGCTCGCGAAGGCGGTGTGTCAGTCAATAGATGAACCGACTGATTAGCCGCTTTCGCGAGCAAGACCGCTCCCACATGTTTGACCGAGTTAAGCCTGTTCCAGCTGGGCCAGGCGCTCTTCCAACGCAGCAATCCTGGCTTCAAGCTCTTCGATACGATCCAGAGAGACTGCACCAGCCGACCGCTCCACCGGACTCCCGCGCGCCGCCAGAATCACCTCGATATCCGCCGGATCCCCCAGCGCGTGGGTATACCGGTCTTCCCGCTGCCCCGCCTGTTTCGGCACCAGCACCGCCAGCCCGCGCGCAATCAGGCGCTCCAGCTGGTGCACGACCTGCTCGGCATCTTCAAAGTCATGCATGCGCCCGCTGCGGGTCAGCAGCTCATTGACGGTTTGCGGCCCGCGCAGGAACAGCAGCCCGATCAGGATCACCTGTGCCGGTACCAGCTCCAGCGCCTTGTCCACGCGATGCTCCCAACGGTCGGCGCGGCTGCCCATCACCAGGCGGGTAAAGCCCTGGCCTTCCAGCGCGCGCAGGCTTTGGCCGACCTGGCCTTGGCTGAGGTTGGTCACCGGCTCGCGGCTAGTCTTCTGGTTACAGGCCAGCACCAGGGCGTTGAGGGTCAGGGGGTAGGTTTCCGGGTTGGTCGCCTGTTTTTCGATCAGGCAGCCCAGGATGCGGATTTCCGTGCTGTTCAGGCGCGGCTCAGGGGTCTCGGTGTCGTGCTCGGCGGTCATCGCGCTTTCCCTATGCAGTGAATGCACTAGCCTAAGCTGGAAAAAATAAAAGACAAGCAGCTGGCATGTCTATAATCGCCGCTGGTTCCAAACCCTGCCATAACCGCGAGACTGTCATGACTATTTCCCTGTACGCCGCCTCCATCCCGGTCTTCAAGCAAATGCTCAACGCCCTGAGCGATGTGCTGAACAAAGCCGAAGCCCACGCCACCGCCAAGAACATCGAGCCGAACGCACTGCTGCAAGCGCGCCTGTTCCCGGACATGTTCCAACTGGTACGCCAGGTGCAGATCGCCGTCGACTTCGCCAAGGGTGTTTCCGCACGCCTGGCCGAGATCGAAGTGCCGAAGTACGAAGACAGCGAAGTGACCTTTGCCGACCTGCAGGCACTGATCGCCAAGGTGCTGGCATTTGTCGACACCATCAAGCCTGAGCAAGTCGACGGCAAGGAAGGCATCGAGATCATCACCCGCCCAGGCACGCCGAAAGAGAAGCGCTTCAGCGGCCAGTCCTACCTGCTGACCTACGGCCTGCCGCAGTTCTTCTTCCACGTCACCACCGCTTACGCCTTGTTGCGTCACAACGGTGTGGAAGTGGGCAAGCGCGATTACATGGGCTCTTTCTAAATAGCCGCTTTCTAAATAGCCGCTTTCCAAGCCAAAAAAAGCCCGGGGTGGTTCTTCAATGAACCTCCCCGGGCTTTTTTGTGCCTGAGCGTTAAGCCGGTTGCTCTTCCTTGCCCAGGCACGCCGCCGCAGTAAACAGCACATCGGTGGACGAGTTGAGTGCGGTTTCCGCCGAATCCTGCAGCACGCCGATAATAAAACCGACGGCCACCACCTGCATGGCGATCTCGCTGGGAATACCGAACAGGCTGCACGCCAAGGGAATCAGCAGCAGCGAACCGCCGGCCACACCCGATGCACCACAGGCACACACCGCCGCAACCACGCTGAGCAGCACGGCGGTCGGCAGATCGACGGCAATCCCGAGGGTGTGCACGGCCGCCAGGGTCAACACGGTGATGGTCGTCGCGGCACCGGCCATGTTGATGGTGGCCCCCAGCGGGATCGACACCGAGTAGGTGTCTTCATGCAGGCCCAGGCGTTTGCTCAACGCCAGGTTCACCGGGATATTCGCCGCCGAGCTGCGAGTAAAGAACGCGGTGATGCCGCTTTCGCGCAGGCACAACAGCACCAGCGGGTACGGGTTACGGCGCAGTTTCCAGAACACGATGGCGGGGTTGACCACCAACGCCACGAACAGCATGCAGCCGATCAGCACCGCCAGCAGGTGCGCGTAGCCGAGCAGGGCGCCGAAACCGGAAGTGGCCAGGGTCGAGGCCACCAGGCCGAAGATGCCCAACGGTGCGAAGCGAATCACCACGCGCACAATCAGCGTTACCCCGTTGGACAGGTCATCCAGCACCGTGCGGGTCGTCTCGCCGGCATGGCGAATCGCTATGCCCATACCGATGGCCCAGGCCAGGATGCCGATGAAATTGGCATTCATCAGCGCACTGACCGGGTTATCCACCACGCTGAGCAGCAAGCTTTGCAGGACCTCGCCGATACCGCCGGGGGCGCTGATGGTGAGGTCATGGGAGGCCAGTACCAGCGTCGAGGGGAACAGCGTGCTGCCCACCACCGCGACGACGGCAGCCGCAAAGGTGCCCAGCAAGTACAGGAACAGGATCGGCTTGATATGGGTTTCCTGGCCATGTTTATGGCCGGCAATCGAAGCCATCACCAGCACAAACACCAGGATCGGCGCCACGGCCTTGAGCGCGGCGACAAACACCTTGCCGATAAAACCGCTGGCCTTGGCTGCCTCGGGCAACAGCAGGGCCAACAGTATGCCGGCGACCAGGCCGATGAGGATTTGCGTGACCAGGCTGACGCGGGTCAGGCGCTGGAAGAGGGAAGGGGCGGCAGTCATAAACAGTTGTCTCTAGTTCTTTTAATGGGAAGCAGCATTGCAGGCAGGAAGCGCAGATGAAAGCAGGCGCAAAGTCTAACATGCTGTAGGAAGCGTCCCGTTCAGTGCGACATTCCGTCACCGCGGCCGTAGGCTTTGGCCATATCCCGACATACTCTGTTAACATTCTCGTCTCTCACCTTTCCTATCCGTCAGCGAGCCCTTCGGGCTGTCGTTGATGTCGTCGTTTCTGGAGTTTTCATGCTGTTTCCCATCCTGCTGCTGTCGGCTGCCGGCTTTACTGTGCTGACCACAGAATTCATCATCGTCGGCCTGTTGCCGGCCATTGCCCGGGACTTGCATGTCAGCGTGTCCCAGGCCGGGCTGCTGGTGACCCTGTTCGCCTTTACCGTGGCGGCGTTCGGCCCGTTTCTCACGGCGTACTTCGCACGCTTCCCACGCAAACGGCTGTTTATCAGCATCCTGATCATGTTCGGGGTGGCCAATACCGTGGCGGCATTGGCGCCGAATATTTGGGTGATGGCCTTTGCACGGTTGATTCCGGCGCTAGGGTTGCCGGTGTTCTGGGCCTTGGCCAGTGAAACCGCGGTGGACATCGTCGGCCCGGAATACGCCGGGCGCGCCATCGAAAAGATTGGTTTCGGCATCGTCTGCGCCACGGTGTTCGGCATCCCCGTGGGCACCTTGATTTCCGACATGTTCGGCTGGCGCACCGCGTTTGCCATCCTCGCCGTCGTGGCGTTGGCCAAAGCGTTGCTGCTGTTCATCTACCTGCCGGTGACAAAACCGAAGAACGATCAGGTGACGCTGCGCTCGCAGTTCAAGATCCTGCGTAACCCGGTGATGCAGGGCCATATTTTGCTGTCGATCCTGGTGTTCAGCGGCATGTTCACCGCCTACACCTACCTGGCGGATATCCTCGAGCGCCTGGCCGGCTTTGACGGCACACTGGTGGGCTGGTGCTTGATGGGCTTTGGCGCAGTGGGCTTGATCGGCAACTCCCTGGGTGGGCGCGCAGTGGATCGCCACCCGTTGATCGCGTCCATGGTGTTCTGCGGCTTCATGATCGCGGGCATGGTGGCCTTGGTCCCGGCGATTCACTCACCGGTCGGCCTGGCGGCGGCCATGGCGGTGTGGGGCGTGACCCAGGCGGCGATGTTCCTGGTCAGCCACGTGCGCTTGATGAAGGCCGCACCCCATGCGCCGGCGTTTGCCGCCTCGTTGAACATTGCCGGGGCCAACCTGGGGATTGGCCTGGGGGCGATGGTCGGCGGGCATGTGATCGACACCCTCGGCCTTGGCAGCCTGGGCTTTGCCGCCTCCGGGTTTATCCTGGTGTCGATCCTGCTGGCGCTGTGGCTGATGATTGCCAAACCGACCGCCGCCCGCGCCTGATCATCAGGGCAGGGCGGTAAACAGCTCGCGTCGCGCCCCTTCGGTAATCGCCATGATGCCGGGGTGCTTGACCTTGCGCTCCACCGAGATCGCGTAGAACGACTCGGTGACCGCATCGGTCTGGCCGATCAGCGCCACGCCGTACTGGCGCACCACCTCATCGGCAATCACGCTGGGCGCGATAAAGATCCCGCTGCCGGATTGGCCAAATGCCTGCATCAAGGCACTGTCGTCGAACTCGCCGATGATCTTCGGTTGAATCTGCTGCTCGGCAAACCAGCGCTGCAAGCGGCTGCGCACCACCGTTTCTGCACCCGGAATCAACAAGGGTGCGCCCTGCAGGCACTGTGGGAAATCGCCGCCGTATTGGTCAGCCAATGCCTGGGTGGCGAAAAAACTGATGCCGCATTCGCCCAGTTTCTGGCTGTAGCCCTTGATGTCCAGGTGCGTGGGCATGGGGCTGTCGGAAATTACCAGGTCCAGGCGCTGGATCGCCAAGTCGGCCAATAAACGTTCGAGTTTGTCCTCGCGGCAGGTGATGCGGATCGGCTCGCTCAGTTCCATGGTCGGTGCAATCAGCCGGTACACGATGGACTTGGGCACCACATCCGCGACCCCGACCCGGAACAGGATCTGCTGTTCATTGGGCTCTGCGCGCAACAACGCCTCCAACTCATTGCCGGTCTGGAACATCTGCTCGGCGTAGGGCAGGACGCGGCGCCCGGCTTCGGTGAGTTCCAACTGGCGCCCGACGCGCTGAAACAAAACGATGCCAAAGGTTTGCTCCAGCAGGCTGATCTGCCCGCTGATGGTCTGGGGCGTGAGGTTAAGTTGCTCACAGGCGCGTACGATGCTGCCGGTCTTGGCCACAACCCAGAAGTAATGCAGCTGTCGGTAATTGAGCATGGCGGGCTACACTTCGTAAAAAACGAAGTATACGTGAAAAAAATACGAATTTTCCTGAAGTGTTCGCGTGCATAGAATGCCTCGCTATCGAGGGGCCACTATTTGGACCCAATGGTTCTAACGAGGAATACATCATGAAACTCAATTCTCTGGGCGCCGCGTCGTTGCTTGCGCTTTCATTGGTAATGGTCAGCGGCTGTGATCAGGTGGAAAAGAGCGCCCAGCAAGTGCTGGGCAAGGCCACCGAATCCGCCAAGCAGGCTATCGATGAAACCCATAAAGCTGCCGAACAGGCATTGAGTGAAGCGACACAGGGCCTGATCAGCCCGGAAAAAAACGATGATCAGAAACAAAAAGAATCTGAATCAAGCAGCAAAGAAGCTTAACTCCCCAGCACAACGTCAGGACTGACCTATGGATTACCTTTTACAACTGGCTGCCAGCCCCACCGCCTGGGTCGCACTGGCCACCTTGATCGTCATGGAAATCGTGCTGGGCATCGATAACCTGATCTTTATCTCGATCCTCACCAACAAATTGCCCGAGAAGCACCGAGCCAAGGCGCGGCGCATCGGCATCAGCATGGCGCTGGTGTTACGCCTGGGCCTGTTGAGCACCATTGCGTTTATCGTGCAGTTGACGGCGCCAGTGTTCGAAATCTTCGGCCAGGCATTTTCGTGGAAGGACATGATCCTGATCGCCGGTGGCCTGTTCCTGGTGTGGAAGGCGACCACCGAGATCCACCACAGCATGGAGCCGGAGCCGGAGCAGAAGGAGTCCGTCAGTAACGTCGTGACCATTGGCTTTGCTGCGGCCATCGGCCAGATCCTGTTGCTCGACCTGGTGTTCTCCATCGACAGCATCATCACCGCCGTGGGCATGACCGAGCACTTGCCGATCATGATCATTGCTGTGGTGGTCTCGGTGATCGTGATGCTGGTGGCGGCTGAACCGCTGGCCAAGTTCATCAACGACAACCCGACCGTGGTGATGCTGGCCCTGGGCTTCCTGATCATGATCGGCATGACGTTGATCGCCGAAGGCTTCGGCGCCCATGTGCCAAAAGGCTACGTGTATGCGGCCATGGCGTTCTCGGCAGCGATTGAGTGCTTGAACATCGCAAGACGCAATCGCCATCAGCGTTTGCTCGCCGCCAGGCAGTAACGCCAGAAACGCAAAAAGCCGGCTGAGCTAACAAGCGCCCAGCCGGCTTTTTGCTGTCTGATAGAATCTGCGCACTTGTTACCTTGAGGTCCACCATGAACGAGCCGATTCGCCTCACCCAGTACAGCCACGGCGCGGGTTGCGGCTGCAAGATTTCACCCCAGGTGCTGGAAGTGATCCTCGCCGGCAGCGGCGCACAGAACCTGGACCCCAACCTGTGGGTAGGCAACGCCTCACGCGACGACGCGGCGGTGTACGCCATCGACGACGAGCGTGGCGTGGTCTCCACCACCGACTTTTTCATGCCGATTGTCGATGACCCCTTCGACTTCGGCCGCATCGCCGCCACCAACGCGATCAGCGATATCTACGCCATGGGCGGCGATCCGTTGATGGCCATCGCCATTCTGGGCTGGCCGGTGAATGTGCTGGCGCCGGAAATCGCCCGCGAAGTGATCCGTGGCGGCCGTTCGGTGTGCGACGCCGCCGGCATTCCGTTGGCCGGTGGGCACTCCATCGACGCGCCGGAGCCGATCTTCGGCCTGGCCGTCACCGGCATCGTGCAAAAGCGCCATATGAAGCGTAACGACACCGCCACCGCCGGGTGCAAGCTGTACCTGACCAAACCGCTGGGCATCGGCATCCTCACCACCGCCGAGAAGAAGGGCAAGTTGCGCGAGGCGGACATCGGCCTGGCCCGCGACTGGATGTGCACCCTCAACAAGCCTGGCAGCCGTTTCGGCAAGTTGGCGGGCGTTACTGCCATGACCGATGTCACCGGTTTCGGCCTGCTGGGCCATCTCGTGGAGATGGCTGACGGCAGCGGCCTGACAGCGCGCATCGAGTATGAAAAAGTCCCACGCCTGCCGGGGGTTGAAGACTACCTGGATCAGGGTTGCATGCCCGGTGGCACGTTGCGCAACTTCGACAGCTATTCGAGCAAGCTCGGGCGCCTGCAAGAACTGCACAAGCGCGTGCTGTGCGACCCACAAACCAGCGGCGGCTTGCTGATTGCCGTGACCCCGGAGGGCGACGCCGAATTCCACACGGTGGCCGCCGAGCTGGGCCTGAGCCTTGAGCCAATCGGCGAACTGGTTGAGCGACAGACCCACGCGGTAGAGGTGTTTTGATGGCAACTGACATCACCGACTACCGCGACATCTTCCTCAACGACCGGCCGATGATGGATACCCGCGCGCCAATCGAGTTCACCAAGGGCGCATTTCCCGGGGTGATCAACCTGCCGCTGATGACCGACGACGAGCGCCAGCGGGTCGGCACTTGCTACAAGCAGCAGGGCCAGCAGGCGGCAATCGTTTTGGGGCATGAACTGGTGTCCGGGGCGACCAAGGCCGAGCGCATCGAGCAGTGGGCGCAGTTTGCCAAGGCCAACCCTGAGGGTTATTTGTATTGTTTTCGCGGCGGTCTGCGTTCGCAGATCGTGCAGCAATGGCTGAAGACCGAAGCCGGTATCGAGTACCCGCGGGTGGGCGGTGGCTACAAGGCCATGCGTACCTTTCTGCTGGAGACGCTGGAGCACGCCACGGCAGAGTGTGATTTCGTGTTGTTGGGCGGCATGACCGGCACCGGCAAGACCGAAGTGCTCGGCCAACTGCGCAACGCCCTGGACTTGGAAGGCCACGCCAACCATCGTGGCTCCAGCTTCGGCAAACGCGCGACATCACAACCCTCAAACATCGACTTCGAAAACCGCTTGGCCGTGGACCTGCTCAAAAGACGCGCGGCCGGCGTCGAGCAGTTTGTCGTCGAGGACGAAAGTCGCACGATCGGCAGTTGCGCGCTGCCCTTGCCGTTGCACAAGGGCATGCAGACATTTCCAATGGTGTGGTTGGAAGACAGTATTGAAGGCCGCGTCGAAAGAATCCTGCGCGATTACGTGGTCGACCTCTGCGCCGAGTTCATCCAGGTATTTGGCGACAATGGCCAGGCGCTGTTTGCCGAACGCCTGACCCAGAGCCTGGCCAATATCCACAAACGCCTGGGCGGCGAGCGCTTCCAGCGGTTGCAGGCAATCCTGCAGGACGCTTTGGCCGAGCAGGCCCGCAGCGGTGCGGTGGAACTGCATCGGGTGTGGATCGAGGGCTTGTTGCGCGAGTACTACGACCCGATGTACGCCTTCCAGCGTGAAAGCAAAGGCGCGCGGATCGAGTTTGCGGGCGAGCAGAGCGCGGTGGTGGAGTACCTGCGCGAGCGCATTGCCAGGTCAGCATAATGGAGTGGGTTTAAGGGCCTTTTCGCGAGCAAGCCTGCTCTCACATTTTTGACCGCGTTCATTCTGTAGAAACGCGGTCAAAAAGTGGGCGCTGGCTTGCCTGCGATAAGGCCCTCAGCCTCACCTGAAAACTAAAGAATCACCGCCCCAATCAACCCACACACCACACCCACCAGCATGGTCAGCCCGGCCACCGTCACCAGCACCCGCGCGTCGAAATCCTTGCGCAGCATCAACAGTGACGGCAGGCTCACGCTGGGCAGGGTCATCAGCAAGGCCACGGCCGGGCCGGTGCCCATGCCCAGAGTCATCATGGTTTGTACGATAGGGATCTCAGCTGCTGTAGGAATCACGAACAGTGTGCCGACGATGGCCAGCGGTACCAACCACATCAGGCTGTTGGCCATGGCCCCGTCGACATGGGGGAACAGCCAGACCCGCGCGGCACCCAACACCAGCACGGCGAGGATATAGACCGGGATCGTGCTCCAGAACAACTGCCACAGGGTACGCAACCAACGGCTCAGGAACGGTTGCGATTCGTTCAGGCTAGCGTCGGCTACCGCGTCTAAAGCGGCTTCGGGCACCTGATCGGGTCGGGCAATCCGCTGTGCCACCAGGGACACGCCGACCACCAGTACAATCCCCGCAACCAACCGCAACGCGGTAAAGCCCCAGCCCAACACAAAGCCCATGAACACCAGCGTCGCCGGGTTCAAGACCGGGTTGGCGATCCAGAACGCCAGTGCGGCGCCTACCGATACGTGCTGACGGCGCATGCCCGCCGCCACCGGTGCTGCGCAGCAACTGCACATCATGCCCGGCAAGGCGAACAGCCCGCCGCGCAGGGTCGAACCCAGGCCGGCGCGGCCAAACAGGCGCAGCAGCCAGTCGCGGGGGATCAACACTTGCAGCAGCGAACCCAGAATCACCGCCAGCACGGCGGCCTTCCAGATGGCTAGGAAATACACTTGGGCATAGGCCAGCGCGGCCGTCAGGGGGGCGGTTTGCTGATCATTGAGAATCGAGGCGCCGATGCTGTGGTTATCCGCTGCCACGAACGCCTTGAGGTAATAGGGCGACCACTTCACGTAGTAGAGGCCGATGCAGGCCACCAGCAGGAACAGCGCTGGTTTCCACCAGAACGACCAGCCCCGGTTGGGCTGGGTAGAGATGAGGTTGGGCATGGTGCAGGTCCGCAGAGGGTTCAATAGCGGGGCATCATACGCCTGTGTCAGATATCCGCAGCGGTCTGCGTTGCATCCGGGCACGTCTGCTGGCCGTTATCCAGGCCTTGCTTGTAGTTGCGGCTGAGCAGCGAGGCCTTGCCGTTATGCCAGGTCAAGGTCAGTACATACAAGGTGTCGAAGTCACTGCCTGACCAATCGTCGGTGATGGTGTGTTTTTCACCCGAGGCTTCACTGGCCACCTTGTTGATCAGCTCCGGCAGGTAGCCGTGAGACCAGGCGGTGTAGATGATCGAGTTGTGGTACTTGTCTTCCACCAGCTCGTCAGCGAGGTCGCTGGTGTCGTTGGCCGAGAATTTGATGTTAACCGGCAGGCCGAGCTTGATGGCGCTAGGGCTGATGGTCATCAACGGGCGAATGTAGCTGTACGAATTGTCCTTTTCGCCTTCTTCGACATTGCGCGTCGGGTTGGGGGCAAACACATAGTTGGCATTACCGAATTTTTGCGGCAGCACGGTGGCCAGGTTCATGGCGCGGTTCAGGCCTTGGCAGTTCAACTGGCCGAGGCCGCCGGCGGGTTTTTCGCCGTGGCGCAGGAATACCAGGGTTTGTACGCCGTCTACCGGCCCGGCGCTGCTGATTCGTGATTCTAGGGTCAGACCGATCGCGCCGCCGACCACGAGCAGCGGCAACATGATGTATGAGTAACGTTTAAGGCGACGAGCAAGGCACAAAGGCTTGATTCTCATTGTAGGTTCGAGTCTTCAGTGCATCGGGTTAAGGCGGACAAGCCCGGCCCCAGCGACGCATGCGGCGCCCTGCGGTTTTTCCATGTCGTTGTAACAGGGTGTCTCCTTTCACCGTGATGGCGCAGTTAAGAGTGCATATAGCCACTTTGGTTCGCCTGCGCGCCAGATTAGCGTGGCAATGTTGCGCAATGATGACCCATGCACGACGCTGGGTAGGTGGTTATTATGTGAGCTTTGCGCCTGGGGATTTTCTGATGAACGCACTCGCCGCTTTCCCGATTAATAGCAAATGGCCTGCCCAGCATCCGGAACGTTTGCAGTTGTATTCGTTGGCTACGCCCAACGGCGTCAAAGTATCCATCATGCTTGAAGAACTGGGCTTGCCTTATGAAGCGCACAAGGTCAGTTTCGAGACTCAGGACCAGTTTTCGCCTGAGTTCTTGTCGCTGAATCCCAACAACAAAATCCCCGCGATTATCGACCCCAATGGTCCGAGCGGTCAGCCATTGGCGCTGTTCGAGTCAGGCGCGATCCTGATCTACCTGGCGGAGAAAACCAGCCAATTGCTCTCCGAAGACCCGGCCACCCGTTACGAAACCCTCCAATGGCTGATGTTCCAGATGGCCGGTATCGGGCCGATGTTCGGCCAAGTGGGGTTCTTCAACAAATTTGCCGGCAAGGCCTACGAAGATAAACGCCCTCGTGATCGCTACGTGGCCGAGTCCCGGCGCTTGCTGGATGTGTTGGAAAAACGCCTGCTGGGCCGCACCTGGATCATGGGCGACGAGTACAGCATCGCCGACATCGCTACCTTTCCATGGATTCGCAACCTGATCGGCTTCTACGAATCCGGCGACCTGGTAGGCATTGCCGATTTCCCGAACGTACTGCGCGCGTTGGACGGCTTTGTCGCACGTCCAGCGGTGATCCGTGGCCTGAACATACCTGCCTGACCCCAAGAGCGTTGAAATATGCCGACTTTCGATTTTAAGCAACTGGATGTATTCAGCAGCGTTTCGCTCAAGGGCAACCCACTGGCGGTGGTGTTGGGGGCTGACAGCCTCACCGACCAGCAAATGGCCGATTTCGCCAACTGGACCAACCTCAGCGAAACCACGTTTTTGCTGACACCGCGCGACCCACGAGCTGACTACCGGGTGAGAATTTTCACCACGCTCAAAGAGCTGCCATTCGCCGGCCACCCGACGCTGGGCAGTTGCCATGCCTGGCTGCAAGCGGGGGGCGTTCCCAAAGGTGAGGAGATTATCCAAGAGTGCGAAATCGGCCTGGTGCGTATCCGTCGCGAAGGCGATGAGCTGGCCTTTATAGCTCCGCCGTTGTTGCGTAGCGGTGCCGTTGAAGCGCCCTTGCTGGAACGCGTGCGCTTGGGGCTCGGCCTGGCACCCGACGCCATTGTGCGTAGCCAATGGGTCGACAATGGCGCGGACTGGCTGGCAGTAATGCTCGCCGATCGCGAACAAGTACTGGCGCTGCAGCCGGATTACTCGCAACTGCATGGGTTGGCCATTGGCGTCATCGCGCCCTGTGACCCGGCGCGGGACGCTGTGGGCACGCACTTCGAAGTCCGCGCATTTATCGCGGGCGACAGCGCCCAGGAAGACCCGGCCACCGGCAGCCTGAATGCGGGCATTGCCCAATGGTTACTGGGTGAAGGCCTTGCGCCGAGCCGCTACGTAGTCAGCCAAGGTACGGCCATTGGGCGCGCCGGGCGTATTCGCGTCGATCGCCACGGTGATGAAATCTGGATCGGCGGCGCCGTTTCGGTGTGCATCGAAGGGCGCGTACAGCTCTAGATCAATGAATTGTTACGGGCTGCGCAATACACTATTGGCCCCTCGGCGTTTGTGCTGCCGGGGCCAAGGGGCCTAAGCTTTCGCCCCAACTATTTCTGCCGCAACCTAGGACAGCCATGACCAGCCAGTTCCCCCAAGCCCGTCCACGCCGCCTGCGCCGCTCCCCGGAGTTGCGTGGTCTGTTCCAGGAAACCGAATTCACCCTCAACGACCTGGTGCTGCCGATCTTCGTCGAAGAAGAAATCGACGACTTCGTCCCCATCACCAGCATGCCGGGTGTGCAGCGTATTCCTGAAAAGAAACTGGCCGGTGAGATCGAGCGTTATGCCCGCGCCGGGATCAAGTCAGTCATGACCTTCGGCGTGTCCCACCACCTGGACGCCAACGGCAGCGACACCTGGAAAGAACGCGGCCTGGTCTCGCGCATGTCCTCAATCATCAAGGACGCCGTGCCGGAAATGATCGTGATGTCTGACACCTGCTTCTGCGAATACACCGACCACGGCCACTGCGGCGTGATGCACGGCGCCCATGTCGACAATGACGCGACCCTGGTCAACCTCGGCAAACAAGCCGTGGCCGCCGCCCGCGCCGGTGCTGACGTCATCGCGCCTTCCGCCGCCATGGACGGCCAAGTCCAAGCGATCCGCCGCGCCCTGGACGATGCCGGCTTCACGCATATTCCGATCATGGCCTACTCCACCAAATTCGCCTCAGCCCTCTACGGCCCGTTCCGCGAAGCCGGCGGCAGCGCGCTCAAAGGCGACCGTAAAAGCTACCAGATGAACCCCATGAACCGCCGCGAAGCCGTGCGCGAATCGCTGCTCGATGAGCAGGAAGGCGCGGATGCGCTGATGGTCAAACCAGCCGGTGCCTACCTCGACATCATCCGCGACATCCGCGAAGCCTCGCGCTTGCCGGTGGCGGCGTATCAGGTCAGTGGTGAATACGCGATGATCAAATTCGGTGCCCAGGCGGGCGCGATTGATGAGGCGCGCGTGGTGCGGGAGACGTTGGGGTCGATCAAACGCGCGGGGGCGGATTTGATTTTCACGTACTTTGCGATGGATTTGGCGTTGGCGGGGATTTGATATCGGGTTGTAGTCCTGTGGCGAGCGGAACTGCTCGTCTCGGGGCTACATCTACACCGATTCTGCCCAGCGCTGGCAGAAGTCGTGTTGCTCCTGTATGTCGTTGGTGAGATTACTTTCTTCATAAGAGAAAATATGCACAAGTTCACCGTCCGGAACTCCCATAGTCAGCTCGTAGGCGACTAGGCCATTAGACATTTGCGAAGACATTCCTGATGTGTGGACGTTGATTTTTGATCCTTTGCATAGAAATTTTATATCTTTCAAGTCTGCCCTCATTAAGCCGAAGCAGCCGTACAGGTCCAAGGCGGTGTAGGATTTTTGGGGCTCATTACCTAGAAGTAGATAAAGGGTAGGTTTGCCTTCTTCGTATTCGAGGATTGCGCTTTCACGTATGCCGTTTTTGATGATAGTGACTTTGCGGGGTTTCATCGGTGATCCATAATTGAAAAGTGCGTTATTAAATATTTTTGGGTTTTTTAATAAATAGTGAGTTGGGTTTTATTCTTTTGCTTGTTGTATTTTTTTAGTCGGCTTAGAAGGGTTTGCATAAAGCTTTGTTGGTGCGTTATGGGGGAGCTAAAATAGGTTGCCATCGCTTTGAAGATGGCGTCGAAGTTATCATTCTTTGATAGGTAGTGCTTGATAGAGGAGATAAACCATTTTTGTTCAAGGGCTGTATAAGCTAGAAATTCTGGTTTTGTCAGTGCGTCAAATATCTCTATAAGCTCTTTTTCGTTATTTGGGTCTTTTGACGAGATAAGTTTTTCTCTTTCTAAGTTATCTGTGTTTTCAATGTCGTAAGTGAACAGTAATCCACGGATTATTTCCATGCTCGGCTGTCTTTTCATATTTATGATTTGGTATGAGTGGTTCTGGGTTTGTTGTTTGATTTTTTTGTTTGTATCTTGTTTTTTGGCTGTATTTTGCTCGTCTCGCGAGTGTCCGCCTCTACGGATGCATCGAAACTTAAAATTAAAATTTCATTGTGTTCAGGTATTTGTCGAACTTTTTCATTATATGGCTGAGCCACAACAGTCCTGATGGCCATTGATGAGGGTAATAGTAATAGCAATACTGTTCGTAGAGGAGGTTTTCTTGGAGGTCTGACTCATTTGTGTAGGAGTTTATCAGCTCAAGGATTTCTTTTTTTACGGAAATTATTACGTCTTTAGACGAGTCTTGTAAAAAGGAATCAATGACCTCATCGGCTGATGAGTATTCCTCAGTCCAGTCCTGATTGAAATAGGCGCCAAAAAACTGCTGGAGTTCTGTCAGTGGTTTGTTCATTTTTCTAATGGGTATCCTGTCAGTAATAGGTAGCCTTTCGGCATGTTATGCTTTCGCTTTAAAACTAGCAAAAATTTATAAGCGGGAACTGATTTGTCAGTTCCTCTAATGACGCTAACTCCTACCGCCTGACTTGAGTTTTCTCTAATAATAAGTTTATCTTTTTTTCCTTTTAGGAATTCCAATATGTCTTGGTTGTGTGTCGCTAAGCTTTTGGATACGAGTGCTTCTGCCTCCTCTAAAGTTCTGAATGTAGATGCCGCTGGAATATTTGGCTCTGACTCAAGCCTTGCGGTTAGCTGAGCGTCCGTTTGATCTATGTGCTTCCTAATTAGGTGCCCCCCTGACTTTTCATGCGAGTCTAGTACAGGGGCCTTGCTTGATTGAAGGGGGTCGACGTTTGAGCCAGGGCACCCTCCAACCTTGCAACTTAATCCCAGCGGATCCACCCATCCCGTAGGATTGGGCGCGTACTGGTACGCGTTGATCCCACCCGCCAGCTTCACCGGGTCGGGCGTGAGGTAGCGACCAATGTCTGGATTGTAGTAGCGATGGCGGTTGTAGTGCAGCCCGCTTTCAGGGTCGAAGTATTGGCCTTGGAAGCGTAGCGGGTTGTCGATTTTATTGACATCTAGGCGAGCAATTTCACCGTAGGCGCGGTAATGCGCGGACCAGACGATTTCGCCGTCGGGGGCCGTGAGTTCCTGTGGCGTGCCGAGGTGGTCGAGTTGGTAGTGGAAGGGCTGGGTGTCTTTCGGGCCGAAGCCTTCCAGCAGTGCAAGCGGACGGAAACTGTCCGGTTCGTAGATGTAACTGCGATGGCGATCTGCGTGATGTTCCGCAATCAGCTTGTCGCCTTGCCAGAAAAACTCTGTGGTTATTCCATCGACGGTTTTGCTGATCCGTCGGCCAAACGGGTCATAACGATAGCTGGCCGTCTGCCCATTGGGTTTTGTGATCGATATCAGCCGGTGTTGGCAGTCGTAGCGGTACTCGGTAACGAGTTGATGGCCCTTGCCGCGCCTTTGGCGGATGAGGTTGCCGAAGGCGTCATAGTCGTAATGATGATCGCCCTGAATCATCAACCGATTCCCCGCCACGATGTCCGGGCCGGGTCGGTCTTGCATCAGCAGGTTGCCCGCCGGGTCATGGCCGAAGCGTTCCTGCACGTCTTGCGAGTGGTCGGCCCTAGTCAGGCGGGCGAGGGGGTCGTAGTGGTAGTGGTGTTCACCTTTGCGAGTGTCTAGCAGGCGGGTCAGGTTGCCGGTTTTGTCGTAGTCGTAGTGGCGACGGTAGAGGTCATGGTTTTCTTGAGTCACCGCGTGGGCGTGCAGGCGGTTTTGCTCGTCGTAGTGGTAGTGGCTGAGGAGCTGGCCTTGTTGGCGTTGATGCTCGCGGCCGGTTTTGAACAGGTGTGAGGTGAGGGTTTTGCCATTCAGCTCGACGGTGGCGAGGTGGCCGCCTTTGTCGTGGTTGAAGGTGAGGCGGTTGTTGTCCGGTAGGCGCAGGTTTTTCAGCTGGCTGCAGGCGTCGTAGCCGTAGCGCAAGGTGCCCCAGCCTTGGTGTTCGGCGGTGAGGCGGTTTTGCGGGTCGTATTCGTAGGCTAACGCCCAATGGCCGTCGTCGACGCTGAGGAGGTTGCCTTGGCGGTCGTAGGCGTAATCAACAACTCCACCGTCGGGCAGGGTTTTTCGTACGAGGCGGCCGGCAGGGTCTCGCTCGTAACGGGTGACTAGCTGACTGCCATCGTCGCCGTGTTCGGTCTTTTCCAGCAGGTTGCCGTTGAGGTCGTAGACGTAGGCCGTGCGGTGACCGTCAAAGCCAATTTCCTGCTGGATCAGCCCGTTGGGGTGGTAATCAAGTTGGTAGGTTTCGCCGACTTCGTTTTCGATCTCGGTCAGCAGTAACCGGGCGTTGTCGTAGCGGTATTTGACTTGGGTGCCGTCAGAATTAATGCGCCGGCTGATCAGGTGCAGGCCGTCGGCATATTCGTAGCGGGTGACGTGGCCCAGTTCATCGCGTTCGGTGGTGATTTTTCCGTAGGGGTTGTAGCTGTATTCCCGCGTTGCACCATCGGGCTGGGTCAGTTTCTGCAAGCGCGCGGCGGCATCCCATTGATACTGGGTCAGCGCGCCATGCTCATCCTCGCGCGCAACCTGTCGTCCAACATCGTCATAGCGATAACGCTTAACCCCACCATTCGGTAGTTGCTCTTCGATGAGCTGGCCACGCTCATTCCAGACCAGCCGGTGACACCCGTTATCTGGGTACCAAACCCCAATCAGTTGCCCATGTTTGTTGTAGGTGTAGTCCGTAACGTGGCCATCAGGATCCGTCTTACGCGTGACGTCGCCCTGGTCATTACGCTCATATTTCCAAACCGCTTCACCACGCCGTACGACCCGTACGAACCCGTTGTCATGCTCGTAGGAAGTCGGCTCATCCTCCCCAGGAAACAGCGCCACCAAACGCCCGGCTTCGTCGTACTGATACGCCGTCACCGCCCCCAGCGGGTCTTGCTCAACCGTCAGCCGGCCCTTGGCGTCATAGGATTTGAAATGCTCAGCGCCGTCCGGATCAATGCGCTGCACCAGCCGCGCCCGCTGGTCATGGACATAAACTTTCTGGCTACCATCGGCGTTGTGAACCGTAACCCTGCCGCCGTTTTCCCACAGATACCGCGTGTCCATCTGCGAAAAACTGGCCCAATGCCGAACACAGCGCGCCGCCTTACCAGTCCGTTCCCACTCCCAAAAGAAACTCGCCCCACCGGCCAACTGCCGCTCAAGAATGACGTGCTGATCGTCGTACCGATAAACCTCGCTTTCACCTACGGCATTGGTCGCTGAAACCAGTCGTCCAGCCTCGTCATAACCGTAGGAAACGACGTTCTGCTCGGTCACCCAAACATACGGCTCACGCCCTTTGGCACGATGAACCTGATAGTCAACGGCAACAATGCGACCGAGTTCGTAGCGTAGAAATAGCGACCGACCCGCACCGTTATCCAGCCGCTCAACCCGCCCCAAGCGATCACGAGAAATCCGCAGCCGGTTGTCATACGCATCGCTGATCGCGGTCAGCACACCGTCGCGAAAGTGATAAAACCGTGACGCCTGAGCCAGCACCAATTCATCAGGCAGCGACCCCAAGTAAATCGCCGCTTCCGCCAAGCTGTTGGTAATCGCGGGCCTAGCCACAGTAGGCAACGGAAACTCAGTACTGCGGTTCTCATGATCCGTCCAAACCACCGAATCCCCCGCAACCACCAACCGCTGCGCCAGCGAGTGACTCCAACCAAACCCCAACCCACAATCCACTTCCACCGCACTGGTGCGGTACAACCGGGTCCACTCAAATGGCAAAATCCCATCCAACGCGCCATCGGTAAGGGTCAGCAACTCCTCCCCAGTCACCATCGACACCGGGCAACCATGGGTGGCCGTTTTATCCGCAGGCGCCGCCGCATCTCCCTGCGGATTCTTCGCAGCGACAGGCACATCATCGACATGTTCCTGGCGCACCAACGCCGTCTTCTGCGTCTTGCTGCGAACCGCTGGCACCGCGTTCGTAACCAGGTTCTCCCCAGCCTTCAACGGCGCACCCGCCACCGTGTTGATCGACGTCGCCGGCCCTGCGAGCAATATCGGCTTAGCCGCCTCAACATGGGCATCCAGGCGAGATTTGCTGAACTGGCTGGCCATGTGTTCCAGCCACTCGCGCGCTCGGCGAGACTTGATGCCGCCCAGCACCTTGGTGCTCAGGCGTATCACAATACCCATGCCGGCAGTCGCAAGGCCCAGCAGCACGTTGATCAGTACTTCGACGCTGATCGACCCCAGCAACTCATTCATGTACGGCGGCGGCATCATCCGCATCCAACTGACCATGGCCGCCAAGTAGATGAACAGCAGCGGCTCATCGCTCAGCACCAGCAGGCCTTTGGCGAGGGTTTCGGCGCTGACCTTCAGCAGTTTTTCGAGCTCGGCCTGGGACAGGTAGTGCAGCAGCTTTTCGGCGTTCGCCAGTGGGTGAGCCAGCCACTCAACCAGCTGTTTGAGCGTGTCCCAAAGCGAGTACAGTGCATCGCCAAAGCCTTTGGCATACGCCTGGTGCAGCGAGAGATAGCGTTTGAGGAAATTTGCCTCGGCGTAGTTCTTCCACAGCGGCGCAAAGGTGCCGTTCCACTCACTGCGCAGCCAATCTTCCAGCGGTGCAATGACCGACTGATAGGAGGCATGCAGCGCCTTGAAGTGTTCTTTGGAAACGTTGGGGTAAAAACTGACTCGGTACTTCTGGTTACGATCACACTCGGTGATTTCCAGAATGCCGCTGGGCCCGATGGTTTTATGGATGGGTTCGCCCAGCGGGCCACCGTTGGGGTCGACACGTTGTAACACCACGGGCGTGTTGCCAATGGGCACGAATCGAGCACTCTGGAACATATGCACCAAGGTCAAGGTGCCGTCTTGCTTGCACGCTGCAACGGTGGTGCTGGGCAGGATAGAGCGATCGATCGGCGCGACGAGCGCCACCTCATTCCCGACTTTGAATACCTGCTCGACATCCAATGCCGAAAAGCTGAAAAAGCTCTCCGCCCAGGCGTCGTAGGTATTGAGGCAGCGTCTGAAATCGCTGAGAACGGATTCGACGTCGCGCGTCTTTGAATCCATGGCGGCCAGCACCAGAAGGCCAATAGCTTGGCTGGTGGCGGCGATCAAAAGACAGCCCCAAAAACTAGGGCTTTAACGGAAAAAACCATCTGCAATCCCTCGCACTGTGTGATCAGGCGAAGGACTTTGCAGAGGTTTTCAGGCGGTATCTGTAGAGCTTATCCGGTAGTTATGTGGGATGTTTCAGTAGTCCTTGTCAGCGCTGCGCAAACGCCAAATTCAACCCCAGTCCTGCAAAGGCTGCCGCAAAACTGCGGCGCAGCCAGTTCTGCACTCGAGGCGATTCGATCACGGCACGGCGGAAGCCATTGGCCAGCAGGCCATAGATCACGAAAACCGCAAACGTCATCGCCATGAATACGCCGCTCAGTACCAGCATTTGCACGGCGGGCGCGGTGCTGCCGGGGGTGACGAATTGGGGCAGAAAGGCCAGGAAGAAAATCGTCAGTTTGGGGTTGAGGATGTTCAGCAGCAAACCCCGGAGCATCAGGCTGCGCGCTGTGGCTACCGTCGGTGCGTCATTCATGGCGAAGGCCGAGCGATCACGCCAGGTGGCGTAGGCCAGGTAGAGCAGGTAGGCGACGCCCGCATATTTGAGTACTTCAAACGCCAGCGCGCTGGTGTGCAGCAGCGCGGAAAGGCCGAGCACGGACGCCAGCAAGTGGGGGAGGATGCCCGCGGTACAGCCCAACGCTGCGAACACGCTGGCGCGCTTGCCGGCGGTGAGGCCGGTGGACACGGTAAAGATCACACCGGTGCCGGGGATCAGCACGACGATCAGGCAGGTAACGAAGAAGTTCACACTGAGCATGGCATTCAAACTCCTGTAGGAATGGTCGATGACAGATCCTGTCACGTTAGTTTGCGGCTGGCGAGTGCAGCATGTCGGCGAACCCCGGTTAGACTTACCTGTCGATATGCGCAATGCCGGCCCGTCGTTAGCCAAGGAAACCCCATGTATTCAAGCCGCCTGATCCTGTGCCTCACCACGTTGCTGGTGCTGGCCGGTTGCTCCACTTCACGCAGCCCGCAACAGCCGGAACGCAGCGAGGCCGAGGTGACCGCGCAGATTGTGCGGCTGCTGCCGGCATCGGTACCGGACCGTAAAGGCTGGGCCCAGGATATCTACACCGCCTTTGACACCCAGAAGATCTACCCCAGCACCGAAAATATCTGCGCCGTGCTGGCGGTGACCGAGCAAGAGTCCACGTACCAAGTTGACCCTGCGGTGCCAAACATGGGCAAGATCGCCCAGGATGAAATCTTGCGGCGCGCCGGCAAGGTCCATGTGCCGGCCTTTGTGGTACGTAGCGCGCTGCAATTGCGCTCGCCCACGGGCAAGTCCTACGCCGATCGCTTGAGTGCTGCGCGCACGGAGAAGGACCTGAGTGGGATCTTTGACGATTTCATCAGCGTGGTGCCCTTGGGCAATACCTTGTTCGGCGGTTTCAACCCGGTGCATACCGCAGGCCCCATGCAAGTCAGCATCGACTTTGCACAGAAACAGGCGCGGGGTTATCCCTACACGGTGGATGGCACGATTCGCCGGGAAGTCTTCACGCGTCGCGGCGGCATGTATTTCGGTATCGCCCACTTGCTGGGCTACCCGGTCAATTATGACCAGCCGTTGTACCGCTTTGCTGACTTCAACGCCGGTTGGTACGCCAGCCGTAATGCCGCGTTCCAGGCAGCGCTCAGCCGTGTCACCGGTACCGAGCTGGCGCTAGATGGGGACTTGATTCGTTACGGTTCATTATTGCCGGGCACCACCGAGCTGGCGGTGCGCTCCCTGGGCGCCAAGTTGGACATGCGCAACCCCAGTATCCGCAGCCAGTTGGAGAAGGGTGAGCAATTGGACTTTGAGGAAACCACCCTCTACAAACGCGTGTATGCACTGGCTGATAAAGCTGCGGGCAAGCCAATGCCAAGGGCGATCTTGCCGGGCATCGTGCTCAAGAGCCCGAAGATCACTCGCAACCTGACGACAGCCTGGTTTGCCAAGCGAGTGGATGAGCGGTATCAGCGCTGCATGAAGCGCTGATCATCGTGACGATTCGACAAGCCCGCTCGCCACAGGAAGCTCGTTTGCAGCAGTACGCCTGCCCACCACAACAAAGCGGCGCCACAGCCACACCCACAGCCACACCACCGGGAACGCCAGGATCACGAACGGCAGCACATAACTGGCGCGCTCCAAGGCGTCTGCTGTGCCGCCCACTAGGTTGTCGCCCAGGTTGCTGAACATCCGGCTGAAGCGTGACGGCTGGTTCGCGCCATCGGATGAGCGGAAATTCAGGGTCACGCGGTTGGTATCAAGGCGGCGTTGCTGGCCGGCGGCGACCTGGGCGAGTTCCTGCAGTTCGTTTTCGATGCCGGCCTGTTCCTTGCTCAAGGCGATCAGGTCGCTGACGGTGATGTCCTTGCGTTTGGTCAGTTCGTCGAGGCGTTGCTGCTGGGCTTGCAGGCGGTCCTGGCGACGGCGCACATCGGCGACTGCGTCGGCCAGGTCTTCGGCGGTGGTGATGCGCTGGCCGAGTTTTCCACCTTCGGCGGCCAGTGCGACCATCGGCTCCACGCCGGTGGGCGCAATGCGCAAGATGATCTCGCCGCCGTTGCCATCCTCGGTGATGCCCAGGATATTGCAGACGCCAAAACGTGCCGACTCACAGGCCTCGCGAGTTGCCTGCATGCGCGGTGCGAGCAGGGCGCCGGGCAGGGCCAGGGTCAACTCGTGCTCATACGCCAATTGCGCGCCGGCTCGGCCCTGTTCGCCGTTGATCACGGTGGCGCGAGGGTGATCCTTGGGCGAACAACCGGCCAGGGCCAAGCCGGCCAGCAAGATCAAAAGCAGCGGTTTTGTTGTGCCGTCCAGGTGGCGCATTGCAGTTCCTTGGAGTGTGCGGGGGAAATTGACCGCGATTAAAGCGGGTCTGGCGGATTTACGCAAAGCATCGCGCAGGATTTGCGTGGCTGATGATGATGGCTGCCTTAGGGGGCAGGGCGTACACCTCAAGCCTTACTCCAAGGATGAATTCGCCATGATCGCCTACGCCGTGCCCGAAGGGTTTGTTTCGCTGCCGCGCAGTAGCCCGCTGCTCGACGTGTTAGGCCCGGCGTATTGCCGGGGCGAAGGCCTGCAACTGGAAATCGGCCTGCGCGCCGACAACCGTCACGCGAATGGGCGCGGCACGGTGCATGGCGGGGTGTTGGCGACCCTGGCGGATGTCGGCATGGGTTATGCGATGGCGTTTTCCAGTGAGCCGCCGTTGCCGTTGGTTACCGCGAGCATGACCTTGGATTACTTGGGGGCGGTGCAGGTCGGGGAATGGATCGTGGTGCGGTTGGAGCATCACAAGCGAGGGCGGCAGATGGCCTTTGCCACGGTGAGCTTGCAGGTGGGGGAGAAGGTGGTGGCGCGGGCGAATGCGGTGTTTGCGGTGCCTCGTACGGACTGATAATGCCGGTCATTGTGGGAGCAGCAAGCCAGCTCTCACAGTTGGACTGTGGTTTTTCAGGGGTACCGCGTAAAAAGAAAAGGCCCGATTTTTCGTGGAATCGGGCCTTTTCTCATGTTGCTCTTTGAATCAGCTGCGTTCGAGGGCGAGGGCTACACCCTGGCCGCCACCGATGCACAGTGTCGCCAGGCCTTTCTTGGCATCGCGCTTGATCATTTCATGCAGCAGGGTCACCAACACGCGGCAACCTGACGCGCCGATAGGGTGGCCGATGGCGATGGCACCGCCGTTGACGTTGACTTTGTCGGCGTCCCATTCCAGTTCTTTGCCCACCGCCAGCGATTGCGCTGCAAAGGCTTCGTTGGCTTCGATCAGGTCCAGGTCGCCCAGGTTCCAGCCGGCTTTGTCCAGGCAGCGGCGGGTGGCCGACACCGGGCCAATGCCCATGATCGCTGGGTCGACGCCGGCATTGGCGTAACTGGCGATACGCGCCAGAACACGCAGGCCGAGGGCCTTGGCCTTGTCGGCGCTCATCAGCAACACTGCGGCGGCGCCGTCGTTGAGGCTGGAAGCGTTGCCGGCGGTGACGCTGCCGTCTTTCTTGAATGCAGGTTTGAGCTTGGCCAGGGACTCGGCGGTGGTGCCGGCGCGCGGTTGTTCATCCACGGCGAAGGCCACCGGGTCGCCCTTGCGCTGAGGGATCAGGATCGGGGTAATTTCATCAACAAACCGGCCGGCTTCAATCGCCGCAGTGGCTTTCTGCTGGGAGGCGGCGGCGAAAGTGTCCTGGGCTTCACGGCTGATGCCGTACTTGTCCACCAGGTTCTCGGCGGTGATGCCCATGTGGTAGTCGTTGAACGCGTCCCACAGGCCGTCGGTGATCATACTGTCGATCATTTTGGCGTGGCCCATGCGCAAACCGGTGCGCGCGGCGGGCAATACGTACGGCGCCAGGCTCATGTTCTCCATGCCGCCAGCGATGATCACCTCAGCGTCGCCGCAACGGATCGCTTGGGCGCCCAGGTGCAGGGCCTTGAGGCCCGAGCCGCAAACTTTGTTGAGGGTCAAGGCCGGCACGGCGTGGGGCAGGCCGGCGAGAATCGATGCCTGGCGTGCAGGGTTCTGGCCGCTGCCAGCGGTGAGTACCTGGCCGAGGATGACTTCATCCACCTGTGCCGGGTCCAGGCCGGTTTGCTCCAGCAGGCGACGGATTACGGCGGCGCCCAATTGCGGCGCCGGAATGTTCGCCAACGAACCCTGGAAGCTGCCCACGGCGGTGCGGGTGGCAGCAACAATCACGACGTCTTGCATGGAATCTGTCCTCACTGGAAGTGCATTTCTGGAACGTGGTCCGGGACGATCAGTTTACCGGCGGTCTTGCTCACAATCTCTTCAACGCTGACGCCAGGTGCGCGTTCCTTGAGGACAAAAGCGCCATTTTCGATTTCAAGGTAAGCCAGGTCCGTCAATACACGCTTGATGCACTTGGCGCCGGTCAGCGGCAGGCTGCATTGGCTGAGCAACTTGGACTCACCGTCCTTGGACGCGTGGGTCATGATCACGATGATGTTTTCTGCACCGGCCACCAGGTCCATGGCGCCGCCCATGCCTTTGACCAATTTGCCAGGGATCATCCACGAGGCGATGTTGCCGTGTACGTCCACCTCAAACGCGCCGAGCACCGTGAGGTCAACGTGGCCGCCGCGAATCATCGCGAAAGACTCGGCGGAGGAAAAGATCGAGGCGCCAATGCGCGCAGTCACGGTCTGCTTGCCGGCGTTGATCATGTCGGCATCGATGGTGTCTTCAGTCGGAAACGGGCCCATGCCGAGCAGGCCGTTTTCCGATTGCAGCATCACTTCCATGCCTTCGGGAATGTAGTTGGCCACCAGGGTTGGAATGCCGATGCCCAGGTTGACGTAGAAACCGTCCTGCATTTCGCGGGCGACGCGTTGAGCCATTTGTTCGCGGGTAAGAGCCATTGTTTGTCTCCTTATTATTTGGGCTGGCGGATTATTTGCGGACAGTGCGCTGTTCGATGCGCTTCTCGAAGGTGCCGCAGATGATCCGGTCGACGTAGATGCCTGGGGTGTGGATCTGCGCCGGGTCCAGCTCGCCCGGTTCGACGATTTCCTCAACTTCGACCACGGTGATCTTGCCGGCGGTGGCCGCCAGCGGGTTGAAGTTCTGGGCGGTGTGGCGATAAATGACGTTGCCGAAATGGTCGGCTTTCCAGCCTTTGACGATGGCGAAGTCACCGGTGATGGACTCTTCCATCAGGTACGGGCGGCCATTGAATTCACGGGTTTCCTTGCCTTCGGCAACGGGGGTGCCGACGCCGGTGGCGGTGAAGAACGCCGGGATACCTGCGCCGCCTGCGCGCATTTTTTCCGCCAGGGTGCCTTGGGGCGTCAGTACCACTTCGATTTCGCCGCTGAGCAATTGCTTCTCGAACAAGGCGTTTTCACCGACGTAGGACGCGATTACTTTGCTGATCTGTTTTTGTTTCAGCAGCACGCCGAGGCCGAAACCGTCGACGCCGCAATTGTTGGAGACGACGGTCAGATCGCGGGTGCCTTTGCGCTTGATCTCGGCGATGAGGTTTTCCGGAATGCCGCACAGGCCAAAACCACCGGAAAGCACGGTCATGCCGTCTTCCAGGCCAGCCAGCGCTTCTTCATAGGACGCCACGCGTTTATCGAAACCTGCCATATGCACCTCTTTTATTGTTTGTGGGCCAGCCAATGACCTGAGTGTTGCGCCGACGGATTGATTTGTTAAGTTGTTTTTTAAGGTTGATTGATTTAGAAAACAGCATAGTCGACCCGCCGTCCGGAGCAGCCTCATGACAGTTAAACAGATGCGTGCCTTTCTCGCCGTGGCCCAGAGCCTGAGTTTTGCCGCCGCCTGCGAGCGCCTGCACCTTTCCCAATCGGCGCTGAGCCTGACCATCAAGGGGCTGGAGGAGGGCTTGGGCGGTCGTTTGTTCAGCCGCAATACGCGTAACGTTGCGCTGACGCCTGAAGGTGAGTCGTTGCTGCCCCTGGCGCGTCGCTTGATTGCGGATTGGGACAACGCCGAGGATGAACTACGCCAGCGTTTTACCTTGCAGCGCGGCCGGGTGACGGTGGCGGCGATGCCGTCGTTTGCGGGCAATTTACTGCCGCCGATCCTGAAGATATTTCGCGCACGTTACCCTCAGGTGAATGTGACGGTGCATGACCTGATCAACGAGCAGGTGCTGGAGATGGTCCGCGACCGTCAGGTGGAGCTGGGCGTGGCGTTCGAACCGTCCGAAGGTTCGTCATTGGCCTTCACGCCGTTGTACCTGGACCGGTTTATTGCGGTGGTGCCGGGGGATTTACCGTTGGCCCAGCGTGCCGAAATCGACTGGAAAACCTTGCTGGAACAGCCGTTCATTACCTTGCAGCGGCCTTCCACGGTAAGGGTAATGCTGGAGGAGCATCTGGGCGCGTTGCAGATGAAATTGCCGGTGGCGTTGGAAAGCCATCAACTGGCAACGGTGGGCAAGATGGTTGCCAATGGCCTGGGCGTCAGCGCGGTACCGGCATTGTGTGCACGGCAGATGGAGGAGGCGGGCGCCCATTGCATCACGTTGAGTGATCCGGTGATTGAGCGGCCGATTGGAGTGCTGACCAAACCTGGCCATGAGCTGTCGGCGGCGGCGCAGGTGTTGTTTGATATCTTTCGGGATGAAGCGGGGAAGGGCAGATTTCCAACCTTTTAAGCGCACCGCAAAACAACGGTGGGAGCTGGTAAACCAGCTCCCACCGTGAGTAAGTTGTACTTAGTAGTAACGGTCGATGACTTTAACTTGCGAGTTGTCTTTGAAAGACGACCAGGCATTGTTAAGTGTGTCGAATACTTGCTCGATAAAGTTCTGGTCGGCGGCTGCCTTCTTGCCGACATAACCTTGGCCGCGGCGGTACATCTTCAGGCGCGCCGCCAGTTCACGGTTGTTTTTATCGAACTCTTCCTCAAGGGTATGGGGCGCCACGCAGTCGATATGGACTTGACCCGATTTTTCGACCCACAAGATATGGTCGTCGAGTGTGTCTTTCTGCGCTGCGAACATCTCAGCCAATTCATCGATAGTGGGTTGGTTGTTCAGATTCATGTGTAAGCCCCTTGACCAGTTGGCGATCTATCAGTTGATTCCGTTAAAACTGCTTAGTTGTCTCCGGCGTGGAAAACCGGGCGTCAGTGAGGGTCTGCCGAATACGGGCAGGGTCTTGAACCTGATGCATGTAGTCTTGCTGATGAACTGCTACGCAATGGTTTCATAACGAAGACAAGCAGCGTTTGAGCTCCTTGTACCGATCCTTACAGGCCGGTCAGCTTCATCAATCTGCCTTGTGGGCAGTGCACATCCGGAAAAAACAGCTCGGCGGTCAGACGAGCTTGTTCAAAACGCTTGTTACCAACGCTCCCGATCCGGGAGACGTCTCGATAATGCAAGGACAAAAAGGTTACGTCAACGATTATGTAGTGATTTTTTTAGAGTACTACATAAATCGTAGTGGGGACGGGAGAATGCAGGAAAACGTGACTTGGGCGTCATTTTTTGTGCGGTTGGTCGAAGGGCCGGGGCGGTCGATTCAGCGATGGATTCCCTGTGGGAGCTGGCTTGCCTGCGATGGCCATAGGTATCGACACAACTTTTTTACGGGTTGAGTACTGTGGTTGACGCGGGGCCGCTGGGTACATATCCGTTATTTGGATCACGGCTGCTATGGGGGGCGCCCTTACGGCGGGTCACTTTTGGAAAAGAGCCCGGAATGCCGGCCCAGCCAAAAGTAACCAAAAGGGCTCTTGCCCCACCACTCGGCACCTCACCTAGGCTCGGTGTGCCCGCACGCAGGCTTGGTTAACGGGGCGCCTCAGATCAAGCTCAAAAGCAGATCAAAAGCAAAGCTGAGGCGGCCTGACAGCCAGCCTGATCTCTGAAGCTGAACTCAATCAAATGTGGGATCGGGCTTGCCCGCGAAGGTGTCGGCTCAGCAAACATTGATGTTGACTGACCCACCGCTTTCGCGGGGATGTGGCGGCCTTTCAACGTTGTGTCGATACCTATGCTGCGATGGCGGTGTATCAGTCAGCAAATGCTTGCCTGACACACCGCCATCGCAGGCAAGCCAGCTCCCATATTTTTGATTTGCGGCGTTCTTACAGTCCCAGTCGCTCGACCAGCAACGGCAACAGCCGCTCGCATGAGGCCTCGATCTTCACCTGCAACAGCTCATCCCCGCGCGTTTTGCCCAGGTTGATGGCAATGACCGGTTTGCCTTGCTCCACCATCGCCTTGCACAGGCGAAAAGCCGAATAGGCCATCAGCGAGGAGCCCACCACCAGTAAACCCTCAGCGTTCTGCACCGCAGCCATGGCCTTGGCCGCCGTCGCCTGGGCGACGTTTTCACCAAAAAACACCACGTCCGGTTTCAACCGTTGGCCGTTGCAGTGCGGGCAGTACGGGACTTGGAAGCGCTCCTCAAACGCGCGATCAAGCAGCGTATCGCCATCGGGTGCCTGCACGGCATCGACGCCGGCCAGGTACGGGTTCTGGTCTTCCATCACCCGTTGGATCACATCGCGCTCGCTGCGCTGCTGACAATCGAGGCACAGCACCCGGTGCAGGCTGCCGTGCAGTTCGATCACATCATGGCTGCCGGCCTGGTCATGCAAGGTATCGACGTTCTGCGTGATCAGCCCACTGATGCGCTCGCGTTGCTGCAGCGTTGCCAGCGCCAGATGCGCCTTGTTCGGCTGTGCAATGCGCACCCGTGGCCAACCCAGCATCGCCCTTGCCCAGTAACGACGCCGCGCGTGTGGGGTGGCCAGGAACTCCTGGTACATCATCGGCGCCTTGCCCCGGCGCACGCCTTCGCTGTCGCGATAATCCGGGATGCCCGAGGATGTGCTGATCCCCGCACCGGTCAAGACCAAAAAGCGCCGTTCAGCCATCGCCCGGTGCAGGGTGTCGAGGTGGTCCTCTTGGTGTTCCAGCGTGTCGAGCATGGGTTCCCCTATTCGCCGCGGATGTACTGCTCCAGTTGCTTGATCAGGTCAGCCTGTTCGGCAATGGCTTCTTTCACCAAGTCACCAATGGACAGCAGGCCGATCAGCTTGCCATCTTCGACCACGGGCAAGTGGCGCAGGTGACCGTCCGTCATGATGTTCATGCACTTTTCGACACTCTGGTGCTTGTCGACCGTGATGACCGGCGAACTCATGATTTCACTCACGGCCGTTGTCGCGGAAGAGCGGCCCTTGAGGATCAGCTTGCGCGCGTAGTCGCGCTCACTGATCACCCCCACGACCTTACCTTCGTCCACAACCGGCAAGGCCCCGACGTTTTTGGCTGCCATCTGGATCAATGCCTCCATCACCGTCTGGTGCGACTTGATGGTGTGGACCTCCTGGTTTTTCTGGTCTTTGGCTTTGAGCACTTGTGCGACGGTTTTCATGGCGGCCACTCCGGTGTTGTTGTTAGGTAGTCAGCAGGTCCTCTACAGAATCCTAGACGGCCCACGCCGGAACAAGGCCCAAAGCGGCATTAAACCCGTCGAAAAACGTCATTCTCTGGATTTATTCAACGTTTACCCGGCGTTTGTCGGTTTTTTTGCCCGCTTGGGCGTGCCAGTCGCCTTGCGGGGTGCGGCCTTGCGTTTGTTTTTCCACGGCGTGGCGCCTCGGACAGCGGGGCTGGCCGGGCCGGTGATGGTCATGCGCATGCCATTGCAGCGCGCCACTTGTTTACTCATCCACGCCGCCTGCTTGGCGACGAACTCCTCCAGGCTCATTTCACCGCTCTGCACCATGTCCAGCGCCTGTTCCCAGATCGCGGTGGTACCCGGGTCGGCGATGGCGCGTGGCACTGCGTCGATCAGGCTGAACGCCGCCGCAGTAGCTGACAGCGCCTTGCCGTTCTTCACCAGATAACCCCTGTCCAACAGGCCTTGGATGATACCGGCGCGCGTCGCTTCGGTACCGATGCCGGTGGTGTCCTTGAGTTTTTGCTTGAGCAGCGGGTCTTCCACCAGTTTGGCGACGTTTTTCATCGCCTTGATCAAGTCGCCTTCGGTGAACGGCTTAGGCGGCTGCGTCCACAGGTCCTTGAGGTTGACCTTGGCCACCGTGTAATCCTGGCCCTGAATCAGCGTCGGCAAGGCTTGCGGCGCGGGTGCCTCGCGCCCCTTTGCCGGTGCCAGCGCTTCGGGCAAGGCGCGTTTCCAGCCTGGTTCGATGATGACTTTGCCCACCGCACGCAAGGCTTGGCCGGCGCAGTCGAAATCCGCCTGGGTGCGATCGTATTCATGGTTGGGCAGGAACTGCGCCAGGTAGCGCGCGCGAATCAGGGTGTAGACCGCGCGATGTTTGCCGGTGAGCTGCCCGACGTCCTTGCCAGCGCCTGTAGGAATGATGCCGTGGTGCGCGCTGACTTTGGCGTCGTTCCACGCCCGCGAACGGCGCTGGGCATCAATATGCGGCATCAGCTCGTTCACCGCCGCATCCGCGCGGCCCAGCGCGGCGAGGATTTTCGGCGCGTCACTGTGCTGGCTTAACGGCAGGTAGCCGCAATCGCTGCGCGGGTAGGTGATGACCTTGTGGGTTTCATAGAGCGATTGGGCGATATCCAGGGTTTCTTGGGCGCCGAGCCCGAGTTTCTTGGAGCAGATTTCCTGCAGGGTGCCGAGGTCGAAGGGCAGGGGCGCCACCTCGCGCATGCGTTCGGTACGCAGCTTCACCAGCCGCGCGGTGGCAGCGTTGCGCATGGCGTCGGCAGCGTCGCGAGCCAGCTGCGGGTTAAGGCAGCGGCCCTGGTCGTCACAGGCATCCTCCATGGCGCGCCATTGGGCGGTGAAGGTCATACGCTCATGGCGCAGGTCCACATCGATGGCCCAGTAAGCCACCGGCACAAAGTCGGCGATGCTGCGGTCGCGGTCCACCACCAGGCGCAAGGTTGGGGTTTGCACCCGACCCACCGGCAGCACGCCTTGATAGCCGGATTGGCGCCCGAGCAGGGTGAACAGGCGGCTCATGTTCATGCCGATCAGCCAGTCGGCGCGGGAACGGCCCAGGGCCGAGTGGTACAGGCTGAAAGTTTCGGCGCCCGGTTTGAGCGCGGCCAGGGCCTTGCGGATGGACGCGTCATCCAGCGCCGACAGCCACAGCCGCTGGATCGGGCCGCGATAACGGCAATGCTCCACCAGCTCACGGGCGATCATCTCGCCCTCACGGTCGGCGTCGGTGGCGATCACCAGTTCCTGGGCTTCGCCCAGCAAACGCTTGACCGCCTTGAACTGGCTGGCGGTCTTGGGCTTGACCTGCATCTTCCATTTTTCCGGAACGATGGGCAGGTCGGCCAGCACCCAGCGTTTGTATTTGGCGTCGTACGCATCGGGCGGGGCGGTTTCCAGCAGGTGGCCGATGCACCAGGTGACTGTGACGCCATTACCCACCCAGCAACCGTCGCCGCGCCGGCTGGCGCCGAGCACGGCCGCGATATCTTTGGCCTGGGAGGGTTTTTCACAGAGGTACAGCCGCATGGTCATCACATCAGATCAGGTTGATGCCTTGCAGGATGCTGAGTCAGAAGGATTTGAGCAACCATTATCTGTATGGATGTACAGCTTTAAGTTTCAAGCTACAAGCTGCAAGTAGAGGCCGATCAGCTCCTACTTGCCGCTTGCAGCTTGCCCCTTGAAGCTGACTCAGTTGTTATCGATGTCCACATGCCGAGTTTCTTTGAGGCAGAACAACCCCACGATCAAACTCACCCCGGTCACCACCACCGGGTACCACAGGCCATAGAAAATATCGCCGGTGTACACCACCAAGGCAAACGACACAGTCGGCAGGAACCCGCCAAACCAACCGTTACCGATGTGGTAAGGCAGCGACATCGAGGTGTAGCGGATGCGCGTCGGGAACAGTTCCACCATCAGTGCCGCCAGTGGGCCGTAGCACATGGCGGCGATCAGGATCAGCACCACGATCAGTACCACCACCATCACCTTGTTGACCTGAGCCACATCCGCCGAAGTCGGGTAGCCGGCCAATGTCACTGCGCCGCGCAGGGCCGCTTCGTCGAAACCGTCGATGCGCACATCACCCACGCTCACCTGCACTGGGCTGCCCGCTGGCGCGGCGCTGCTGCTGTACGGCAGGCCTTGCTTGACCAGGAAGGTCTTGACCTTGTCGCAGGGGCTGTCAAACCGCGCCTTGCCCACCGGGTCGAACTGGAAGGTGCACGTGGCCGGGTCCGCCAGTACAGTTATCGGTGCCTGACGGCTGGCCTGGTCCATCGCCGGGTTGGTGTAGTGCGCCAGGCCCTTGAAGATCGGGAAGTACAGCGCGGTCGCCAGCAGCAGGCCGAGCATCAGCACCGGCTTGCGACCGACCTTGTCCGACAGCCAGCCAAACAGAATAAAGAACGGCGCGCCGATCACCACGCTGATGATCAACAGCATGTTGGCCAGGGCCGGGTCCATCCTCAGGAATTGGGTGAGGAAGAACAGCACATAGAACTGCGCCGCGTAGAAAGTCACCGCTTGCCCACCGTTGATGCTGAACAGCGCAATCAGCACCACCTTGAGGTTTTCCCATTTGCCGAAAGACTCGCGGATCGGCGACTTGCTGGCCTTGCCTTCCTCTTTCATTTTCAAGAAAGCCGGCGACTCATGCAGGCTCATGCGGATCCAGGTGGAAATGCCCAGCAGCACGATGGAAAACAGGAACGGAATGCGCCAGCCCCAGACTTCGAACTGGTCGCCGGTGAAGTAACGGCAGGCCAGCACCACCAGCAACGACAGCAACAGGCCGAGGGTGGCGGTGGATTGAATCCAGCTGGTGTGCAAGCCGCGTTTGCCGGCCGGCGCGTGTTCGGCCACGTAGGTGGCGGCGCCGCCGTATTCACCGCCCAACGCCAGGCCTTGCAGCATACGCAGCACGATCAGGATGACCGGCGCGGCAATGCCAATGCTGGCGTAGGTCGGCAACAGCCCGACACAGAACGTGGCCACGCCCATCAGGATGATGGTGACGAGAAAAGTGTACTTGCGCCCGATCATGTCGCCCAGGCGGCCGAACACCAGCGCGCCGAACGGGCGCACCACAAAGCCGGCCGCAAAGGCCATCAGGGCAAAGATAAACGCCGTGGTATCGTTGACCCCAGCAAAGAATTGCTTGCTGATCACCGCCGCCAGGGCGCCGTAGAGGAAAAAGTCATACCACTCGAACACCGTCCCCAGGGACGAGGCGAAGATGACTTTTCTTGATTCGCTGCCGGTGCTCGCGCTGACGGCCGAGCCCAGGGGTTGAGCATGTTCTGACATCGGGTAACCCTCACAGTGATTATTTATTGTTGTTCCACTGTCGGCGCCGGGTGCGGCGCCGCTATTCAGATTGCATGAACCGTTTCTTTCTGCGGGGCGAGGCTCCTTGTGTTCGGCGAAAGGATCAACTGCGCGGCTTTCTCCGCAATCATCAGTGTCGGTGAGCAGGTGTTGCCGGACGTGATGCGTGGCATCACCGAGGCATCGGCGATACGCAGGCCCGGCACGCCATGCACGCGCAGTTGGGCATCGACCACCGCGTCTTTGTCGCTGCCCATGCGGCAGGTGCCCACCGGATGGAAGATCGTCGTGCCGATACGCGCGGCGGCTTCGTGCAGTTGCTCTTCGGTTTGCAGTGAATCGCCCGGCAGGTATTCCACCGGTTTGAATTGGCTCAAGGCGGGTGCGGCCACGATGCGCCGAGTCAGGCGGATCGCATCGGCAGCGACTCGCAGATCTTCCGGATGGCTGAGGTAGTTGGGCCGAATCAACGGTGCATCCGCCGGGTTGGCGGAGCGAATATCGATACGGCCACGGCTTTGTGGGCGCAGGTCGCAGACCGAAGCGGTAAACGCCGGGAACGCGTGCAAAGGTTCGCCAAAGCGCTCCAGGGACAACGGCTGCACATGGTATTCAAGGTTGGCCGAGGTCTGTTCCGGGCCGGAGCGGGCAAACGCGCCGAGCTGGCTGGGCGCCATCGACAGCGGGCCGCTGCGGTCATACAGGTAGCGCAGGCCCATGCCCATCTTGCCCCACACGGTGCCCGCGATCTGGTTCAGGGTGCGCGCGTTTTCCAGTTTGTAGATCAGCCGCAATTGCAGGTGATCCTGCAGGTTGCCGCCCACGCCCGGCAGTTCGTGCAGCACGTCGATGCCCAACGGCTTGAGCACGTTGGAGGGGCCGATCCCTGAGCGTTGGAGGATGCCCGGCGAGCCCACGGAACCGGCGCACAGCACGATTTCCTTGCGCGCTTTCCAGCTCATCTGTTGGCCGTTTTGACGCCCGAGCACGGTGCAGGCGCGGCCGTTTTCCAGCGCCACGCGGTCCACTTCGACGTCGGTCAGCACGGTCAGGTTGGGCCGCTGGCGGATCGGCTTGAGAAACGCCTTGGCCGCGTTCCAACGCACTCCGGCCTTCTGGTTGACTTGGAAGTAGCCGCAGCCTTCGTTATCGCCCCTGTTGAAGTCGCTGATCGGCGCGATACCGCTTTGCGCCGCCGCGTCGCGAAAGGCATCCAGGATCGGCCAGTGCAGGCGCTGTTGCTCAACGCGCCACTCGCCGCCATCGCTGTGAAATTCCGAGCTGCCGGCAAAATGGTTTTCGCTCTGCTTGAACAACGGCAGCACATCGTTCCAGGCCCAGCCCGGGTTGCCCTGGGCCGCCCAACCGTCGTAATCCTGGGCCTGGCCGCGCATATAGATCATGCCGTTGATCGACGAACAGCCGCCCAGCACCTTGCCGCGTGGGTAACTCAGCGCACGGCCTTGCAGGCCTTCCTGGGCTTCGGTCTTGAAGCACCAGTCGGTGCGCGGGTTACCGATGCAGAACAGGTAGCCGACGGGGATATGGATCCAGGGGTAATTGTCGCGGCCACCGGCTTCGAGTAGCAGCACGCGATGGGCGGGGTTGGCGGACAGTCGATTGGCCAGCAAGCAGCCTGCGGGGCCGGCGCCTACTACCACGTAATCGTATTCAGCAGCTGCAATGGGCATCTGAGGTCTCGCTTGTTTTTCTTATTGGCCCCATCCTAGTTGTTAGTTTTCGTCTTAAAAATGTTAGTTTTTACCCAGCTGCTGTGCGTTTTTAAACAGCGCGGCTCAGGCTCTCGCATTGGAGGCGACATGTTCGACTGGAATGACCTGCGGTTTTTTCTCGAGTTGCAACGCAGCGGCCGCTTGATCACCGCCGCGCAGCGCCTGAAGACCACCCACGCCACTGTGGCCAGGCATATCGAGGCCATCGAGAAGAGCCTCGGCACTGCGCTGTTCGTGCAGCACGCTCAGGGCTATGAGCTGACGCCCTCTGGCGAAGCCCTGCTCAAGCACGCCGAAGCCATGGAAAACGTCGCGCTGCTGGCTGAAGACGAACTCACCCATTCCGCTGCGCCGCTGGGCAAGATTCGCCTCGGTGTGGCCGAAGGTTTGGGTGTGATGTTCCTCGCCGGTCGCATGGGCGGGTTGTTCGACCGTTACCCGGGCTTGGAAGTGGAACTGGTGGCTGTGCCGCGCTTTGTCAGCATCCTCAACCGCGAAGCGGAAATCAGCATCCACCTGGAACGGCCCAGCGTCGATCAGTTGGTCACGCGCAAACTCACCGATTACCGCCTGGCGCTCTACGCCAGCCGCGCCTATCTGGAGCGCAACCCGCCCATCGAGAAACGTGAAGACCTCGCCGTGCATGCGTGGATCGATTATGTGGATGACTTGCTGTTCAGCCAGGAATTGAAGTTCCTTAGCAGCTTCTGCCGCAACCCCAAGGTGGTGTTTCACAGCACTAGCGTGATTGCCCAGCACCAGGCGGCGCGTTCGGGTTTGGGCATCGCTGTGTTGCCGTGCTTTATGGCGGCGGGTGACCCGGATTTGGTGGCATTGCTGCCGGGGGAGGGGATTGAGCGTAGCTACTGGATCAGCTCGCGCCGGGAGCTGCACAAGTCGGTGCGGTTGCGGGTGTTGTGGGATTACGTGGTGGAGTTGTGCGCGCGCGAGCAGGGGTTGCTGCTGGGCGAGTCTCACTGAGTAGGCCGGATCAAAAATGTGGGAGCGGGCTTGCTCCCACAATTTTGACCGAGTTCAACTGCCAGCGCCGCAGTGCTCTGCTTTTCTGTAGGAGCTGGCTTGCCTGCGATGGCATCAACGGTGTGTCACTGATAGACCGAGGTGCCTGTATCGCAGGCAAGCCAGCTCCCACATGGGCTCTGCGTTTACAGGACCTTACCTTAAAGCTTTACCACCTGATGCACCTGCTCGGCACACGCCCGGGCTTCGTCAATCATCTTGCCAAACGCCGCACTGGCGAGTTCAGCATGGGTCAGCCAGCGCTTCTTCTGGCTTAGGCGATAGTGATAGCGCAGCCCGTCATCGGTAAGTTTTCCGTCCAGGTCCAGGTCATACCACGGTGAGCGCACCTGGCAGCCTTGGATCGCCTTGTCCATCTTCCCGCCGGTCAGCGTGAGGGTGAAGTCGATGGTTTCGGGATTGCCCAGGTACAGGTCCGCCTGCTGCCCGTGGCGGCGGTAGTTGATGAAACCGTCCCATCGGCCTTTCAACGACTGGTCGGTATAGACGTAGTTGTTCCCCAGTTTTTCCAGGGCGCGCTGGTCGTTCATTTTTGCGCTGATGGTGTAGCCGTCGTGCATCACAAACGTGGTGGGTTGGCGGGTGACGTGGCAGTCGCTGATTTCGTTACCGAAGTTGGCGCAGATATCTTGGTCGGTGGCGGTGCTGCCTTGTTGGCGGTCGGCGACGCTCAGTTGCATCATTGGGAAGCGGCTGAAGGTGATGCTGGCCTGTGTAGCGCCATTGCCTTGTTTGTCGTAATGCACCTGCTTGTTCATGCGCTGGGTGATTTCGGGCCGTTCCAGTGGGATGTGTTCTTCACGTACCTGGCTTTGGGGGTCATTGACCAGCACCCAGCGGTCCTGGATGTCGGGCAAGGTCTGGCCGGGGGCGAAGACTGGGTTGGTCGGGTCGAGCCACCAGACCTCGCCACCGACTTCGGCGCGCACAATCGCGTGATTCGGCGCGTTGGTGCCGGGGATCAACAATGCATCGACCCTCTCGCCGCGACTGACCCAGGCTGTTTCGGCCTTGATGCCGCTGGCCTTGAGCATCGCGGTCAGCAAGATCGCCAGGTCTTTGCAGTCGCCATAACCATGCTGCTCGATTTCGTCCAGGTTAAACGGCACATAGCCGCGCTCGGTGGCGCGCCAGTCGCCTAGGTAGCGGTAGTGATCGTTGATGTGCTGCATCATCGCGGCGACCTGTTCCGTCGGCGCCAGGCTGCGTGCGGCGACCACTGCGGCGGCTGCTTGCGCAGGCAGGTTGGCAGCGAGGATCTGGTTGTAGCGCTGGGCAAAATCACCGAAATACGCCTGGCGATCGAGGGCGCTGCCCACTTCCAGACGCGGGATGCGCAACAGCGTGGCGTTGGAGGCTTCGTTGGTGTAGTTGAGGTAGGCCGGGGCTTTTTGCACCACGTCGAGGGTCTTGCCGTTGGCCGACGCGGTTACCGTGAAATCGTCGAACAGTTCGCTGCGCCACTGGATCGGCCGTTCGGCGGTAAAGCGTGCCTTGACGTGGTCGCGACGGACGACGCTGGGGCCAAACGAGAGGGCATAGTGAAACTGAGTCATCAGCGGCTTGGCGGCGCGATGTTCGCGCACGGTGTACCGAATCTGTGTGCCCACGCGCAGGTTCGGGAAGGCCAGGGAGGTCTGCTTGTCGCGGCGAAAGCCCTGGTCGGGATTGGGCGCCGTGCGCGTGTCGATTTGCTTGGCGTCCAGGTTTACCGGCTTGGCACCGGGCTGGGTGGACTGCGCGCTGATCACTTCAAAGGTATCGCCTTCGGAGTAATCGAAATCGATGCGTGAGAGCATTTCGCGGCCGGTGGGCGCGAGGATTGTGTAGTGATAGGTGGTGGTGCAGTCGGTGCTTGCGTCCCGGTTGAAGTGGCAGTGCAGCTCAGTGTCGCTGGCCAGCGGGGCTTCGGCCATGGGTTGCAAAGCAGCGGATGCGCAATGGGTAGCAAGCCCAAGACTGATGGCAATCAAAGGGCGGTAAGACGAAAAGCGGTACATTCGGGCCTCGCAGGATGCATTGAAATAACCGTCCGGCGGGTAGTAGAAGCGCCGGACGTTATGGATCATAACGACTAAGGACAGGGTTGCTTTAGAAGTTAATTTGTCCAAATGCACCGAGCTAGAGGCATTCTCCTAAGTTTTTGCGCTCAAATTCGCAGTTCGAACTCGGCGCTGGCGAGCTTCTCGCCGTTGACCAACACATGCACCCAATGCGTGCCGGGGTAGTGCTTGCGGGTGGTCAGTTCACGAATGTGTTGTTCGCGGCGAATGCTCTGATGCTCGCCCGCGCCGAGGGTAAATGCCTTGAGTTTGAACACTTTGGCCGCGCTATGACCGGCGCTTTTTACGTAGTCGACGGCGTAGTCCACCACCAGTTTTTGCGCGGTGGCAGCGGTGGATTCGAGGCTGAACGAGAGGCTGATGCGCTCGCCCAGGTTGATCACCGCCGGGGTGACGGCCAGGTGATGAATCTTCACCTCGGCCTTGGCCCCGGCGCCCATGAGCGTCAACGCGCGGGTGTTGCCTTGTTTGATCAGGCTGCGCAGCGCATGGCGGGCAATCCACGCAGTGTGCGGGTTATCCAGGTGCCAGCCTTCGATCAGGCTGAGCACCCAGCCTGGGTCATCCTTGGTGATGTCGTTGAGGTGGTTGGCCACCGACTTGCGTACGTACAGGCTGCTGTCAGCCTTGAGGTTATTCAGGATCGACGCGCACAGCGCGGGGTTGGCCTGCACTTGGGCCAGGCGAAAGGACCACGGCAGGCGAGGGCGCGAGCCTTCACTGGCCAGGCGGCGCACGTGATCGTTGGCATCCAGCGACCATTCCTGCATCACCGCCAAGGTGCGCTCGAAGTCGTGCAGCAAGAAGTGGCGGATGGCAAATTCGGCAGAGCCAAACGTGGTGAAGTACTTGAGCGCGGCCATGGAGCGCTTGAAGTCACCCAGGCCGTAACTCGCCACGTAGTGCGGCAGGAACAGATAGACAAAGGCGCTGTTCAGGCGCGGCGCCAGGGCGTAAAGCAGCTTGAGGGTTTGCGCGTAGCCCAGTGGGATCACCGCATGCAGGCTTTCGCTGACCCGCGCCATGCGCTGCATCACCGACAACTCGGCAAGCCCCACCTTCGCGTGCTTGAGAAAGCCCTTGGCATCGAACGCCGGGTATACCGCCGACATCTCGACGGCGATGTGTTGCAGGCGTTCGACGTTGAAGATTTCCTTGAGGGCTGGGGCGCTCTGCTCGGTCATGGGTGGGGCTCGGTCATCGGTGGTTCCAGGGGTTAGAGAAACCAGCGGTATTCCCGCGCGTTGATCTCTTGTTGAAAGGCCAGGTGGTCCTGGCGTTTGTTCTCGCAATACACGTCGACAAATTCTGCGCCCAGCTTATCGCGCAATATCGGTTGATGTTGCATGGCGCGCACGGCCTCGAGCATTTCCACGGGGAAATCGGTGCCGCTGAGGCGGTCTTCGTTCAGGGGGGCGATAGGTTCTTGCTTGGCTTCAAGGCCATGCTCAAGCCCTGCCAGAATCGCCGCCAGTACCAGATACGGATTGGCATCGGCACTGGCCAGGCGGTGCTCGATGCGCAGGTTGCGCGGGTCGGACTCAGGGATGCGCACGCACGCATCGCGGTCTTCAAAGCCCCAGCTGGCGCGGGTTGCGGCGTTGACCGTGCCACCCAGACGGCGGAAGGCGTTGTGGTTGGGCGAGAAGATCGGCATGCAATGCGCCAGCAATTCCAGGCAGCCGGCCACCGCGTGGCGCAGCGGTTGCTGCTGGTGCGCGGCGAGCAAATTATTACCCGCCGCGTCGTAGAGGCTGACATGCACATGCATGCCGCTGCCGGGGTATTGCAGGTAGGGTTTGGCCATGAAGCTGGCGCGGTAACCGTGCTTGAGTGCAACGCCACGGGTGCTGCGGCAGAACAGGGCGGCCCAGTCGGCGGCGCGCAGGCCGTCTTCGAGGTGGCCGAAGTTGATTTCGAACTGGCCGGGACCGATTTCGGCAGTGATCACCGTGATGTCGATGCCCTGGTCCTTGGCGGTTTGTGCCATGTCGTCGAGCACCTCGCTGAAGCGCGACAACCGTTCGATGTGCAGGTTGGGTTGGTCGTCGGCGTCATCGCTCAGCGGGTCGCGGGCGAATTGCGGCAGGCCGTTGTCGAGCTTCTTATCGAACAGGTAAAACTCCAGCTCAAAGGCCACCACCGGATGAATGCCTTTGTGCTGCAAGCGCTCCAGCACCTTGGCCAGCACTTCGCGAGGTTCGAATTCGATCGGCGCTTCGGTGCCATCCGAGGTGATCAACATCTGCCCCAGCGGCTGCGACTCCCAGCTCACAGGCTTGAGCGTGCCCGGCACCAAGCGCCGGTTGGCATCCGGGTCGCCGTCGTGAAAGCAATAGTCACCAATCTTGAACAGCCCACCCTGCGCCCCGAGCAGCACGGCGTTTTGCGGCAGCTTCAGCGGGCTGCCGGCGGCGACCTTTTCGAGCATGTCCACCGGGTAGCGCTTGCCGTAGAAATGCCCGGGAATGTCCAGGGCGATCAGGTCGACGTAACGCACGTCGGGGTGGTTCTGGCGAAAGGTCCGTACTTCGGCCAGCAACGTGGAAGACTGGTTTTTCACGGGGGTTGCTCCTAGTTGTAAACCCACAGTACGCGGGCGGGCAGATCAGTCAGGTTGGCGTAGCGGCAATGCGCGAAACTGGCCAGGTGGAAGCTGTCGCCAGGGCCGAGGGTGACCGAATCCGGCTCGCCTTCCACCCACAGCGTCAACTCGCCCTCCAGCACAAAACCGGCCTGCTCGGCGCGGTCGCTCATGGTGTGTTCACCACTGTTGGCACCGGGCGCGAGCAAGCTGTCGAGCATCGAAAAGGCGCCGTTCATGCTGGGCGAGACGAGGATGTCGGTGATGCCATTGGCGTAATACACCGTGCGCCGTTCGTTGGGGCGGGTGACCCAATCCACCGCCTTGGGTTTGGGCAGGCTGTAGAAGTAGGTGGTGGGCACATCGAGGGCGTGGCTGATGGCGGTCAGGTCGGCCACGGTGGGGCGCGACAGGCCGCGTTCGACCTGGGACAGGAAACCCACCGAGCGCTCGATTTTTTGCGCGAGTTGCGCCAGGGTGAGTCTCTTGTGCTTGCGCAGGTCGTGGATCAGCACGGCCAGGGCGTCAAGTTCTTGTTGTTGGTTCATGAAATTTATATCAAGAAATTTCATGAAAAATTACAGGATTAATTTCATGGGGGCAATGGGCATGCAGTTGGAGCAGCATTTATTCGCCTTGGAACAGGCGCTGCAGCAATGCACCACCCGCTCGGATACGGAGCGATTGGCGCAGTTGCTGGCACACGATTTCGTTGAGTTTGGCGCCAGTGGCAATGTCTGGGGCAGCAAGGCCGAGGTGATTGCCGGGTTGAAGGACGAGGTGTTTTCGGCACGGCGCATGACTGAGTTCGCCGTGAAGTTGCTCGGGCAGGGACTGGCGCTGGTGACTTATCGCTGCCATCGCGAAGGCGTAGGGGACTCGTTGCGCAGTTCAGTGTGGCGCGAGGAGGAGGGGCAGTGGCGGATGGTGTTCCACCAAGGCACACCAGCGGCAGCTCCCTCGCCACAGGGGGGGCGATGAAAATCTTGAAAGGAGTTGGCTGAATGATTCCGTGCGCCCGCGGTCGGAACCTGGGTACGCACCATTCATTGAAGGAGCACCCATGAAGTCTAAAACCCTAGCCGCTTGCCTGCTGATCACCGCCGGCCTGTCCACCGCCAGCTTTGTCGTGCAGGCCGGTGATACCCCGCAAGAAACCGTGCCGCCTTCAAGCATCAACGCCCGTGATTTGAAAGAAGGCGACCGTGCCCCGGATATGCTGATGCGCAAGGAGTCGGCGGTCAGCGATTGGAAAAAGCGCGGTTTGAAGCAGCCTGAAGCAGACAGCCAATGGGCCCGTGTGGGTGACAAGTTTGTGCTGCTCAAGACCACCAACGGCACCATTCTCGAGATCACCCCCGTCAAGAAATGACCGGTCTTTTTTCCTGGCGCTTGCGTTAAGGTAACGCGCAACACTGGTCGCGTTACCTTCAAAGAGCGAGAGCAGGATGCTTGCCACAATAAGAAGTTACCCTCGCACCGTGAACCTGTTGCTGTGCGCCACGTTGCTGCTGACGCTGGCCAAGGCGATTACCTTTCCGTACCTGGTGATTTACCTCACCCGTCACTTCAACCTCGACATTACCCAAGTTGGCCTGGTGATCGGCAGTTCATTGATCGTCGGCTCATTGCTCAGCGTGTACGGCGGTTTCCTGGTCGACCGCGTCAACAGTTACCGGCTGCTGCTCGGCTTGAGTGCGCTGTTTGTACTGGGGTTTGTCGGCACGCTAGTGGCCGATGATATCTGGCTGTTCTACAGCTGCCTGATCCTGATCAACCTGGCTTATGCCGTTATCGACATTGCCGTCAAAGCCGGCTTTGCCAGCTTGCTGGCGGAAGACTCGCGCAGCGAAGTGTTTTCCATCAAGTACACCCTGACCAATATCGGCTATGCCGTCGGCCCGTTTTTTGGCGCGATGGTGGCCAAGCTCGATATCAGCCTGCCGTTCATGCTCTCGGCGCTGCTGGGGGCGGGTTTTTTCCTGCTGTACTGGCGTTGGGGCGATCGCACGCTGGCTACCGTCGATGCCACGCAAAAAACGCTGGCGTTTCTCGCCGTCGGCCGCGTGCTGCTGCGGGACCATCGGCTGGTGTGCTTCACGCTTGGCGGCTTGCTCAGTGCCGTGGTGTTCGGCCAGTTCACTGCCTACCTGTCGCAGTACCTGGTGACGACCACCACCGCGGAATATACCTACACCGTGATCAGCGCCGTGCTCACCACCAACGCCGCGCTGGTGATTGCCTTGCAGTACGTGATTGGCCGGCGCATCTCGCACCGTTATCTGAGCCAATGGCTGATCGCCGGCCTGGGCATGTTCATGTTGGGGGTGATCGGGTTTGCCCTGGCCACCAGCGTGCTGTGGTGGGTGCTGGCGATGGCGGTGTTTACAGTGGGGGAGATCATCGTGTTCCCAGCTGAGTACATGTTTATCGACCGAATCGCCCCGGACCACCTGCGGGGCATGTATTACGGCGCGCAGAACCTGTCCAACCTAGGGGCAGCGTTGGGGCCGGTGTTGTGTGGGCTGGTGCTGGCCAGCCTGCCGGCCCACTCCATGTTCTACATGTTGGGGGCGTTTATCGTCGGGGGCGGGGTGTTTTACTTCATTGGAGCGTCGTTGAAACCACGACCAACGCGGTCATGACGCCGAAGGCGACATTGGCAGGTCTTCCAGGGTCAGATGCCCCATGGTGTTGCTCTGTAGCTCATAGCGCAGTTCTTCCACCATCTTTTCCACTGCGTGGGTGGACTGCAACTTGTTCACGCTGATGCCCGTCACCACCAAGTCGACCCGGCCGCTCTGGGCATCGAACACCTTCAACGTCAACGAGGCGTCACGGCACAGGGTGAATTCACAGGTCAGGGGCAACAGCGCTTCTTCGATGCAGTTGCGCAGTTGGGAGAGGGTAAACATGTGCCCAGCCTCCTCAACGACGACGCAGCAACAAGCCTACCAACAGGCCGATACCGGCGACGACGGCCACGGTAGCCAGTGGTTTGTGCTTGGCAAAATCACTCACAGTGTCGAGCGCGTCGCCGTAGGTTTGCTGCAACTGGCCGGCGGCCTGGCGGGCAACCCCTTCGGCTTGCAACTGCTCATCACCGGTCAGGTCGCCGAGAAAACCCTGGGCCTTGCCCGTGACTTTCTCCACGGCGCCTTTGACTTGTTCGCTTTTCATGGTGCATTCCTTCAAGAGGTCAAATCATCACGGCACAGGGCCCAAGGCCCTGTGCCCACTCTTCAAGGTTAAGCACCGCGTCATGCGCAAATAAGGCGAATTTGCACTGGTTGCACTAGTGCATTTGCACTCTATTTCTTGCTTTTGACCCGCAATTCACCGGCAAACAACCCGCGTTCACGGGCCCAAACGATGGCTGCGCTGCGGCTGTGCACCCCCAGCTTGGAGTACACCGTGGCCACATGGTTACGCACGGTGTTGGGCGCCAGTTTCAGGCGCGAGGCGATCTCCTTGTCGGCCAGGCCTTCGCAGATCAAACCCAGCACATCGCGCTCACGGGCGGTCAGGTCGGTGAAGGCCACGTTCGGCAGGTTGGGGCTGTTGTTGACGCTCTTGGCGTTGGCCAATTTCTCGATCAGGGTCTGGCTGAACCACGAGGCGTCCTGCATCACTTCCTCAATGGCCGCCACCAGTTCCAGCTCCGAGCGTTTGCGTTCGGTGATGTTCATCATCACCAGCAGGTAACAGGGCACATCCTCGATCAGCACCGTGTCGGCCCAGACCACGCAGTCGATCACCTCGTTGCCTTTCTTACGCACCTTGAGGTCCTGGCCGTCGAGGTTGCCGGCTTTTTCCAGGGTGGCGAACAGCTGCGCAAAGGCCTGGGCGCTGTCGATGAAGTTGATGTCCTCGACGGCTTTGCCGATCAGCTCTTCGCTGATAAAACCGGTGATGTTCATGAACGCTTCGTTGATATCCACCACCTGCCGGTTGGCCGCGCTGCACACCAAGGTTGGCACCGGCGTCAGGCGGAAAGATTTGGCGAAGCGTTCCTCACTTTGGCGCAAGGCAATTTCCGCTTTGCGCCGCGGTTCCAGGTCGGTGAAGGAAAACAGCATGCAATCTTCCTCGTTCATGTCCAACGGTTGGCCCGCGACGATCACCAGTTTGCTGCCGCCTTCGGGCAGGCGCAGCTCGGCCTGCATCTGCGGGATGGTCGCGCCTTCGCTCAGGCGCTGGATGGCCAGGTCCTTACGCTCGGCCTGTTCCAGTACATCCAGTTCATACACCGAGCGGCCGATGACCTGATCGCGGTTGTAGCCGGTCATCTCTAAAAAACCCTGGTTGACCTTGATGTAGCGCAGGTCGCTCAAGCGGCAGATCACGGCGGGCGCCGGGTTGGCATTGAAGGTTTTCTCGAAGCGCTGCTCGGCGCTGGCCCATTCGGTGGCGTCGCTGAGGATCAGCACCAACAGTTCCGGCTCACCGTGAGCGTCGGTCAGCACCAGGCTGCGCAAGCGGTGGACCCAGCTGCGGTCTTCGCCGGTGGTGGGGGTGACTTCAACCACCACATCGCTGAATTCTTCACCGGCCGCCACCCGGCTGAGCGGGTAGCTGTCCAGCGCTAAAGGATGGTTGTTGCGGTAACGCAGGGCGAAACGCTTGGCATATTCCGCAGTATTGGCACCGAGCGCCTCGACGTCGCTGATCCCGTGCATGGTCAACGCGGCTTCATTGGCCCAGAGGATGGTCTGGTCGACTTCGGCCAGTATCACGCCGTCGGACAGCCCGGAGATGATCTGCTGCAATTGGCGGCGGTTGGTTTCTTTGGCGAGGACATCCTGGCTCATGGTTTCTCCCGGTAGACGGCACATGGGGGTACGACACCCGGGGTTGAGGATAGTGCAGAGAATGTGCGCATGAGGAAGTGCGAATGCACCAGTTGAGCTGGTGCATTTGGGCCACGACTGAACGTATGTCCTTTCGCCACACTCCCAACCATCAAGGCATTTTGCCTTGCTCTCATAACGTGTGAAGGACCTCTGTATGACTACTGTCTATGAAACCAATCGTTCGCTGTTTCGTGTGTCCTGGAGTTCGGTACTGGCCGGTAGTGCAATTGCACTGGTGACCTACCTGGTGCTGAGTGTGCTGGGTACGGCCATCGGCGCGAGTGCCGTCGACCCGATGAAAGCGGGTAACCCGCTGAGCGGTTTCGGCACCGGCGCCGGGATCTGGTTGTTTGTGTCGACGCTGATCGCCATCGGCGTGGGTGCCTTCGTGGCCGGGCGCACCGCACCTGACCGCGGCGGCCTGCACGGCGTATTGACCTGGACCGTCACCACCTTGCTCACCACCTGGCTGCTGGCGGGTTTGGCCGCCAGCGTGGTCGGTACCGCCGGCAACGTGGTGGGCAAAGGTTTGTCCGCTGCCGGTAGCGGCATCGCGGCGGCTGCGCCGGGCATTGGTAACAGCGTCAAACAACAGTTGAACGAGCAAGGCATCCAGCTGGACTGGAACAGCCTGCAAGGTGAACTGGATACCCTGCTCAAGCAAAGCGGCAAGCCTGAGTTGGACCCGGCCAACGTTGAACAGAAGGCTGACCAGGCGGGCGCCGAGGGCAAGCAAGCGGCTACTGCTGCGGCGACCGATCCTGCCCAGGCCGGCGATGCGTTGAAGCAATGGTTCGAGCGCGTCAAAGCGTCCGGTGAGCCAGCGCTGAATGCCGCTGACAAAGACGCACTGGTCAACATCGTTGCCGCCCGCACCGGCAAGAGCAAGGAGGAGGCCACTCAGATCGTTGACAACTATGCCCAAGCTTATGAGCAGGCCATGCAAAAAGTGGCTGAGCTGAAACAACAGGCTGAACAGAAAGCCCGTGAAGCCGGTGAAGTGGCGGCCAAGCAACTGTCCCGTGCTGCCTGGAGCACCCTGGCGATGTTGTTGTTGGGCGCAGCGCTGAGCTTCTTTGTCGGTCGTATGGCACTGACTAACCGTCGCGTGCCGTTGGCTTGATAAGTCTGGTTTGATAAACCGGGAGGGGCGGCAAGGAGGCCGCTTTTCCTTTTCTCCACCTGCCTCAATGAATGCGTAAAATGTCGGCTTTTTACGCGAATCACGCAAAGGTGCCCCTTGAGCGCAGGCAAAGCCGTCGGATTGTTATTACTCACCTCCATGCTGGCGGCGTGCGGTACTTCGCCGCCACGCACGCCTAATGACATCTGCGGCATCTTCCGCGAAAAGGACGACTGGTACGACGCCGCCAAGGTCACGCAAAAGCGTTGGGGCGTGCCGATCCAAGTGCCGTTCGCCATCATGTATCAGGAGTCCGGCTTCCGTCAGGATGCCTTGGCGCCACGCAAATACCTGCTATGGATCATCCCCTGGGGCCGCGTTTCTACCGCTGCCGGCTACGCCCAGGCCAAGGATGAAGTGTGGAACGACTACCGCAAAAGCACCGGCCGCAGCGGCGCCAGCCGCCAGGACTTCGACGACGCCATCGACTTTGTCGGCTGGTACATGGACAAGACCTACACCGTCAACGGCGTGTACAAATACGATGCCTACGGCCAGTACTTGAACTACCACGAAGGTTGGGGCGGCTACCGCCAGCGCACCTATGCGGCTAAAGCCTGGCTGCCGCCGGTGGCGAGCAAAGTGCAGGCGCGGTCGCAGCTGTATGCAGCGCAATATGCGCGGTGCAAGGATGATTTGGGGCGCGGGTTTTGGAGCCGGTTCTGGCGTTGGTTATAAAGGGTTGCCCCGCCCCCTGTGGCGAGCCCGCTCGCCACAGGAGGGGTGTTTTTTGATCGCTCCCGCACTTGCCAAACCTACCCAATTCTGGGAAAAACCCAGCCTTTACGCATTCAAAGAGCCCCCTATGAGCAACGACGAACTGCAGGTCACCGACCTGCGCCAGGGCACCGGCAAAACCGTGGTCAAAGGCGCGCTGATCACCACCCAATACACCGGCACTCTGGAAGACGGCACAGTGTTCGATTCTTCCTGGGAACGCGGCAAGCCGTTCCAATGTGTGATCGGCACCGGGCGGGTGATCAAGGGGTGGGACCAGGGGCTGATGGGCATGCAGGTCGGCGGCGTACGCACGCTGTTTGTGCCTGCGCACCTGGCCTACGGTGAGCGCTCGATGGGCGCGCATATCAAGCCCAACAGCAATTTGCGCTTTGAAATTGAGTTGTTGGAAGTGCTGACGCGGGACGACTGACGTGCTTCGGCGCAAGGAGGCTGTATGGACGTGATTCAAGCGATACGCGACAGCTGGAGCTGGGTGGGTATCGACCCCGTCGAGGTGGTGGGCACCACAGCCTTTGGCAGCGTGATGCTTAAGGATACGCAGGGCCGCTATTGGCGGCTGTGCCCAGAAGGGCTTTATTGCGAGGTGATCGCGCAGACGCGTGCGGCCTTGGATGAGGTCTCCAAGGATCAGACCTTTCTGCACGACTGGTATTTGCAGCCGATGGTGGCGCAGGCCGAAGAAGTGCTGGGGCCGTTGGCGTCTGGCCAGGTTTACCACTTCGTTATTTCGCCGGTATTGGGCGGCGAGTACGCCATCGACAATGTGCGTCAACTGGATCATGTCGAGCAGGTTCGGTTCTGTGGTGATCTTGCGCTTGAGATCAAGGATTTGCCTGACGGCGCGCACGTGACGCTCAGGATTGTTGACTAGTCATTCGAAAGGACATCACCTCATGGATGTGGTTTGTGACCCTGAACTTCCTCTAAGCGCCGCGCCGGATATCCGGGTGGTGCCGCTCACTCTGGCCGATGAGGCCGAGTTGCAGCACTTCTTCGAGCAGGCCCCCGACTACTTCATCGCGGTCAACGGCGAACCCGCGACGCCTACTGAAGCGCGTGAAGAGTTGCAGGGTGACCTGCCCGCAGGCTGGAGCTGCAGTCGCCTGTACTGGCTGGGTTACCGCGATGCTGCGGGTCAATTGGTCGCCGTGGTAAATATCGCCGCCGACTTGCTTGCAGCCGGGGTGTGGCATATCGGGCTGTTGCTGGTGCATACGCGCTTGCATGGCAGCGGGCTGGCGCGGCGGCTGCATACCGAACTTGAGGCGTGGGCCCTGGGCAAAGGCGCCCAGTGGTTGCGGCTGACGGTGGTGGTCGGCAATGCCAAGGCGGAGCGTTTCTGGCCCAAACTTGGGTATGTGCAGGTGCGTACGCGGGAGGGGATTACGATGGGGCGGCAGGTCAATACGGTGTCGATTCAGGTCAAGGCGTTGGCAGGTGGCCGGATTGATGAATACCTGGAAAGGGTCGAGCGGGTACGCCGTAACCGCGGATGTACACCGCTTACTGTGGGAGCTGGCTTGTCGGGTCGCCGCACCGCTGCGATGCAGACACCTCGGTGTGTCAGGCATAACCAGTTGATGCCATCGCCGCGATGCGGCGACCCGACGTGCCTGCTCCCAGATTGTTTCTTTGGTGTTTCCAGAAAAACAGTTCCTGAACTTACCCTGAAGAACCTTCCTAATCTCCATCGGTAAACTTTCCTACGGTTTACTCCCGCGGCATCGGCGCGTAAACTCCGCGCGTTTTCATCAATAGCGGAGACCCTCAGTGGGTACTTGTTCGAGTGACAGTCGTCGGCCGGTTTCGGTAACCGGCACCTACTTGGCAAGGTAACGCGCATTGTTTCTATGCCGTTGTCTCGCCTCAAAAAGCGAGAAGCGGCATCCCGGCAGCGCCTGTCCTGGCGCCTGCCCGAACCCCTCTCATCGACGCTGACCAGCACCTGAAATCATTCAGGCTGCGACGGACACGCCTACCTTTTACGGTGGGCGGGCCAAGCTGACTGTGCCTTTAACACCGGCGCGGTGTGCACGGTTGTACCTGCACGAAGGTTTCCGGGTCGGCGGTGGCTTAAATTAGGCTGCTGCGTTCAGGGAGATTTCTTATGCAAGCAATCAACAACATCAACCTCAATTCCTTGGTCGATACCGTGGTCAGCCTCACTGCGGCGTTTATCCTGGGTGGCTTGATCGGCTTTGAGCGCCAGTACCGCCAGCGCACGGCGGGTTTGCGCACCAATGTGCTGGTGGCGGTGGGTGCGGCGATTTTTGTCGACATGGCCAGCCGCCTGGGCGGCGCGGAAGGCGCGGTACGTGTGGTTGCGTATGTGGTCTCGGGCATAGGCTTTCTGGGGGCCGGCGTGATCATGCGCGAAGAGGGCAACGTGCGTGGGCTCAACACGGCTGCCACGCTCTGGGCCTCGGCGGCCGTCGGTGCGTGTGCCGGTGCCGACCTGATCCTGGAAGCGTTGCTAGGCACGCTGTTTGTGCTGGCGGCCAACACCTTGCTGCGCCCGATCGTCAATAACATCAACCGCCAGCCGATGGACGTGGTGTCGGCAGAGGTCACCAACATCCTCTATGTCATCGCGCGGCGTAGCCAGCAGCAGGCGGTGATGGTCTTGCTGGAAGCCGAACTGGCGCGCTGCAACTACCCGGCCAGTGACGTCGACGTGCGGCCCTTTGGCAGCGAAGAAGTGGAGATCGAGGCCACCCTGGCCGCGACATCGGTCGATGGCGACGAACTGGATGCGCTGGTGGCGCGTATTTCCACGTCGACCTTGGTGGTGCAGGCCTTCTGGAGCCCGAGTACCACCGACTAGCGTGGTCGTAGTAAGCCTTGCCAAGTGCCGGATTGGCGGCACTTTACTCGGATAAGTCCTACATGTGGGTGGGATTATCCCTTCGGGTGAAACGTCATTTCGTTGCTAAGGTTGCGTACTTGCAGCTAGCAGGCGACGTCGGTTTGGTTGTACGTGTTCGCCGCGTTTTCAACCGAAGGGACCAGGCACAACCTGGCTATCGTCCCGGGTGAGGGCAGTGCCGTTGGTCGGCACTGTCATTTCTCACAGGTACCTGTGTTCCTAGTGATGTGTAAGGCTACTTACACCAAGGCATATTTATGAACAACAAAGCATTAATAGTCGATGACCACCCGTTTATCCGCCAGACCGTTCGGTTCTTGCTTAAGCAAGAAGGTTTCACCGACATCGATGAGGCGGGTAATGGCGCGGATGCCGTGCAGAAGGCCAGAGAGGGGCGCCCAGACCTGATTATTCTTGATTTGGCAATCCCGAAGCTGGGTGGGCTTGAGGTCATCGCCCGGGTCAAGGCGCTGGGCGTGCCGTGCAAGATGCTGGTACTGACGGCGGCGATTCCTGAGTATTTTTCCTCTCGCTGCATGCGTGCCGGTGCTATGGGGTTCGTCTCCAAGACCGGGGAGTTGGACGAGTTGCAAAAGGCGATCAAGGCAGTGATGTCCAACTACAGTTGTTTTCCCAGCTTACCGACCAGTTCGGTGCGCCGTGACGATTTGCAGTCCACGGAGATGCAGCTGGTAGAGTCGCTTTCGGACCGTGAGGTGGAGGTGTTGCGCATGCTGGCTCTGGGCCTGGGTAACAACCAGATTGCCGATCAAATGCTACTCAGCCACAAGACCGTCAGTACCTATAAAACGAGGCTCAAAGACAAGCTGTGCATGTCATCCGTGGTGCACATGGCCAAGTTCGCCCAGCGTAATCATCTGATCTGATTTGAAATGACCCCAACCCACATTCGAAGGTTGATGATTGCCCTGTTGATAGGGCTGCTGCCGATGGCGGCGGTCGCCCTTGATGAGCCTCAAGCCCTGCGTTTGCTGGGGCACGCCAGCCTGGATAGCCGTGGCCCATCCATGGAGCAAGGGGAGGCTGACTGGCACTGGCTGCGCGAGCGTCGTACGTTGCTCCTGGGGGTTTCCGCACCGGATTACGGGCCTTTCGAACTGACGAATAATAACGACGAGCTTGAGGGGATCACGGCCGACTATGCCGGGTTGCTCGCCCAGGCGCTGAATGTCAGCGTGGAGGTTCGGCGCTACGACACTCGCGATGAGGTGATCGAAGCGCTCAAGAAAGGCGCCATTGACTTGCTTGGGACGGCCAACGGTTTTGAAGCGGGCGACTCGGAGTTGGTCTTGTCTCGCTCCTACGCTAACGATCAACCGGTCCTGGTAACCCGCACCGGAGACGCCCAGGCCTTGACTGTCGATTTGGCAGGCAAGCGCGTGGCGATGCTCTATCACTATATGCCGCCCGACGCCGTACAGGCCTTCTATCCCAAGGCCCGTGTGGAACTGTTTCCGTCTATTTTCGAAGCCATCGGCGCCGTGGCGTTCGGTCGCGCCGATGTCTATCTCGGAGACGCCATCACCGCCAATTACCAGATCAGCCGCAACCACCTGAACAATGTGCAAATGGCAGACTTTTCCACGTTGGAATCCAACTCCTTTGCCTTCGCTGTTTCCCGCGATAACACTCGGCTGCTGCGCATCGTCAATACGGCGTTGCGGGCGATCCCGGCTAACGAGCAGATGGAAATATTACGGCGTTGGAGTGGCGGTAATCTTGGCCTGCTCGGTGCTGAGCGATTGCACTTGAGCACGGGCGAGCAGCGTTGGCTGGAGAAACATCCCCGGGTCAGAGTGGTAGCGTCCGACCAGATGCTGCCTTTGGCCTCCTTTACCGCGCAAGGGCAATTGGACGGATTGAGTGCCGACGTGTTGTCCCGGATCAGCCTGCGTACCGGTTTGAAGTTCGACGTTGTCCCTGGCGGGTCGATGCCCCAGCAGATTGACGCGGTCAGCACTGGCAGGGCGGATATGATGGCGGTGATTACCCCCAGTATCGAAGGCTCTGATCAGTTGCGCTTTACTCGGCCGTACCTGACCAACCCTCTGGTGCTGGTCACCCGCAACGACGACCCGGCGACGATGACCTTGGAGGACATGCCTGGAAAACGCCTGGCGATTACCAAGGGCAGTGCGCTGCGTGAGGTCATCAATCGCGATTACCCCGGTATCCACTTCGTGGAGGCCAAGAACCCCACACAAGCCATGGCGCTGTTGGGCAGTGGCGCCGCCGAGGGGGCCGTCAATTCATTAATCAATGCGCGCTACCTGATCGCCCTTCAGTACCGTGACACGTTGCGCGTGACCAGCACAGTCGGCTCTGACCCAGCACGCATGACATTTGGGGTCAACCGCGGCCAGTTGGAGTTGTATTCGATTCTGGACAAGGCGTTGCTGAGCATCCCGCCTCAGGAAATGGATGAGCTGATCAGCCAGTGGCGCACTGACGTTATCGTCGAAGACCATTGGCTACGCCATCGCAGCGCGATCATTCAAGGTTTTGGCCTGGCGGCGCTATTGCTGCTGATAACCCTGGGGTGGGCGTTTTACCTGCGCAGCCTGATACGCAAACGTGCCCAGGCCGAACGCGCCTTGAGCGACCAGATGCGCTTTATGGGGGTGTTGATCGACGGCACACCGCATCCGATTTATGTGCGTGATCGCCAAGGGCGGCTGATGGCCTGCAACAGTGCTTACCTGGACGTGTTCGGCTACAAGCTCGAAACGGTGATCGGCAAGACAGTGATAGAAAACGACAGCACTAACCTCCCGCAGGCTCAGTCTTTTCATGGCGATTACCTGCGGCTGATGGAGCGTGGCGAGCCGCAGATTCATGATCGGGTACTCAGGTTGCCCAGTGGCAAGGCGCTAACCATTTACCACTGGATGCTGCCGTACCGTGATGGCGACGATAACGTCGTGGGCATGATTGCCGGTTGGGTGGACGTGAGTGAGCGTCAGCGCCTATTGGGCCAGTTGCAGGAGGCCAAGGAGGATGCCGACGCCGCCAACCGCGCTAAGACTACGTTCCTGGCCACCATGAGTCATGAGATCCGCACCCCTATGAATGCGGTGATCGGCATGATCGAACTGGCCCTTGCCAATGCCGAGCAGGGCCACGCCGACCGCGATGCGTTGGAGGTGGCTTCGGTTGCGTCTCACGGTATGCTGGAGTTGATTGGCGATATTCTGGATATTGCCCGGATCGAGTCTGGCCACCTGTCCCTGGCCCTGGAGCCGGCCAACCTGCATGAACTGCTGATGTCGGTGGTGCGGGTGTTCGAGGGGCTGGCGCGGGCCAAGGGCTTGGCGCTGCAGGTAGAGCTTGATCCGTTGATTGATTGCCAGGTGCTGGCTGACCCTATGCGGTTCAAGCAGGTGGTGTCCAATCTGCTGAGCAATGCCATCAAGTTCACCGCTGCAGGCCAGGTGCGGTTGGGCGCGCGCAGTTCGCCGGCGTCCGACACGTGCCAGCTGAGCCTCAGGCTATGGGTGGAAGACTCCGGCATTGGCATCAGTGCGCAAGACCAGCAACGGCTGTTCAACCCGTTTATTCAGGGAAGCAATACCGAGCAATCGGCGCGTAGCGGGTCGGGGTTGGGGCTGGTGATCAGCCGTAACCTGTGTGAAATGATGGAGGGTGAGCTGCACTTGAGCAGTGTGCTCGGCCAAGGAACGCGGGTGGACGTGACGCTGGCGTTGGCCAGGACGGCTACTTTGCCGGCTGAGGTATCAGCCCCCCAACCTGCCGTCCAGCCGGCGCGGGCATTGGACATTCTGGTGGTGGATGACTACCCGGCCAACCGTTTGCTGCTGGCGCGGCAATTGAGCTTCCTGGGGCATCGCATCATTACTGCCGAAGAAGGTATACAGGGGCTTGAGCTCTGGAGAACCGAGAAGCCGGATGCGGTGATCACCGATTGCAACATGCCCCTCAAGGATGGCTACACCTTGGCCCGTGATATACGCACGCATGAGCGAGAGTTCGGCCTGGAGCCGTGCCTGTTATTGGGCTTTACTGCCAACGCACAACCGGAAGAAACCGAGCGTTGTCGGCAAGCGGGTATGGATGGATGCCTGTTCAAACCTGCCGGGCTTGAGGACTTGCGCTCGGCCCTGGCCTCGCTCACGGCCCTTCCTCGTCCAGATGCAACTGAAGTGGCGTTCGATTTGAGCACGTTAATCTCGTTGACGGGGGACGATCACGCCGCGCTGAAGGAGCTGCTGGAGCCGTTGCTCGATAGCTTGGAAACTGACCGCGCGCTGCTCCCGTCGCTGCAACACACAACGAATTTTCACGCGCTGCATGACCTTGCCCACCGCGCCAAGGGCGGGGCACGAATGGTCAAGGCCTTGGCGCTGATTGCCTGTTGTGAAACGCTCGAGTCGGTTTGTCAACGACAGGAACGTAAGGCTTTGGGCTCGGCGGTTGACGCCGTCGGTGAGGCCATCGGCGAGCTGCATCATTACCTGAGTGCTTATTGCAATCGGCATTGACGATGGTTGATGGTCATCTGGCGGATTTGGGAAAATTCCTACAATAAGTGGGAATAAGCCTGATTTTGTCTTCGAGATATGTCTGGAGAATGGGCGATGCTCACTGACGAGCACAGCCTGCCCAGGGATTTGCCATGCCGAACAAAGCACTGACCATCCTGATTGCCGATGAACAGCACCTGCACCGGCTGTACATCGAAAAAATGCTCAACCAGTTGGGGTATCACCGGATTGTCCCGGTGCAAACCTTCGAAGAGCTGCAGATTCTCACCGCCATCCCGGCCGAACCCTTTGACGTGCTGATCATTAATGCGGGGTTGATGGCCCATGCCGTCGGGCCGCAGCCGCAGGTACGCCATGCGCTGGTCTACGATCACCAGGACCTGGGCCAATCCGATGTAACACCCAGCGTGTTGGTACGGCTGCCCGGCGCGCCAGACACCGTTAACCTTGAACACTTCATGGACATCATCGACCCCCCGCAGGCCACCGGTGGCCTGCGAGTGTTGCCGTGGCTGAGGGAATTATCCCGCGAGCCCGCCAGCAGGGTTTAGTCCCACTTCGGTGCGATGCCTTTGGGGCTGGTCAGGCGGTGGCCACGTTCCAGGCTGGCAATCTGCGCCATGTCGGCCGCGCTCAAGGTCAGTTGCAGGGCCTTGAGGTTACTCTCAAGGTTCGCGCGCTTGGTCGATGACGGGATCACCGCGTAACCCAATTGCATGGCCCAGGTCAGGGTCACTTGCGCCGGGGTGGCGTGATGGCGTTCGGCGATTTGCTGGATGATCGGGTCTTTGAGCACTTCGCCGTAGGCCAGGGTCATGTACGAGGTGATCTGGATACCGTTGGCGGTAGCGAAATCCACCACCTTCTGGTTTTGCAGGTAGGGGTGCAGTTCGATCTGGTTAGTGGCGATGTTCTCGGCACCTACCGCCGCAATCGCCTGTTTCATCAGGTCAATCGTGAAGTTGGAAATACCGATTTGGCGCGTGAGGCCCAGGCGCTTGGCTTCCAGCAACTGGCCCATGAATTCGGCGACAGGCACCTGGTCTTCCGGCGATGGCCAGTGGATCAAGGTCAGGTCCAGGTAGTCGGTTTTCAGTTTGCGCAGGCTCTCGCGCAGGCTGGGAATCAACTGGCCCTCGGCGAAGTTGGCGATCCAGATCTTGCTGGTGATGAACAGTTCGTCACGCGGTACGCCGCTGTCGGCAATGGCTTGGCCGACATCCGCTTCGTTCTCGTAGATCTGCGCGGTGTCGATGACGCGGTAGCCCAGTTCCAGGCCGGTGCTCACGGAGTCGATCACCACTTGGCCTTGCAGGCGGAAGGTGCCGAGGCCGAAGGCGGGGACGTTTTGGGTCGGGATAGACATCAGTAACTCCTGAAGAGGTGTGAACAATGGAGTCGAGTATCCGCCCGTCGTTCCTTCGGAAAAACCGTCGAATCCGAAAAGGACTCTTTACCGCAAATCACGAATCCTGTGGCAAGCCTGCCAGCCACGACAAGCCTGCCGGTCACAGACCGTTCGTCAACTTTCTTACAGCGCACTGAACAGCTTCACTTGCCAGCAGAGGGCTCCGCGCGGTATTCCACAACGCTCTCTCAACGCCTTGGAAGTACCATGACTCAACACCTCACCGAATACGCCGATGCCAGCCCTGAAGTGCGTGCGGTTTATGACGACATCATGCAGACCCGCAAGGTCGATCATGTGAATAACTTCTGGAAATGCCTGGCCGCCCACCCGCCGACGCTGCGCCGTACCTGGGAAAACCTAAAGGAAATCATGGCACCGGGGGCGCTCGACCCGCTGACCAAGGAATTGCTCTATGTGGCCGTCAGCGTGACCAACAATTGCCCGTATTGCATCGCTTCTCACACAGCGGCTGCGCGCAAGGCCGGGATGACCGACGCTATGTTTGGCGAGTTACAGGCCGTGGTCGGCATGGCCAATGAAACCAACCGTTTGGCAGTCGGCTACCGCGTGCCGGTGGACGAGGTGTTCAAGTGGCCGTGAGGGCGGCGTTCATCGGTCGAACCGCGCACGCGCGTGAGGTGTTTACTGGTCGAGCAGGGCGGTGTTGGTAGAACTGGCCCTGTCGCGTCGTGCGGTTTTTGCGCGATTGGAAAGTGTTCCAGGTGGTGAAGTCGAAGCGAGTACCAGAGACCACGTTTTCTTGGGCCAGCATGATGGGCAGGGGCGGGGTCGTTTGGGGGTAGTGCGTGTTGAACGTAACGTCCAGCGTGTCCTTATCCCGGTATCCGCTGAGTAGGGGAATCAAGGTAAACCTATGGTCCACACCTTCGGACTCTGTCGGTGTTCCGGCGAACTGTACGATCCCAACATAGACCTTGCGATCACTCAAGCTGAACAGGCAAGGCACACATTTAAAGGAAGAATGATCAGCAGGCCCATGAATGATCGGCCTCCATATTGCGCACCTGGCGCACCGCTTCTTGGTAGTGCGGCGATGCCATGTTTTCGACAGCATCGACGCCAATGCCGCCACGTACGACCTTCCAGGTTTTAAGGGATTTGACGTCCCTTACTCGATCCCAATCATCTTGCGTTGGCTTTCCAAACAGCAACTGCAGTAAAGACATGGCGACAACCTCGAAAAGAAGTAGCCCGATTTATAACAAGCGACCTGCCTGCCTAACACTGATGGCATGCCGCGCCACCGTCGCCGGTTCCTGTAGGAAGCGTCTCCATTTGTGCCAGCGGCCTAAAACGTCGGCGGCGTAATCACCCAGATCACCACGGTCTGCACCTTGCCCGGGTTGCCATACCGATGCGGTTCGCTGCTGGCGAAGCTGAAGCTGTCGCCTTCATCCAGCAAAAAATGCCGCTCTCCCACCCACAGCTCAAACCGCCCACTCAACACGTAGCCGGCTTCTTCGCCTGCGTGGCTATAGCTCTGTTGGCTATAGGCGCCGGGAGGAAAGCTCGATTGCAGCATTTCCAGTTGATGGTTGGGCAACGGCGTCAGCAGTTGGTCGACGATGCCATCTTCATAACGGATGCTCTGCCGGTTGCCCTGACGCACCACATAACCTTCATCCGCCTCGGCGGGAATGGTCTCACTGGCGAAAAACCACTGGATAGTCACTTCCAGGCTGCGTGCAATATTGAACAGCGCCGGGATCGATGGATATGCCAGATTGCGCTCCAACTGGCTGAGATAGCCGGCGGTCAGCTCGCTGAGCTGCGCCAGCTCGGTCAGCGTCATGCCGCGCGCTTTGCGCAGGCCGCGAATGCGTGTGCCGAGGAACAGTTGCTGGGGGTCGTCGTTCAAAGGTGCCATGCGGCCTTGAGTCCTTCGTAAATCGCCTCTTCGGCGGTACGCGGGGCCAGGCAGTCGCCGATGCGATCAAAGGGCACCAGACCCGCCAGTTCCGCGCCCAGAGTGTCCACCGGCTGATGGCCCTGGCACAACACCAGGGTGTCGATATTTTCCAGCAGCATCGGCTCGCCGCTGGCGGTGTGTTGCAGGTAGACGGTGCTGTCATCGCAGCCGTAGAGGCGCGCATAGGGGATGATCGGGATGCGCAGCCGGTGCAGCTCGCCGGCCAGTTGATCGCGCACGTAAAGGGGCAGGTTCTCGCCGCAGTGGGTGCCATTCACCGCCAATTGCACCTGATGGCCGGCGCGTACCAGGCGTTCGGCGATGCCGGGGCCGATCCAGTCGCAACGCCAGTCGACCACCACCACTGAGCGGCCCAACGTGACTTGATCGCGCAGCACCTGCCAGGCGTCCACCACCTGCAGTTCGCCACCTTGCTCGAAGGCCGGCCAATAGGGCTCGGCGCCGGTGGCGATGATGACGTGATCGGGTTGCGCCTGTTCCACCAGCGCACGGTCGACGCGGGTGTTGCGCACCACGCGAACACCCGCCAGCGCCATCTCACGTTGCAGGTTGGTGCTGGCGCCGCCGAACTCACTGCGCCGAGGCAGCAATTGCGCCAACAACACTTGCCCACCCAACTGCCCGCTGGCCTCGTACAGCGTTACGTCATGCCCGCGTTGCGCCGCCACGGCGGCGGCCTTCATACCGGCCGGCCCACCGCCCACCACCATGATGCGGCGGCGCTTTAACGCCGGTTGCAGGTTGCCGAAGACCAACTCGCGACCGGTCTCGGGATGCTGGATGCAGGAGATCGGCAAGCCCTTATGAAAGTGACCGATACACGCCTGATTGCAGGCAATGCACGCGCGCACGTCTTCGGCACGGCCATCGAGGGTTTTGGCAGGCATCAGCGGGTCGCAAATCAGCGCACGGGTCATGCCGCACACATCGGCCTGGCCTCGCGCCAGGATCAACTCGGCTTCCTGAGGCTGATTGATCCGTCCGGTCACAAACAGTGGAATCGACAGGCTGGCCTTGAACGTCGCCGCCTCATCCGCCAAGTACGCGGCAGCGATGGCCATGGGCGGCACGATATGGATCGCGCCGCCCAGAGACGCTGAAGTACCGGCGACGATGTGTACATAGTCCAACTGCGTTTGCAGGTTTTGCACGGCCTCCAGGGATTCACTTTCGGTAAGCCCTTCGGCATCGCGTTCGTCAGCAGAAATACGCAGGCCGATGATGAAATGCGCATCGGTCGCCGCCCGCACCGCCGCGATGATTTCCCTCAAGAACCTCAAGCGTTGCTCCAGCGAACCGTTGTAGTCATCAGTGCGCCGGTTAACTCGCGGGTTGAGAAACTGCGCCGGCAGGTAACCATGGCTGGCAACCACTTCCACCCCGTCGATACCCGCCTGATGCAAGCGCCTCGCTGCCGCCGCGTAACCGGCGACGATCTCATCGATCATCGCCTGCTCCAGCGCCCGAGGCATCACTCGAAACCGTTCGTTGGGCACCCCTGAAGCCGAGTACGCCACGGCCAGCAAACCGTCTGCCGACTCCATGATTTCCCGCCCTGGATGAAAGATCTGCGACAGCACCACGGTACCGTGGGCATGGCAGGTCTGGGCCAATTCGCGGTAGCCGTCGATGCACGCATCGTCAGTGGCCATCAGCACATGCGAGGTGTACCGCGCACTGTCATGCACCCCGGCCACCTGCAGCACGATCAGCCCCACACCGCCTTCGGCGCGTGCGCGGTGGTAGGCGATCAACTGCGCGTTAACCTGGTTGTCGGTAGGCATCGAGGTGTCATGCCCGCTGGACATGATGCGGTTTTTCAGGCGTTTGCCGCGCAGTTGCAGCGGCTGGAACAGGTGAGCAAAGGCGGGGTGCGACATGGTGCGGATACTCCAGGCGCTGTTATTGTTATTTTTCTATAGGAGGCGAGCGCCAGTAAAAAATCAACTTGTTTTTTTACTGGCGTCTGGCTTAGCGTCGCCCTCACCAACCCCGTGCCTGGAGAATAAAAATGACTCACTCCACCGAGCCATCCCAAGAACAGCAACTGCGTGAAGAGCTCGCCGCGTGCTATCGACTGATCGCGCACTACCGCATGAGCGACCTGATCTTCACCCACATCTCGGTGCGCATTCCCGGGCCTGAGCACCACTTTCTGATCAACCCCTACGGGCTGATGTTCGATGAAATTACCGCCTCCAGCCTGGTGAAGATCGGCCTGGATGGCCGCGCGGTCGAGCCTTCGCCTTACGCCGTCAACCCTGCCGGTTTTGTCATCCACAGCGCCATCCACGGTGCGCGCGAAGACGCCCAGTGCGTGCTGCACACCCATACCCGTGCGGGCTGTGCGGTGGCGGCGCTGGCGTGCGGCTTGTTGCCGGTCAACCAGATCTCGATGGAGTTCTACGGCAAGGTCGGCTATCACGATTACGAAGGTGTCGCCCTGGACATGGCTGAGCAACGCCGCTTGGTCGATGACCTGGGCGACAAGCCGGTGCTGATGCTGCGCAATCACGGTTTGTTGACCGTGGGCGAGACGGTCAGCCAAGCGTTCCTGCGCATGTACTACCTGGACAAGGCCTGCGAAATCCAGATTGCCGCCCAGGCTTGCGGCGCATTAATCCTGCCGCCCGCCGAGGTTTGCGCCTACACCGAGCAGCAATTCAACAACCCTGGACGCGCGCTGGAGGAGGGCGAGCTGACCGACCCGGACGCCATGCAGTTGGCGTGGGCGGCATTGCTGCGGATGCTGGATCGGGTGTCGCCGGGGTTCCGTGACTGATGTAGAGTCGTGCAGCCGACTCAACCAGGACACTGCCCCATGACCCAGGAATCCCGCTTCTCCCGCATGGAGCCGCAATTGCGCAAGGCCAATCTGGTCCAGGCCACGCTCACGTGCCTCAAGCGCGATGGTTTCCAGGGCGCCTCGATCCGCAAGATCAGTGCCGAGGCCGGGGTGTCGGTCGGGTTGATCAGCCACCACTACTCCGGCAAGGACGAATTGGTGGCCGAGGCTTACCGCACGATCACCGGTCAAGTCATGAGCCTGCTGCGCGAGACCATGGCCAAGGCGCCGCCGGACCCTCGCGAGCGGCTCTCGGCGTTGTTCCGGGGTTCGTTTTCGGCTGAATTGCTCGACCCGCAACTGCTCGATGCCTGGCTGGTGTTCTGGGGCGCGGTGAAAACGGCGCCCGCTATCAACCAGGCTCACGAACATTCCTACGGTGAGTACCGCACCATCATGCGCTCCGCCCTGACCGACATGGCCAAGGAGGAAGGCTGGCAGCAGTTCGACGCCGATCTCGCCGCCATCGCCCTCAGCGCCTTGCTTGACGGGCTGTGGCTGGAGTCCGGGCTCAACCCCGGCACCTTTACCCCGGAGCAGGGCATCCAGATCTGCGAGGCGTGGGTCGACGGCCTGCAGAGCGGCGGGCGCCAGCGTTACCTGCTCAAACCCTGAGCCTTTCTCGCCGCCTGAACGCACTGTTCAGGCCGGTATTTGCCCTCTGAAAAAATTTGCTGTTTGCCGATTGCCTCCTTACTGAACACTCGTTTAGTATCTCGTCATGTCGCACCCCTCACGCCAATTAAAATAATTCGAGGAAGCCATGCCTACCGATTCGTCCGTGCTCACCTATGTGCAAGCAGGCGTTGCCTGGATCACCCTCAACCGTGGCCCACAGCGCAATGCATTGGACATTCCGACCCTCAAGCACCTGCATACCTTGCTCGATGCGTTCAACAGCGACCCCGCCGTGCGCGTGGTGGTATTGACCGGCAGCGGCCGCAGCTTCTGCGCTGGCGCCGACCTGGCTGAGTGGGCCGAAGCCGAATCGTGTGGCGCCCTGGAAACCTACGGCTGGACCGAAACCGCCCACGCCCTGATGACCCGCCTGCACACCCTCGACAAACCCACGATTGCCGCGATCAACGGCACCGCCGTCGGCGCCGGCATGGACCTGACGCTGTGCTGCGACCTGCGCATCGCCGCCCAGTCGGCGCGCTTCAAGGCCGGCTACACCAGCATGGCCTACTCGCCGGATGCCGGCGCCAGCTGGCACTTGCCACGGCTGATCGGCAGCGAACACGCCAAGCGCCTGCTGTTCCTCGACGAGCTGTGGAGCGCTGATCGCGCACTGGCTGCCGGGCTGGTGGGCGAAGTGGTTGCCGACGAGCAACTGCACACCCACACCACGCAGCTGGCCACCCGCCTGGCCAACGGCCCGACGTTCGCCTTCACCCAGACCAAGACGCTGATCCGCGAAGGCGCCGCCCGCAGCCTGCCCGAGCAATTGCAGGCCGAACTGGCCGCCGGGCTGTTGTGCGGGCGCAGTGCCGATGGCGCCGAAGCCCTGCGCGCGGCCATGGACAAGCGCCCACCGAATTTCTGCGGCCAATAACAACAACACCCCCGAGCAGGTAGCGCCATGAATTTCCAACTCAGCCAAGAACAAGACATGTTGGTGGACGCGGTACGCAGTTTTGTCGCCAAGGAATTGCTGCCCCATGAAGCGGCGGTGGACCGCGCCGATGAGGTGTCGCCCGAGCTTGCCGCACAGATTCGCGACAAGGCGATTGCCGCCGGTTTCTATGCCTTCAACATGCCCGAAGAAGTCGGCGGTGGTGGCCTGGATTACCTGTCCCAGGCGCTGATCGAACGGGAGTTGTCCAAGGTCTCGTGGGCACTGCACGTGTTCGTCGCGCGACCGTCAAAAATCCTAATGGCCTGCACCGGCGCACAGATTGACGACTACCTGTTGCCCTGCGTGCAGGGCCAGAAAATCGACTGTTTCGCCCTGACCGAACCGGGCGCCGGTTCTGACGCCAACGCCATCAAGACCCGCGCCGTGCGCAGCGGCGATGACTTCGTGATCAATGGCAGCAAGCACTTCATCAGCCATGCCGGCCACGCTGATTTTGCCATCGTCTTTGCCGTGACCGACACCTATGAACACAACGGCCGCCAGCGCAACGCGGTGACCTCGTTTCTGGTTGATCGGGGCACGCCCGGCATGACGATCCGCCGTGGCCCCAAGTGCGTGAGCAACCGTGGCTATCACACCTATGAAATGTTCTTCGACGACTGTCGCGTGCCCGCGTCCAAGGTGCTCGGCGAGGTCGGCAAAGGCTGGGATGTCGCTAACGCCTGGCTCACCGCCGGGCGCGTGATGGTCGCCGCCAACTGCGTCGGCCAGGCCCAGCGCGCGTTGGATGTGTCACTGCAATGGGCGGCAGACCGCAAGCAATTTGGCCAGCCCATCGGTACCTACCAAGGCGTGAGCTTCAAACTGGCCGACATGGCCACGCAGATTCGCGCGGCCGAACTGCTGACCCTGCACACCGCTTGGAAGATGGACCAAGGCAGCATGACCGACGGCGAGGCTGGCATGGCCAAGCTGTTTGCCAGTGAAACCCTGGGCAAAGTCGCCGATGAAGCCGTGCAGATTTTCGGTGGCATGGGCTTGATGGACGAGGGGCCAGTGGAGCGCATCTGGCGTAACGCACGGATCGAGCGGATCTGGGAAGGCACCTCGGAAATCCAGCGCCACATCATTGCCCGTGAACTGTTGCGGCCGCTGTTGCGCTGATCGGCGCGGAGAACGCTTATGTCCCAGGCTATTCGCGACAACCTCAAACGCCTGCTGGCGCCCCGGCACTTGGCCTTCGTCGGCGGGCGCAGCATGGCACGCGCGCTCAAGCGCTGCGCCGACGGCGGTTTTACCGGGCAACTGTGGCTGGTCAACCCGCAGCACGACAGCCTCGACGGTATCCCGTGTGTGCGCCGCATCGCCGATTTACCGTGCGGCCCGGATGCGGTGTTTATCGCCACCAACCGTGAGCTGACGCTGACCTGCGTGGCGGAACTCGCCGCCATCGGCACCGGCGGCGCAATTTGCTACGCCTCGGGGTTTGCCGAAACCGGTGCTGGCGGCGCGGCTTTGCAACAGCAGTTACTGAAGGCGGCAGGCGACATGGCGTTGCTCGGCCCCAACTGCTACGGCCTGCTCGATTACCTTCACAGTTCGGCGCTATGGCCGGTGGCCCACGGCGGCAAAGCGGTGGAGAAGGGCGTGGCAGTGCTGACCCAGAGCGGCAACTTCGCCTACAACCTGTCGATGAGCGACCGCTCGTTGCCGGTGGCCTACATGGCGTCGGTGGGCAACCAGGCGCAACTGGGCGTTGCCGAATTGATGGATGTGTTGCTCGATGAGCCGCGCGTCACCGCCATCGGCCTGCACTTGGAAGGCCTGAAGAATGTGCCGGGGTTTGCTCGCGCGGCGCACAAGGCTTTGGAAAAGGGCATCCCGATCATCGCGCTGAAAACCGGCGTGTCGCAGATCGGTGCCGAGCTGGCGTTGAGTCACACCAGTTCGCTCTCGGGCTCCGATGCGCTCTACGACAGCCTGTTTGCGCGCTTGGGGGTAATCCGCGTCAGCGGCCCGGTGAGTTTTGTCGAAACCCTGAAAGCGGCCGCGTGCGGCAATCTGCCGGCGGGCAATCGCCTCATGGCGTTGGCCTGCTCCGGTGGTGACGCGGGGCTGATTGCTGACTACGCCGAGCGCAACCGTCTGGCCCTGCCAAAGCTGGGTGAAGACCAGCGCGGCGAGCTGGCGCAGGTGCTGCCCAGCTACGCCAACTTGGTCAACCCGCTCGACTTCACCACCGCCATCTGGGGCGACCGCGAAGCGCTCAACCGCATGCTCGACACGGCCCTGCGCACTGACGCGGACGCGGCCATGCTGGTGCTCGATTACCCGGCTGAATTTACCGGCGAGCGCAAGGAATGCGACGTGCTGCTGGAGCTGTTCTGCAGCGCACTCAGCCGCCATGGCAAGACCGGCTTTGTCACCTCGGCCTTTCCCGAGTTACTGCCGCGCCACGCCCGCGAACATCTGCACGCCCACGGCATTGCCGCGCTGCAAGGCGTGGAGGATGCGCTGGCGGCGTGGGGGCGGATTGCCGATTACCAAAACAATCGTCGCGTATTGCTCGAGCGCGGCGAGTCGGTCCTTGAGCCGTTCTGCCCCAAGACCCTTGGGGGCCAAGCCCAGGCTCTGGATGAGTGGGCGTCCAAACAAGCCTTGCGCGCCTTTGGCCTGAGCACCCCAGCCGGCGTCTTGAGTACGCCGGGGCGGGCGATTGCGGATGCCAAGCTGTTGGGCTACCCGTTAGTGCTCAAGGCTGTCAGCGCCGACTTGCCGCATAAAACCGAAGCCGGTGCCGTCGCGTTGAACCTGCAAGATGGCTTCGCCCTGACGGCCGCGCTCGAGCAAATGCGGCGCAAAATTGCGGTGCACGCGCCGGGTGTGGTCTTCGATCAATTGTTGCTGGAGTCCATGGCGGCGCCACCTTTGGCCGAGTTGATCGTGGGCATCAAGCGTGAGAACGACTTCGGCCTGGCGTTGGTGATGGGCGCTGGCGGCATCCTCGTGGAATTGCTCAAGGACAGCCGCAGCCTGTTGCTACCCACCACCGACGGTGCGATTCGCAACGCCTTGCTCAGCCTGCGCAGCGCCGCCTTGCTGCAAGGCTTTCGCGGGCGTGAAGTGGCGGATATGGACGCCTTGGTCGCGGCGATCCGCGCCGTGGCCGACTACGCGTGCGCCAACGCTGAGCAGTTGCTGGAACTGGATGTGAACCCATTGTTGGTCAATGCCCGCGGCGCCACGGCGGTCGATGCGTTGATTCGTTTAGGAGAGGGTTATGCAGGATAAAACGATGACGGGCGGCCAGGCCTTGGTGCGCTTACTGGCTAACTATGGGGTCGACACGGTGTTCGGCATTCCCGGCGTGCATACCCTGGAGCTGTATCGCGGCTTGCCCGGCAGCGGCATTCGCCATGTGCTCACACGCCACGAACAGGGCGCCGGGTTTATGGCCGACGGCTATGCGCGGGTCAGCGGCAAACCGGGCGTGTGCTTTGTGATCACCGGCCCCGGTGTGACCAACGCCGCCACCGCCATTGGCCAGGCGTATGCCGACTCGATCCCGATGCTGGTGATCTCCAGTGTCAACCACATTGCCAGCCTCGGAATGGGTTGGGGCATCCTGCATGAGACTCAGGATCAGCGCTCGATCACTGCGCCCATCACTGCGTTTTCGGCCGTGGCCTTAAGTACCGAGGATTTACCCGAGCTGGTCGCCCGTGCCTACGCGGTGTTCGACAGCGAGCGGCCACGGCCGGTGCATATTTCGGTGCCGCTGGATGTGTTGGCGGCACCGATCGAAAGGGACTGGAGTAATGAAGTGGTACGCGGTGCTGGGCGTGGTTTGCCAGCGGCCGAGGTGCTGGATCAGGCGGCGGCGAAACTCGCCTCGGCCAAGCGCCCGATGATCATTGCCGGCGGTGGTGCGCTGGCGGCGGGGGAGGCCTTGCAGTGTTTGAGCAGGCAACTGGCGGCGCCGTTTTTCACCAGCGTCGCGGGCAAGGGTTTACTGGCGATGGATGACCCGCTGAACGCCGGTGCAACCCTCTGCGTCGAGCCCGGCTGGCAGTTGATCAGCGAGGCAGATGTGGTGCTGGCGGTGGGGACGGAAATGGCCGACACCGATTATTGGCGCGAGCGCCTGCCGATTAACGGCGAACTGCTGCGAGTGGATATCGACCCACGCAAATTCAATGATTTTTACCCCTGCACGGTGGCGCTGCACGGTGATGCCGTTCACACCGTGCTGGCGTTGCTTGCACGCTTGCCAACGACGCCGCGCAACCCTGAAGCCGCGAGCGAAAAAGTCGCCGCGCTGCTGCAGGCCGTTGAGCAGGGGCACGGCCCATTGCAGTCGATCCACCAAGCCATTCTCGACCGCATCCAGGCCGAACTGCCGGCCAACGCCTTCATCAGCAGCGACATGACCCAGCTGGCCTACACCGGCAACTACGCCTACCCAAGCCGCGCCCCGCGCAGCTGGCTGCACCCCACCGGCTACGGCACCTTGGGTTACGGCCTGCCCGCCGGCATTGGCGCCAAGTTCGGCGCACCGCAGCGCCCGGGCCTGGTGCTGGTGGGCGACGGCGGGTTCCTCTACACCGCCCAGGAACTGGCCACCGCCGTGGAGGAGCTGGACAGCCCGTTGGTGGTGCTGCTGTGGAACAACGACGCCCTCGGCCAGATCCGCGACGACATGCTCAGCCTGGACATCGAGCCTATCGGCGTGCTGCCGCGCAACCCGGACTTCGCGCTGTTGGCCCAGGCGTTCGGGTGCACCGTGAACCAGCCAAAGAACCTGGATGAATTGCAGACGGACTTGCGCAACGGCTTCAAACGCAATGGCGTGACCTTGATCGAGCTGAAACATGCCTGTGCCTGTTGATCTTTAGAGGAGCAAGACCATGAGCGAAAACAACAACAAAATGACTCAAGCGATGCACCGACGGGACTTCCTCAAACACAGCGCCGTGGCCGGCGCGGTGGCGGCAGCGTTTTCCATGGGCTTGCCTATGCACGCTTTCGCCGCAGACGCGGCGCCCAAGCCGGGTGGCGTGCTGCGCCTGGGCCTGGCCGGCGGCAGCACCACCGACTCACGCGACCCAGGTTCCTGGGTCGACACCTTCACCTTCGTCGGCTTCTCGGCGGTGTACAACACGCTGACGGAAATCGCCGTGGACGGCAGCGCGATCCCCGAACTGGCCGAACGCTTTGAATCCACCCCGGACGCGCGCGTGTGGACCTTTCATCTGCGCCAGGGCGTGACGTTCCACAACGGCAAAAGCCTGACGGCTGATGACGTGGTGGTGTCGATCAATCACCACCTGAGCAAGGACTCCACCTCAGCGGCCAAGACCGTGCTCGGCGATGTCGCCAGCGTCAGCGCCAAGGGCAATGATGCGGTGGTGTTCGAGCTGCATTCAGGCAATGCGGATTTTGCCTATGTGGTCGCCGATTATCATTTGGTGATCATGCCCGCCAAAGACGGCGCCGCCGATTGGCAGGCCGGCGTGGGCACCAGTGGCTATCGCCTGAAAAGCTTCGAACCCGGCGTGCGCATGGACCTGGAGCGCAACCCCGATTACTGGAAACCCGGCCGCGCGCACTTTGCCAGTGCCGAGTTGCTCGCCATCGCCGATGGCGCCGCGCGGGTCAATGCGCTGGTCACCGGGCAAGTCGATGTGATCAACAAAGTCGACCTGAAAACCGTGGCCTTGCTCAAGCGCAATCCAGGCTTGGTGATTGAAGAAACCAAGGGCGCCCAGCACTACACCTTCCCGATGCTGTGCGACAGCAACGAATTCAAGAACAACGACATTCGCATGGCGATGAAGCACGCCGTCAATCGCGAAACCCTGCTGGCGTCGGTGCTGTACGGCTATGGCCTGGTGGGCAACGACCACCCGATCCAGCCGGGCAGCCGCTTTATCAACGCCGCGCTGGAGCAGCGCAGCTACGACCCGGACAAGTCGCGCTTCTACCTGCGCAAGGCAGGGGTGGAGTCGCTCAAGGTGCGCCTGCAAGCCTCCGACGCCGCCTACACCGGCGCGGTGGACGCCTCGGTACTGTTCAAGGAACAGGCTCGCCAGGCCGGTATCGACATCGACGTGGTGCGCGAACCGGCCGACGGCTACTTCTCCAATGTGTGGATGAAGCAGCCGTTCACCACCTCGTTCTGGTACAGCAGCCTGACGGCCGACCGAATGTTCAGCATCGGCTACGCCAAAGGCGCGGCCTGGAACGAAACCCATTGGGACAACGCACGCTTCAACCAACTGCTCACCGCCGCCCGTGGCGAGATGAACGCGCCGCTGCGCCAAGAGATGTACAACGAAATGCAGGCGCTGTGCCGGGACGATGGCGGCGCGATTGTGCCGTTGTTTGCCAGCTCCGTGGCGGCGCGTTCGAACCGCGTCAACCATGGGCCGCTGACGGCGCCGTATGGTGAGTTGGATGGGTTGCGGTTGATCGAGCGGTGGTGGCAGGCCTAGAGATCGCCCAGCCAATGAACATCCAATGTGGGCGCTGGCTTGCCTGCGATGAGGCCCGTCCCATCACGGCAGATCTCCAGGCCGCCATCGCAGGCAAGCCAGCTCCCACATCAGATAAGTGCAGTCTCAAGGAGCGTATCCACCGCATGAGAATCGTCCATGAATAGTCTGCTCAAACTAATCCTCCAACGTCTGGCCCTCGGCGTGTTGTCGTTGCTCGCGGTCTCGGTGATCATCTTCCTCGCCGTGGGCATGCTGCCGGGCGATATCGCCCAGGCCATGCTCGGCCAGTCGGCCACGCCGGAAACCGTGGCGGCGTTTCGCGCGCAGCTGGGCCTGGATTTGCCGCCGCTCACGCGCTTTGCGCAATGGCTGCTGCGCCTGCTGCACGGCGACCTGGGCGCTTCACTGGCCAACCAGCGGCCTATCGCCGAGCTGATCGGTGCGCGGTTGGGCAATACGCTGAGCCTGGCTGCGCTGGCGGCACTGGTTTCAGTGCCCACCGCGCTGGTGCTGGGCATGCTCGCGGCGTTGTACCGCAACAGCTGGTTTGATCGCCTGCTCAACACCACGGCCTTGAGCGCCGTGTCGTTCCCGGAGTTCTTTGTTGCCTACCTGCTGATCCTGGTGTTTTCGGTGAAGCTCGGCTGGTTTCCCAGCCTGTCCAACCTGGCGCCGGATGCGTCGTTCGGCACGGTCCTTGTGCGCTCGGTATTGCCGGTCGCGACGCTGAGCCTGGTGGTGATCGCGCAGATGATGCGCATGACTCGCGCCTCGCTGATCAACCTGCTGGCCAGCCCCTACATCGAGATGGCCCGGCTCAAGGGCATCAGCCAGTCGCGGATTATCTGGCGGCACGCGTTACCCAATGCGCTGGCGCCGATTGTCAACGTGGTTGCACTGAACCTGGCGTACCTGGTGGTGGGCGTGGTGGTGGTTGAAGTGGTGTTTGTCTATCCAGGGCTGGGGCAATTGTTGGTGGACTCGGTGTCCAAGCGTGACATCCCGGTGGTGCAGGCGTGCAGCCTGATTTTTGCCGCCACTTACATCCTGCTCAATACCACCGCGGACGTGCTGTCCATCGCCAGCAACCCACGCCTGATGCATCCCAAGGGGTAGACCATGAGCCTGTTGAGCCACGTGGCCAAGGCGCCGTTGAGCGCCAAGTTCGGCCTGCTGATCATTGTGTTGTACATCGCGGTGGCGCTGTTCGCGCCGCTGCTGGCGCCGTATGGCGAAACCCAGGTGGTGGGCGAAGGTTTCGCGCCTTGGAGCAGCCAGTTTTTGTTGGGCACCGATAACCTGGGCCGCGATATGTTCAGTCGCCTGGTGTACGGCGCACGCAACACGCTGGGGATCGCTTTCCTGACCACCACGCTGGCGTTTCTGCTCGGCGGCTTGAGCGGCTTGGTCGCGGCAATCAAGGGCGGCTGGATCGACCAGGGTTTGTCGCGGGTGGTGGATATTCTGATGGCGATCCCGCAGCTGATTTTTGCCCTGCTGATCCTCAGCGTGGTGGGCACCAACGCCACCTCATTGGTATTGGTGATTGCGCTGCTGGATTCGACGCGGGTGTTTCGCCTGTCCCGCGCCGTGGCGATGACCGTGGTGGTGCAGGACTTTGTCGAGGCGGCGCGCTTGCGTGGCGAAGGTTTGTGGTGGTTGGTCAGCCGTGAAGTACTGCCCAACGCTGCCGCGCCGTTGATTGCTGAATTTGGCCTACGTTTCTGCTTTGTGTTCCTGTTTATCAGCGCATTGTCGTTCCTGGGCCTGGGCATTCAACCGCCCACCGCCGACTGGGGCAGCATGGTGCGCGACAACGCGGTGTTGATCACCTTCGGCGATATCAGCCCGTTGCTGCCGGCGCTGGCGGTGGCGTTGATTACGGTCAGCGTGAATTTTGTCGTCGACTGGATGCTGCATAAATCCAGCGGCCTGAAGGAGTGTTGAGGATGGACAAGCCCTTGCTGGAAATCCGCAACCTGCAGGTCGAAGGGCATTACGAAGACGCCTGGCACCCGCTGATCAAGGGCATCGACCTGACCTTGCAGCGCGGCGAGGTGCTGGGGCTGATCGGCGAGTCGGGCGCGGGTAAATCCACCCTCGGCCTGGCGGCGATGGGCTATGCGCGCGATGGCTGCCGCATTGTCGGGGGCTCGGTGTGTTTTGACGGCATTCAGTTGTTGCAGGCCAAGCCCGAGGCCCTGCGTAAATTGCGTGGCCTGCGCATTGCCTATGTGGCGCAAAGCGCGGCGGCGTCCTTCAACCCGGCGCATCGGCTGATCGACCAGCATGTGGAAACGGCGGTGATCAACGGCGGTATCAGCCGCGCCCAGGCCGAGCGCGAAGCGGTGGAGTTGTACCGCGTGCTGCGCCTGCCCAATCCCGAAACCATTGGCCAACGCTATCCCCATCAAGTTTCAGGCGGGCAATTACAGCGAGTGATGACGGCGATGACGATGGCCTGTCACCCGGACCTGATCATCTTCGATGAGCCCACCACCGCCCTCGACGTGACCACCCAGATTGAAGTGCTGGCAGCCATTCGCGACGCGGTGAAAACCTTCGGCAGCGCCGCGCTGTATATCAGCCACGATTTGGCGGTGGTCGCGCAGATGGCCGACCGCATCATGGTGCTGCGCCACGGCAAGCGGGTCGAAGAGGCTGACACCCGCAGCATGCTCAGCCAGCCGCAGCAGGACTACACCAAATCGCTGTGGGCGGTGCGTAGCTTCCGTACTGAGCCCAAGGCGTGCCCGACCCAGGACGTGCCGCTGCTGGAAGTGCGCCAAGTGTGTGCCAGTTATGGGCATCAACCGGTGCTGCATGACGTGTCGATGCAGCTGTATCGCGGCCAAACCCTGGCGGTGATTGGCGAATCCGGCAGCGGCAAAAGCTCTACCGCGCGCCTGATTACCGGGTTGTTGCCGGCGACGGCGGGGCAGGTGTTGTATGACGGCGAAGCGCTGCCAGTGGACTTTCGACGGCGCAGCAAGGAGCAGTTGCGGCGCATCCAGATGATCTACCAGATCCCCGACACGGCGCTGAACCCGCGCCAGCGCATCGTCGACATCATCGGCCGGCCGCTGACGTTTTACCTGGGCCTCAAGGGTAAGGCGATGCGCGCGCGGGTTGCCGAATTGCTGGAGATGATCGAGCTGGACCCGGCGGTTTTCATGGAGCGCCAACCTCGCGAGTTGTCTGGCGGGCAGAAGCAGCGCATCTGCATCGCCCGCGCGCTGGCGGCCGACCCGCAGTTGATCATCTGCGACGAAGTCACCTCGGCCCTCGATCAACTGGTGGCCGAAGGCGTGCTGAAGTTGCTCAACCGCCTCCAGCAGCAACTGGGCGTGGCCTACCTGTTTATCACCCACGACGTCGCCACCGTGCGCGCGATTGCCGATGAGGTGGTGGTGATGCAGCGGGGCAGGGTGGTCGACCAGGGCAGCCGCAGCGCGATTTTTACCCCGCCGTACCAGGATTACACCGGCCTGCTGTTTTCATCGGAGCCGGAAATGGACCCGGACTGGCTCGATCACTTGCTGGCCCAACGGGCCGCGCCCACTGTTTGAGGAGTTCACATGAAGGTTTTGATTGTTCACGCTCACCCTGAGCCGCAGTCGTTTACCGCCGCCTTGCGCGACCAGGCTATCGCCACGTTGCAAGGGCAGGGGCACGAAGTGCAAGTCAGCGATTTGTACGCCATGCAGTGGAACCCAGTGGCGTCGGCGGCGGATTTTTCCACGCGGGAGAATCCCGACTATCTGGTGTATGCCCTGGAGCAGCGGCTGGGTGTGAAGAAGCAGTCGATTGCGGCGGATATCCAGGGCGAGTTGGACAAGTTGCTGTGGGCCGATTTGCTGATCCTCAACTTCCCGATTTTCTGGTTCTCGGCGCCGGCGATGCTTAAGGGCTGGATCGACCGGGTGCTGGTGTCGGGCGTGTGTTACGGCGGCAAGCGTTTCTACGATCAGGGCGGGCTGGCGGGCAAGCGCGCGTTGGTTACGGTGACCTTGGGCGGGCGTGAGCACATGTTCGGCGAGGGCGCGATTCATGGGCCGTTGGAGGACATGTTGCGGCCGATTCTGCGCGGTACGCTGGCGTATGTCGGGTATGAAGTGCTGGCGCCGTTTGTGGCGTGGCATGTGCCGTATATCAGTGATCAAGCCCGGCGCGATTTTTTGCTGGGGTACGGGGGGCGGTTACAAGGGCTGGCGGAGGAGCAGCCCTTGGTGTTTCCGAGGTTGGAGCAGTTTGATGAGGCGTTGTATCCGCCTTCCTGAGTCCGGTGATGTTCAGGTGTGGGGGGGGCTTGCCTGTGATGGCGGTCTTTGGGCTTGCGCTTCTGAGTGCATATCCGTTGCTGCGGTAACGGCGGCTATTGGTTCCGCCCTTACGGCGGGTCACTTTTGGAAAAGAGCCCGGAATGCCGGCCCAGCCAAAAGTAACCAAAAGGGCTCTTGCCCCACCACTCGGCGCCTCGCCTAGGCTCGGCATGCCAGAACGAAGGCTTGAATCCGTGGGCCGCCGCCATGGGCCATCCTTGGCCCATCGCGGCTAACCCGGCGTCCTGCCGGGTTAGCCGCGGATTCAAGCCTGCGTTCGGCCATCGTGGTTAACGGGGCGCCTCAGATCAAGGTGGTAGAAGCAAAAGCAGAGCATCACCACATCTAGCTGATGTACCGAGATCCAACTGTGGGAGCGGGCTTGCTCGCGAATGCGGTGGTTCAGTTGCAAATAAGCTGACTGACCCACCGCATTCGCGAGCAAGCCCGCTCTCACAATTTTGACCGAGTTCAGCTGCCAGCACCGCAGTGCTCGGCTTTTCTGTGGGAGTTGGCTTGTCGGATCGCCGCACCGCTGCGATGCAGACACCTCGGTCCATCAAGTACGCCGAGTTGATGCCATCGCAGCGGTGCGGCGATCCGACAAGCGCGCTCCCACATTTGATCTCAAGCAGTCAGTTAGCGCTGCGGTGTTCCCGCAACCGCTCGGCCGCGCTGCGCAGCAGCTGCTCGGTACCGTCCCAGCCCAGACAGCCATCTGTCACCGACACGCCGTATTTCATCGACGCGCTCAGCGGCTGGCAACCTTCGAACAGATGACTTTCGAGCATCATGCCGATCAGCGAGGTGTCGCCTTGCAGGCGTTGTTCCAGCACGTTGTTGAACACGGCCGGTTGACGCAATGGGTCCTTGCCGCTGTTGGCGTGGCTGCAATCGACCATGATCCGTGGCGCGACTTTGGACTTGGCCAAATCGTGCTTCACCTGCGCCACGCTTTGCGCATCGTAGTTCGGCCCACGGTGACCGCCGCGCAGCACCAGGTGCGTGTCGGGGTTGCCCGGGGTCTGGATGATCGCCGGGTGGCCCTGGCTGTCGACGCCGAAGTGGCGGTGCGGGTGCGAGGCCGAGCGCATCGCGTCACAGGCAATCGCCACGCCGCCGTCGGTGCCGTTCTTGAAGCCGACGGGCATGCCCAGGCCGCTGGCCATTTCGCGGTGGATCTGCGACTCGGTGGTGCGTGCGCCGATGGCGACCCAACTGAGCAGGTCATCGAAGTAGCCGGCGGCCATGGGTTGCAGCAGCTCAGTGGCGACCGGCAGCCCCAGGCGCAGCATTTCGCGCATCAGCTCGCGCGACAGCGTGAGGCCTGCGGCCATGTCATCGCTGCCATCCAGGTGCGGGTCGTAGGCCAGGCCTTTCCAACCGATGGTGGTGCGTGGTTTTTCAACGTAGGCGCGGATCACCAGCAGCATCTGGTCGCTGACTTCCAGCGCCAGCTTCTTCAGGTTGCGCGCGTATTCCATGGCCGATTCCGGGTCGTGGATCGAGCACGGGCCGACAATCACCAACAAGCGTGAATCTTCACCCTTGAGAATGGCGTGCACGGCTTGGCGATGAGCGTGGATCTGTTCGTTGAGGAACGGGCTGAGGGGCAACTGGTGCTTGAGCTCAAGGGAGCTGGGCAGGCGCTGGGTCAGGGCTTCATTGGCGCTGGCAAGGGTGCAAACAGGCAAAGCGGCGACGGAGGAGTTCATATTCAAGGCTTCCTGGGCAAGCGGCGGGCTGTTCCCGCACGCTCTGCCCTACTGGGGTGTTCGACAATTGGCCGTATTGGCTGCGTGTGTTGGCTTGCCACCAATAGGTGACCGATCGGAGGCGGCAGGCTGTCCCGAACGGAGCTTGCTAAATCGCCATGCAGTGCAAGTGTCGTAACGGTAATAGGTGGCGTAGTTCATGTCGTGAGTCCTTTTAGTAGTCGGTGTGAAGCAAAATGATTAAGGCCTGAAAAAACAAAACCCCCGGTCGGGGAGCCGACCGGGGGTTAGATTTCTCTGGTAGGCGACCCCTTGAGTAGTGGGCGCCGATTTCAGGTATCAGGCGCGCCAGTGGCTAAACCAATACCCAAAATAAAAGCTGACCAGTGCGCTCGAACCGTTCACGCGGGTAGCCGACACCGAGCGCGAGGCGCTGGCAGCAGGGCAAACCTGAGTGGGGGTGAGTGGCAACATGGTATTTCTCCAAATGATGGGCGGAGCTTACTAGAGGCACACGGGTGGGTTCAATCAGTAATTTCTATCGCGTGAGGTACTTACGGCTATGGGGCGAGTGCCGATATGCTGGTAACACTTAGATAATGATTGCTGGGACGCGACCATGACTGCCTTGACCCTTGCTGCTGCTCAAACCACTTCCGTCGCCGGCGACGTGCCGGCCAATATCCTGCGGCACCTGGCGTTTATGCACGCGGCGGCGGAGCACGGCGTGCAGTTGCTGGTGTTTCCAGAACTGTCGCTGACCGGCTATGAGCCGACGCTGGCGGCCGGGTTGGCGATTGCCCCCGAGGATGCACTGCTCGCCCCCCTGCGCGACATGGCGCGGGCGCTGCGGCTGACGGCAGTGGTGGGGATGCCGATTCGTTTGGCGCCGCAGACGGGCGTGTTGATCGGCGCACTGGTGTTGGGCGCGGACGGTTCGCTGGCGGTCTATACCAAGCAGCATTTGCACCCGGGCGAAGACGCGGCGTTTATCGCGGGGCAGGGCGGCGCAGCCCTCGAATACGGGGATAACCGCATCGCGCTGGCAGTCTGTGCCGACTTTTCCCACGCCAGCCATCCGCGTCAGGCGGTTGAAGCGGGCGCCAATGTGTACGCGGCCGGTGTGCTGATCAGCGAGGGCGGTTACGCCACCGACAGTGCGCTGCTTCAAGGCTATGCCGCCGAGCACGGCTTGCTGGTGCTGATGGCCAATCATGGCGGCCCATCGGGTGGCTGGGCCTGCGCGGGGCGCAGCGCCATTTGGGCTGCCGACGGCGGTTTACTTGCCGCCGCGCCGGGTATCGGCGACGCGTTAGTCATTGCCCGCCGCGATGGCGGGCATTGGGCTGGCCACGTGGTGGCGTTGTAAATGACATTCCACCTGCGCGCAGCGACAAGCGAGGATCTGCCATTTGCGCGAACGCTGACCCTCGAGGCCATGGGCCGTTATTACCAGCAGTACGGGTTGTTCTGGTCTGACCGAGGCTTCGACGCCGGCTGGGCGGGACGGGAAAGTTGGCTGATCTGCAAGGATGAGAGCGTGATGGGGTTTGTCAGCGTGAACCGCGACAGCGAGGCGCTCTATATTCGCGAGTTGCACCTGCTGGAAAGCTGCCGTAAGCAAGGCGCAGGCAGTTGGGTACTGGAGCAGATGGTCATCAAGGCGCGCGCGCAGGGGCTGGGCCTTTTACGCTTGACCGTGTTCAAGACTAATCCGGCGAGAAGGCTGTATCAGCGCCAGGGTTTGAGCATCGTTGGGGAGGAAGGTTGCTTCTGGCGCATGGAGCGCGAGTGTCACGCAACCCCATCGGACTAAAACAGGCACGCTGTATGAATAAGCGCATACTGCCGTCAGGTAACCGCTTGCGCGTCGCGGTGTTGAGCAACAGGCTCATCCACGATAATCCCTTCTTTCATGCCCAGCAGGACTGCCACCTTATGGGCTTCCCCGCGCCGTCCCTTTTTACGCCCAGCGAGCACTTGATACGTCGTGGCGGGATCGACGCCGTGCTCACGAGCGAACGCTTGAACTGACTTTCCTTGATGGTCCAACCAAGCCTTGGCTTGTGCAGCAGTGCGAATACCGGGCATAGTTCAAAACCGTTCAAGTTTGTTTAAAAACGAGATGAGTGTGTCACCTCTTGGGGTGTGCCAGACAGGATCATACATCCAAATGAGTGGAATCGGTTCGCGCTTAAGGCAGGAAAGAGAACGTCTTGGCCTGTCACAGAAAGTTTTTGGTGAAATCGGCGGCGTTGAAGCAAACGCCCAAGGCAAGTATGAGAGCGGTGGCCGCGCACCCAAGGCGGACTACTTGTCACGCGTGGCCCAGCGTGGTGTAGATGTTTTATATGTACTGACGGGAAGCCCAACGCCGATCCAGCTGGAAAACCTGAGCCAGCTTGAAGAGAAAATCCTGGAAAACTACCGGGCGATGTTCAAGGAAGATCAGGACGCTATCCGCCGATTGACCTCCACACTGGCGGAACACTCCGTGTCGCAGAACGGAAAATACAAGTTGGCTCTCACGCAAAGCTGACCTTTTGCTCAGTAAAATCGGCTGTCTGGCGCAAGCCAGGCACCGATAGCGTGCGCAAACTCTATATATATGACGCTTGCAGCTAGGTCTGCGCCTTGGTTTTTTGCTAAGGTGTTCAGCAACCTATAAGACCATATCGCGAGGTGTCTGCTTGATTAGGGTGCTAGTAGTCGATGACCATGATCTCGTTCGTACAGGCATTACACGAATGCTGGCTGACATCGATGGCCTGCAAGTAGTCGGTCAGGCCGAGTCGGGGGAGGAATCCCTGATCAAGGCCCGGGAGTTGAAACCCGATGTGGTTTTGATGGACGTCAAGATGCCTGGGATCGGCGGTCTTGGTGCCACTACCAAATTACTGCGCAGCCATCCGGACATTAAAGTCGTGGTGGTGACCGTGTGCGAGGAAGACCCGTTTCCCACGCGCTTGTTGCAGGCCGGGGCGGCGGGTTACCTGACCAAGGGCGCAGGCCTGGCGGAGATGGTGCAAGCCATTCGCCTGGTGTTTGCCGGCCAGCGTTATATCAGCCCGCAGATTGCCCAGCAGTTGGCTATCAAGTCGTTCCAGCCCACCAGTGACTCGCCGTTTGATGCGCTGTCGGAGCGGGAAATCCAGATCGCCTTGATGATCGTCGGTTGCCAGAAGGTACAGACGATCTCCGACAAGCTGTGCCTGTCGCCAAAAACCGTGAACACCTACCGCTATCGCATTTTCGAGAAGCTCGCCATCAGCAGTGATGTTGAATTGACCCTGCTCGCGGTGCGCCACGGCATGGTGGACGCCAGCGCCTGACATGACCACACCGTTTGATCCGAGTGCCTTTCTCTCAACCTGCAGTGGCCGCCCCGGCGTGTACCGCATGTTCGACAGCGAGGCACGCCTGCTTTACGTGGGCAAAGCCAAGAACCTGAAGAACCGTCTGGCGAGCTACTTTCGCAAGACCGGCCTGGCGCCGAAAACGGCCGCGCTGGTGGTGCGTATCGCCCAAGTCGAAACCACCATCACCGCCAATGAAACCGAGGCGCTGCTGCTTGAGCAGACGCTGATCAAGGAATGGCGACCGCCGTATAACATCCTGCTGCGCGACGATAAATCCTACCCTTACGTGTTTTTATCCGATGGCAACTTCCCGCGCCTGAGCATTCACCGTGGCGCGAAGAAGCAGAAAGGCAAGTATTTCGGGCCTTATCCCAGTGCCGGCGCGATCCGGGAGAGTTTGAGCCTGCTGCAAAAGACCTTTTTTGTGCGCCAGTGCGAAGACAGCTTCTACAAGAACCGTACGCGCCCGTGCCTGCAATACCAGATCAAGCGCTGCAAGGCGCCGTGCGTGGGCCTGGTTGAACCGGCGGAGTACGCCGAGGATGTGCGCCATTCGGTGATGTTCCTCGAAGGGCGCAGCAATGCGCTCACCGACGAACTCTCCGGCGCCATGGAGCAGGCCGCCAGCACCTTGGATTTTGAGCGGGCCGCCGAGTTGCGTGACCAGATCTCCCTGCTGCGCCGCGTACAGGACCAGCAGAGCATGGAAGGCGGTACCGGCGATGTCGATGTGATCGCCGCGTTCGTCAACCCGGGCGGCGCCTGTGTGCACCTGATCAGCGTGCGTGGCGGCCGGGTGCTGGGCAGCAAGAACTTCTTCCCACAGACGGGCATCGATGAGGAGGTGGCTGAAGTCATGGCGGCCTTTCTGGGCCAGTACTATGTCAGCAGCCCCGAGCGCGACTTGCCCTCTGAGCTGATCGTCAACGTGGTGCACGAAGACTTCCCCACGCTGATCGAGGCCATCCACGAGCTGCGCGGCCGCGAGCTGGACATCAGCCACCGCGTACGCGGCACCCGTGCCCGCTGGCAGCAACTGGCGGTGACGAATGCCGAACAGGCCCTGAGCGCGCGTCTGGCGAATCGACAGCACGTGGCTGCACGCTTCGACGCCTTGGCCGAAGTCCTCAACCTGGACGAGCCACCTCAGCGTCTGGAGTGCTACGACATCAGCCACTCCAGCGGTGAAGCCACGGTGGCCTCCTGCGTGGTGTTCGGGCCAGAAGGGCCGATCAAATCCGATTACCGGCGCTACAACATCGAAGGCGTGACCGCCGGCGATGACTACGCCGCCATGCACCAGGCCCTCACACGGCGCTTTAGCAAATTGAAGGACGGGGAGGGCAAGCTGCCGGATATCCTGCTGGTGGACGGCGGCAAGGGCCAGCTGTCCATGGCCCGTGACGTGCTTAACGAGCTGGCGGTGCCCGACCTGATCCTGCTCGGCGTGGCCAAGGGCGCCACGCGCAAGGCCGGTTTCGAGACGTTGTACTTGAATGATGCCGCCCATGAGTTCACTTTAAAGGGCGACTCACCTGCACTGCACCTGATTCAACAGATCCGCGACGAGGCCCACCGCTTTGCCATTACCGGCCACCGCGCCCGTCGCGGTAAAACCCGGCGAACCTCAACCCTGGAAGGGGTGGCAGGCGTTGGTCCGACCCGTCGTCGCGACCTACTTAAACATTTTGGTGGCTTGCAGGAGCTATCCCGTGCCAGCATTGACGAAATAGCCAAAGCACCCGGTATCAGTAAAAAACTCGCTGAGTTGATTTATGCAAATCTGCACAGCGAATAGAATGCCTTCTCACCTCGTAGCCAGTTGTGCCGATGAATATCCCTAATCTGATCACCGTTCTACGCGTCCTGCTTATCCCGATTTTCATTTTGTTGTTCTATTTGCCGTACGAATGGAGCTATGCCGCCTCCAGTTCAGTGTTTGCCTTCGCCGCCGCAACCGACTGGCTCGACGGCTACTTGGCCCGCCGTCTGGAGCAGAGCACGCCATTCGGCGCGTTCCTGGACCCGGTGGCCGACAAACTGATGGTAGCGGTCGCCCTGGTCCTGCTGGTGCAGGAGCATGGCAACCTGTGGCTGACCCTACCGGCCGCCGTGATCATCGGCCGCGAGATCGTCGTCTCGGCCCTGCGCGAATGGATGGCGGAAATTGGCGCCCGCGCCCACGTGGCCGTCTCCAACATGGGCAAATGGAAAACCGCTGCGCAAATGCTCGCGCTGGTGATCCTGCTGGCGAACCCGTCGGACTTCTCCTTCTGGGTACTCACGGGATACGCCTTGCTGCTGATCGCCGCCGGCCTGACGTTGTGGTCCATGCTCCAGTATTTGCGTGCCGCCTGGCCTCACCTGCGCACCACTGTGGAAAAGAAATAAAACTTTTTTGAATCAAGGGGTTGACGGGTTCTGATAATTCTATAGAATGCGCACCACCAAGACGCGGGAATAGCTCAGTTGGTAGAGCACGACCTTGCCAAGGTCGGGGTCGCGAGTTCGAGTCTCGTTTCCCGCTCCAAACATTGCGCTGCAGAGTTCCACTGAATTCTGTAAGCGATTGAAATAAGGACCTTCGGGTCCTTTTTTCGTTCCGGCGGGAACCACTGGAATCCAGCACCATCCAGTGTTTTTAAGTCCTGAATTGAGTCCAGAATGAGAGTCTTGAATTCGGACGTTCACTGAATCGGTTTATTGCTGGACCAGCTTGGATAGCGAGATGAGCATCTGGCCCGGACTCTGCTCAGGAGCTCGCTATGGCACTCTCGGATACCACCGTTCGGCAAGCCAGAATCACCGGCAACGATTACTCCCTCGGCGACGCGGATGGGCTTGCGCTCAACGTGGCGGCCCGTGGGGGAGAGATCTGGTATTTCAGGTACTACTGAGCACCGTAAACAGCAGCGGCGCTCTGTGCGTCATGCCGCAGAGCACACCTTGAAGCGGTGTTTGATCAATGTGTTGCGTTCCGTGGGCTGAGCCTGAAGGAGGGGCGCCAGAGCACGCTCTCGCAGATCTTGAGAATCCTCAAAAAAGACATCCTGCCAACGCTTGGTCGGCGGTCCATCTACGACATCAGTCGCCACGACTTGATGCACCTCCTGAGCGGAATCGAACAACGCAAAGCGTTAACGACAGCGGAAAAATGTCGGGCCTGGTTTAAGCAATTGTTCCGCTATGCCCTGGTAAAGGTGGAGGGGCTTGACCAGAATCCCGCGTCGGACCTTGATGTGGTAGCGCCTCCCAGACCCCTGTCACACAATCCCTTTCTTCGTACGGACGAGCTGCCTGCATTGTTGGCCGCGCTTCGAGATTACGGTGATGCGAACCAAACACGCCTAGGTCTTCGCTTGTTGCTGATAACGGGGGGGACGTAGCGGCGAGCTGCGCTTGTCGACGCCCGACCAGTTTGATCTAGAGCAGCGGTTGTGGATCATCCCGCCGGAAGTGGTGAAACAGCTTCAGATTGCTCAAGGGTATGCAAGGCGTGAAAACCCAGCGCATCGGATGCCATATTCAACAGTGACAGGCCCAAGGCAATGCCCATCACACCGATGGCGGATGGCAGGCCTACGTAACGCCGATTGAGATAGGCGAGTACTGCTGTGATGCAAAGGAAGATCGCAATAATGTCCAGCATTGACCGGCTCCAAAAACGCAGGATGAGGAAAGAACCCTCGGCAATGCTGATCGCAAATACCTTTGAGCGTTCAGAAATAACCGCCGCCTGTGCTGTGCATTCAGTGAATGCCGCGCCTGCCGGTATTGCAAATATGACGGCCAGCCGTTGCGCAGCAGTTGTTGCAACCCATAGCGTAGATCAGACGTGGCGCTTGATCCTCGTATCGGGATGTGATGTGGTGGGCCACACAGAAAGACGACTGCCCTTTGCCATGCGGGGCGCTCGCAACTTTAATTCTTTTCAGCATTTCGAGGTTTCATGCAAATCGAGTTACAGGAGATTAGCGACCACCTCTATCGTTTCGCTCCATTTGATACGCTGCCAAAGGAATCGGTAGACGCCATCGCTCGGCGGGTAGAAGTGAGTTATTTCAAGGCCGGCAGTGACATCCTTGAAGCGGGTGCGATCATTCATGACTTGCACTATGTACGTAGCGGTGCGGTGGAGATTTACCGGCGCAATGGCGAACTCTACAACCGACTTGTCGAAGGCGACCTCTTCGGTCAGGCCGGTTTGTTGCGCAGTAACAAGGTGCGCTTTCCCGCCAGAGCCTTGGAAGATAGCCTGATTTATTACATACCCGCCGACGTCTTCGCCGACCTGTGCGCGCAGCATGATGCGTTTGCCGACTTCGTTGAAGCTGAGGGGCACTCCAGGCTCAAGACTGCCGTTGAGGCGCAGGGGCGTGCCAGTGAGCTTATTCAGCTCAAATGCCGAGGCCTTATCTCCCGGCCCTTGGTGTGGGTCACGTCGGATACCTGCGTCGGCGACGCCGCAAAAATCATGACAGAGCAAAGCGTTTCTTGCGTTCTGGTGATGTCATCAGCGGGCTTACAGGCGGCTGAAATAGAAGGGATTGTGACCGATAGGGACCTTCGCACCCGCGTTGTTGCGGCAGGCCGAAACGCTGACGAAACGTTTGCTCGAGACATCATGACGGCCGAGCCGGTAGCGATAGGCGCAGACGACTCAGTGTTTGAAGCGATGCTGGTGATGTTGCGCCGTAATATCCACCATCTGCCGGTGGTCCATCATGGCCATCCGATCGGGCTGATCAACCTGTCGGATATCATCCGCTACGAGTCACACAGCAGTTTGTACCTGGTAAACCGAATCTCTAACCAGACTTCGGTCGACGGTCTGAAATCGCTTTTGCGTGACCTGCGCGGAACCTACATCCGTATGGTGCGTGATGGCGCGACGGCGCACATGATTGGCAGCGCGATTTCGGGTATTGGCCGAGCCTTTACCCAGCGTTTGCTGGAGCTCGCAGAGAAAAAACTGGGGCCGCCTCCGGTGCCTTACTGCTTCATGGTGCTGGGTTCCATGGCGCGTGATGAGCAGTTGTTGGTGACGGACCAGGATAATGCCCTGGTGCTCGACGACCGCTTCGATCCGCTCCAGCACGATGCTTACTTCCGAGCGTTGGCGACGTTTGTGAGTGATGGCCTGGCCGCGTGCGGTTACAGCTATTGCAAGGGCGGGATCATGGCGACGAACGACCAGTGGCGTCAGCCGTTGAAGGTATGGCGAAGTTATTTTGATCAGTGGATCGAAAAGCCTAACCCGACGACGTTGCTCAATAGTTGTATTTTTTTCGATCTGGATGGCGTGTTTGGCGAGCTCGAGCTTGTTCAGGAACTGAAGGTTCTGTGTGCTCGAAAATCCAGCGCACATCCTGTTTTTCTAAGTGCCATGGCGCGAATTGCCCTTAACCGGACACCGCCATTGGGCTTTTTCCGGACCTTTGTGGTGGAGACAGACGGGCAGCACAAACGGATTATCAACCTCAAGGGGCGAGGCACCGCACCGCTGACGGACCTGATCCGCATCCATGCGCTCGCGTGTGGCAGTACCGCGCAGAATTCATTTGATCGCATGGATGCCATCGCGAACAGCAACGTCATTCCGCCTGAAGCATTAAAGCAACTGCGATACGCGCTGGAGTTCCTGTCGATGGTGCGAATTCGACACCAGGTTGACGCACTGGAGCAGGGAGCGGCGCTCAATAATTACGTGGAACCGGAACGCTTTTCCAACAGTGAGCGACATAATCTCAAAGAGGCGTTTCAGGTCTTGAGTAATGGCCAGAATTTCTTGCGCTTCCGTTATCCGTCAAAGGGTCGCCTGTCGTCATGAAACACGTGAAAGCGCAGCCCAATCATAAAATGCTGGAGTGGTCTTCCAGGTTCGAGACCCTGGCAGACAATGCCGTTAACAGCCGCTTGCGACAGTTCTATCAAGCCGGCGCGGTCTCGGCACAGGCATCCATTGACAGCGTGCAACTGCTGGCCATGGACGTGGAAACCACCGGCCTTGATGCACAGGCTGACAGCATTGTGAGCATCGGGCTAATGCCGTTCACGCTGCAGCGCATTTATTGTGGGAGCTCGCTTTACTGGGTAATAAAACCAGCGTCCGAGCTGAATGAAAAGTCAGTGACGTTTCATCACATAACCCATGCTGAAATTTCAGATGCGCCCACCTTTGAGCAGGTGCTGGCCCCGTTGCTGGAGGCCATGGCAGGCAAGGTGATGGTCGTCCATTATCGGAACATTGAGCGAGCCTTTTTGGATCAGGCAGTGCGTAGGTGTTTAGGGGAGGGGTTTGAGTTCCCTGTCATCGATACGATGCAGTTAGAAGCCCGACTACACCGGCAAAAGCGCGGGTGGTTCGCCCGACTGATGGGGCGCTCACAACAGTCCATAAGGCTGGCGGATAGCCGAGCGCGCCTTGGCCTTCCGGCTTATCACGCGCACCATGCATTAACCGATGCCCTGGCGACCGCAGAACTGTTGCAGGCGCAGGTAGCGACTCATTACTCAACGTCCACGCCTATTGGTGAATTATGGAACTGAGTCACCGCTAGATAGTGAAACGCTTGCGGCTGTCTGACGGACATTCCTGAGGCCTACGCTTAGCCCGATGGAGCTCGCTCTTGAGATGCATTCGGGCGTTGGGTCTGCCGTCACCCTCCGCCTTGAGCAAATGGGCATTGACTCGCTAGCGGTACTCAGGCTGACGCCATCTGCGCAGGCGATGGCGTCACGGGTGTGTTTGCCGTGCGCTGACAGCGCCAGCCCTATTTGCTAACGAGGCTCAGACATCAGTCCTTTCACGAGGGATATGCATCCCAGCATTAGAACGATTGCGAAAGGCAACCCTGTGGACACTGCCATTGCCTGCAGTGCTACAAGACCGCCGCCCAACAGGAGAGCAATAGCAATCACCCCCTCGATCACCGCCCAGAACACACGTTGAGGCACCGGCGCATCCACCTTGCCACCGGCGGTGATCGTGTCGATTACCAAAGAGCCTGAGTCCGAGGAGGTAATAAAAAACACAATGACCAGAACGATGCCCAGCAATGAGGTGATCTCTTTAAGCGGCAACTCCCCCAGCATGGCGAACAACTTCAGTTCCAGCACAGCATCCTTGACGCCCGTCAGGCCCTGTAAGGTCGCTTGGTCAATGGCCGTTCCGCCGAACGTTGTCATCCACAGCACAGACACCACTGAGGGGACGAGCAAGACCGAGATCAGAAACTCTCTGACCGTTCGACCACGACTGACGCGCGCGATAAACATCCCTACAAACGGCGACCAACTGATCCACCACGCCCAGTAGAAGGCCGTCCAGCCTTGGGTGAATTGAGTGTCAGTGCGGCCGAATGGATTTGACAGCGCCGGCAGGTATTCAACATACGTCACCAGGTTCTTGAAGAACCCTGTGAAGATGGCCAGGGTCGGCCCCACTACGATGATAAACACCAATAAGAGCAATGCGAGTCCCATATTGATCTGGGAAAGCATTTTGACGCCCTTGTCCAAACCGGAAAGGACGGACCACAGCGCGATCAAGGTGATGCCAACGATCAGCACGACTTTGCTGAGATTCGTCGATTGTATCCCGAAGAGATATTCAATCCCCGCAGCAGCCTGCTCTGCGCCAATGCCCAGAGAAGTCGCCAACCCAAATAGTGTGGCGAATACCGCGAGAATATCAATGATATGCCCTGGCCACCCCCAAACGCGCTCACCCAGTAACGGATAGAAAATTGAGCGTATCGAAAGCGGTAAGCCCTTGTTATAAGAAAACAATGCCAGGGACAACGCCACAATCGCATAGATCGCCCAGGGATGAAGTCCCCAGTGAAAGATCGTAGCGGCCATTGCCAAGTCGGCGGATGCTTTCATATCGCCTGCTGCACCGCCCAACGGCGCCCAGTCCGTACGCACTCCGCTCGCATCGACTGTCACGCCTCCCATGGACGCCGCGTAATGCGACATGGGTTCGGCTACGCCATAGAACATCAACCCAATGCCCATGCCCGCGGCAAACAGCATTGAAAACCATCCGACGTAGGAGTGGTCTGGTTTCGCATCTCTGCCGCCCAAACGCACCTTCCCCAGCGGGGAGAAAATCAGCGCAATGCACAGCACCACAAAAACATTCGCAATGCTCATGAAGAGCCAGGCGAGGTGGCTAGTTAACCAGTTCCGGATAGCGCTGAAGAGGGGTTCTACTTCATTCTGCAGTGCCAATGTCAAAATGACGAACAGTAAAATTGTGGCGGCTGAAATGATGAATACTTTGCCGTGGATATCGAGCGAGAACGAAAACTCTCCCTTGATATTGTCTTGACCGATGACATAGTCAGTGTCGATCAGATTGGCAGCCCCACTAGGAGCAGGAATACCGTCCTCACTGGGGACGTGAGGGGTGTTAGGCCGATCATCCGTAGGCTTTTCAACCATGAGAATCTCCTTCTTGTTGGCACGTCTTAACGTGCGGTTGTCATTTTCCCCGCTGTTCCTATGGTAAAACGAGATGTTAGCGCCTTTATCCTAACAAGCTTTGAGGGCAAAACCGGCAAAACCTGCTTATTGCAACGCCGCGCGGTCGAAAATGTCACCGCTATATGCTTGTTGAGGTCATCAGCTCGGCTGTTCGATAGCTAAACGGCGTTGATCGTTCCAAGCATTTATTCAACCATGGCGGGCATCATGTAGAATGTGACAAGGGGTGTCACCGCAAACCGCGGGAGGGCAGGTTTAATTCAGCGCAGGTCGGGCCGCCGCGCGGAGTGACTGTGCCTATGAGCTTGAAATCTTCACGTCCGGATAAACCCCACGGCCATCGTGAATCACCCGCCACGCGTGCTTTTTTCTCCCGATTCCTGGCCGCGGAATCAGCGGGTGGCCTGATACTCATGGCTGCTGCTTTGATAGCACTCCTCGTCGCCAACTCCCCGTTGGCAGACATTTACTTCTCGTCACTGCACGTAAAAGTCGTTGGCCTCTCGATTGAGCACTGGATCAATGATGGCCTGATGGCGGTGTTTTTCATGCTGGTGGGGTTGGAGATCAAGCGTGAAATGTTGGTCGGCCAGTTATCGAGCTGGAGCCAGCGCGCTCTTCCAGGGTTCGCCGCGTTAGGCGGTATGCTGGTACCTGCTTTGATCTATATTGCGGTCAACTGGGGTAACGCCGAAACCTTGGGAGGGTGGGCTATTCCGGCTGCGACCGATATTGCGTTTGCCTTGGGCGTACTGTCGCTGCTCGGTAAACGTGTGCCCATCTCGTTGAAAATCTTTCTGTCTGCGCTGGCGATTCTTGATGACCTGGGTGCCGTGCTCATCATCGCGCTGTTTTACACCAGCGGCTTGTCCGTCAGCATGCTACTGGCCTCACTGGCCGTTATTGTGTTCCTGGTCATGCTTAACCGATGCGGTGTGACCAGGCTTTCGCCTTACCTGATAGCGGGCGGTCTGCTGTGGTTCTTTATGCTTCAGTCGGGTATCCACGCGACCTTGGCCGGTGTCATTCTCGCACTGTGCATTCCGATGCGAGCGGCGAGCAGCGAGCGCAAATCACCGCTCATCCACCTGGAAGGAAAGCTGCACCCGTGGGTCGCTTTCGCCGTTGTGCCCATCTTCGGCTTTGCCAATGCGGGTGTGTCTCTTGCCGGTATCTCGCCCAACAACCTGATCGACCCAGTACCTCTGGGGGTAACGCTTGGGCTATTGCTAGGCAAGCAAATTGGTGTGTTTGGTTTGGCTGCGCTGGCTATTCGCACAGGGCTGGCCAAGCTGCCTGAGCAATGTGATTGGTCTCAGCTGTACGGTGTAGCGCTGCTGTGCGGCATTGGTTTCACCATGAGCCTCTTCATCGGGGCGCTGGCCTTCCCGGGTAACCCGCATTTGGTCGATGAGGTGAAGGTTGGAGTGCTGATGGGCTCTATTCTTTCCGCTGTCCTCGGTGTTGCTGTTCTTTTGAAGGTTAAACGTTAATCCTGGGCTTATCTGCCCGCTGATAAATGCATGAGGGATGAGCATCCAGTCGCGTAGGCGGGTTCAAGCATCATGAATGCCGCTGACCGATCTGGATGTAAGTCGGTTTTTTGGACTGGAGATTCTCCGAAAACAAGTCCAGAGTTAAGTTTTTTCCTGCTTTGGCAAAAAATAAACCCCTTAATTTTCAAAGGGGCGGACGCTAGATGCGAGTCTCGTTTCCCGCTCCAAATACAAAGAAAAAGCCATTCTAACGAGTGGCTTTTTCTTTGTCTGAAATTTGACGCAGCATCGTGCATTGATGTGCAGGCTTTCACCCGAAATGAGTCATGTGCGGTATCCCGATAGTGCATAGCTGCGCGTCGTTGATGAAAAGATACGGCGACGAGACATTCACTGAAGGCGTGCAGATATGAGTTGCGAAGGACCGATTATTGATGAAAACGCACGGGGTATCGACGTGTCGCGCTGGCAGGGCAACATCGACTGGGCACGTGTGGCAGGCGCGGGTGTCACCCATGCGATAGCGAAGATGACGGAGGGCGGCGACTACACCGACCCCAAGTTCGTCGAGAACTTCCAGGGCATGAAGGCGAACGGCCTGAAGGCTGGGGTTTACCACTATTTCCGTGCGTTGAGCAGCACACCGTGCGAGCAATTGGCCAATATCAAGGCCCGGCTCGCTGAGGTGGGGTTCAAGGTCGGGCAGGACATCCTGGCCATCGATGTCGAGACCAACCGTAACGAAGCAGCCACTGCGGATCAGATGGCCGATGCGCTGTTCCAACTGGTAACGCTTGTCAGGGTTTCGCTGCTGGAAGGCGCTTATCCGCATATTTATGCCTCGCCCAGCGTCTGGAGCAACAGCGTGGCCTGGCGCAAGCATGACTTCAGTGAATGCCCATTGTGGATTGCCCATTGGGACGCCGCCCAGCCCACCGTGCCAGAAACCTGGAGCTCGCGGGGCAAGAGCTGGCAGTGGTGGCAGCACAGCAGCAAGGGGCGGGTCGAGGGTATTCAGGGTGCGGTAGACCTGGATTGGGTCAAGCCCTGATGCCTACAGCGCAACGGCTTCGATAGAGGCCGTTGCACCTTTTTCTGCTAAGCCTCGCGATTGTTGGTCTTTCGGTAGGGGGTGGGGGCCGAGCGCGGTGAAGGCCAGCCGGTGGACTACGTCAAGGCCCGCGCGTTCTATCGTCTCTCGGGCAAGAACGCCAAGTTGCCACCGGGGCGCCTTATGGAAGAGGGCAAGGGCCGCCCGCAGGATCTACCCGGCGCGCTGGCCGTGTATCTGGACGCAGCCGAATACTGCCGCGACGATGCCTGGGAGGCGATGAGCCGTTTGCGCCGAGCAGGGCAGCCGCTTAATGAAACCCAATCCCGGCGTTATCAGCCGCTCTGGCTGGAAGGCTTTGTCGGCCTGCAGCCACGCCGTATGGCGGTGGGGAAGTGTTCGAGGCCGTCAATGCCACGGGTGAACGCAAGCGCGTGACGTTGTCGTACCGCTTCAAGGCGGACAGCGGCGCCGCTGCCTGACAGTTCCGGCGAGATGGAGATCAAGGCACCGCTGGTGTTCCCAGCGCAAGCCCCCCAACACAAGCCTTACCTGAACGGGCTATGCGCCAGAAAACCCTGTGCTTGATTGCGCCGTCGCTACCGTGAACCCGTGACTTCGGCAGGCCTGCCTCAGCGAACGAATTTGACGTACACCCGTTCCGGGTCGCCATCGTCCAGGTTCTCGATGTGCCCGCTCGGTACAAATCCAGCCTTGGCGAGCATCGCCTGCGCAGCGGTGTTGGAGGCATTGGTTGAAGCAAACAGCTTTGGCGTTCTGCACAGCGCTTGCGCGGCAGCCAGTAACCGCAGCGCCACGCCCTGGCGCTGGTAGGCCGGTGACACAACCACCAGCGCTACAAAGTCGTGGTTGAAAAAATCATAGGTGAGCACCAGGTAGCCCGCACACTGCTCTGCGTCAACGGCGACCAGGCATTGCTGGCGAGCGACGGCATCATGGATAAAGACGCGACGGCTGGTGTGGGCGGTTGCATAGGTATCCAGTGCGATCAGTGCCTGTACATCGTGGGGTAGCGCCTGGCGGATGTGCCGGGTCGTGTTCATTGGGTTGATCATCTTATTTCCAGCCAGTGGTAACGCTTATCCTCACATTGAAACAATTGTGCTGGTTTAATGCGTATGTCGACTCGCGAAGGAATCGCAACCGTCGATTTGCCATTTATTGCTGTCACCTCAAGGAGCTACACCATGCAAGGACGTATGAAGTTAAAGCACCTGGCGTATCTATTGATCCCGTTGCTTGCCGCCTGTACCACGCCCGATAGAACCCGCGAACCTCTTGTCACTGTTCAGCCCCCACTAGAGCCGGTGCTGCCGTTTGATAACTGCTCGGTGGGTTGCCCCAGCGGCGGCAGCCCGCTGACGTTGAACCGCCAGGCGTACACGCTGAACAACAATGGCTCGACCAAGTTTGCCAACTGGGTGGCGTACAGAATTACCAAGGACACACCGGCCAGCGGTCGCCCCCGTGACTGGAAGACCGACCCGGATATCCCGCATGGCGAAACCCTCGACCCAGTGGATTACAACGGCGCGAATGTCGCGCTCAAAGTCGACCGCGGCCATCAGACCAACCTCGCGTCGATGGCGGGCGTTGCTGATTGGCACACGCTCAACTACCTGTCGAACATCACCCCGCAGAAGGCCGATCTCAACCAGGGGCCTTGGGCGCACCTTGAAGATCAGGAGCGCAACCTGAGCAAAGCTGCCGGCATTGACCAGGTGTACGTCACCACCGGGCCGCTGTATGAACATTTTGTCGGCACGCTGCCGGGTACTAACAAGGTGCACACCATTCCCAGCGGTTACTGGAAAATCATCTTTGTCGGCAGTTCACCTGAAAACGGGATTTACGCCGCGTTTGTGATGAACCAGGAGACGCCCAAGGACGCGAATTTTTGCGACTACCAAGTGACGGTGAACCAGATCGAGGCGCGCTCAGGGCTGACGTTTTGGAGCAACTTGCCGCAACCGGTGCAGGCCGCGTTGAAGTCGAAGCAGGGCCAGTTGCCGAGCCGGATCGGCTGTCAGTAGTCGTAACCTGTGGCGAGGGCGCTTGCTCACGTTGGACTGCGTAGCAGGCCCATTTTTTGGGGCCGCTGTGCGCCCCAATGGGAGCAAGCTCCCTCGCCACAAAGTGAATGCCTGCTAACCCCGCAAAGACCTTTGGATTTGATGATCAAAGGTCTCTAGAAAACCCTTCATCCTGACGTCTCCCAGGTCGACCGCTTTAACGTCGAACGTCGCGATAAACGTGACGTCGGTGATACCCAGGACGTTCAGGGTCAGTTTCAAAGAGTGAATCGCAATGTCACGGCCTCTGATCGTCGCCTAGGCTCGGTGTGCCCGCACGCAGGCTTGAAACCGTGGGCCGCCTGGGCCTGTCAGATCAAGATCAACAGCAGAGCACGGCGGCCTGAAAGCCGACCTGAATGGTTGAAGCAGAAACAAAGCAAAAGCACAGCAGCACTTCTCTGTCTGATGTACTGAGATCCAAATGTGGGAGCTAGCTCGGCTGCCAAGATCAGCTTGGCTGCCAGCACCGCAATGCTCTGCTTTTCTGGGGGAGCTGGCTTGTCGGATCGCCGCACCGCTGCGATGCAGAGACCTCGGTCTATCAGTGCCACACAGTCGATGCCATCGCAGCGGTGCGGCGCCCCGTTAAGCCCCGCTGGCCACCCACGGTCCAAAGCCTGCGGGTGGTGCCGAGTGGTGGGGCAAGAGCTCTTTTAGTGACGTTTGGGGCTCTTTGCCGCTGATCAGGCAGAAATACACCAGCGAGCACAGATCACTGTGTTTGCCGGGTGCCTAGCTTCGCGGGTCAGGTAGCAACGTCAGGCCTGCGAGAGGAGGCGGGTGTAGCGACTAAAAATCTTTCCTGATCAGTGTTTTTCCAACGTTTCGGAGGATCTCTCGGTACTGTCTTTTCCAGTTGTTTTTCCAGAACAGCATCGTGGACCCTGAGCTGATATCGCTCGGGTTGATTTCTTCTGGTTGTTGTTGGCAGATCATCGGGAATGCGCAGTAGGCTTTGAAGTGCTTGGAGTAGAGCCTGTCTATCGGCTGTTCAGCATACTCAAACGTCAGCAGTTTTCTGCACGCTGAATCAGACATGATGTAAGCGTGAGTCCCTTTGGCGCGGCATCGGGCGACGTTCCAACTCCACGTGAGCCACAGCGTGCCCAGGGTCACACCGAGGAAAAAAATATCAGGCTGCCTTGAGCGCAAGAAGTGATTGATGCGCTGGATAGTCGAGCCTTTCACGCCGACCAGCGTGGCGTCATCTTCCAGGATCAGGACGTTTTTATACCCGCGTTCAAGGGCCAGCGCCGCGCAGGCCTGATGGGAAGTAAAACACCCGCGTTCAGGGTTGGTATCGCGTTTGGCAAGGTAAAATTCAATGTTCAAGTCAGCGTCTGCGAATTCCCTTAGAAGCAACGTACGGCGGTCCTCACGCTCTTCAAGGCTGATGCAAAACACACCGTCCACTTGTAATGCTCCTAAAGATGACATGGTCGCGATCACTGCCTTTAAACGTCTAAGTAGGTCAGTGAGCGAGGCTATGTTTCGAGGCGGTCATCGTCTGTAGGAGAGTTCGTAAAGGCGTTGCGGAAAACGGCAATTTACTCCGCTAATACAGACAGCTTTCCCGCGCCTCTTTGAGCAAGTCACGGGTGGCATCCGCACGCAGCAGTAGTGTCATTTGCGTTTCGTCGATGATGATTTCCGCCACGATCAGCCCACAAATCATCGGGGCGGTCACCAGCCAGTGGCAGTAGCACTGGGTCGCTACGGACACGCAGACGCCCACCACCCACAACGCCAACACCCATTTGGGCGCGCGTTGCTGCAGCGGGATCCAGAAGCGCTGTAGTTTCTTGAGGCGCAAGGTGTGCAGTCTCAGTGCGTCTTCAAGGGTTGATAAGTACGCGTTAGCGAAGTGTTGCTGTGCAGTTGACATAGTCTAGGCCACCTAGAGTGCTAAACGATCCGGGCGCGGTTGGGCAGCGTGCTTCCCAGCCAGGCCAAGTTCACGTGTTCAACTTCTACCCAGTGCTCACCGGCAGGTTTTTCACCACAGCTCTTGAACGCCCTGCAAACGCCGTGGGTATCCAACAAGGCAAAGTGTCGATAGCGGGCGGTTCGCGTGAACCCCCAGGAAAAAATACGCATCGCAGTCCCTGGTTAAATCAAGCGTGCCAGCTGAGTTCGAACAGCGTTCCGCCGTTTTCCATCCGTCGGCAGGTCACGGCCCCACCATGGGCGAGGGCAATCGCGCGTACCACCGCCAGGCCCAGGCCGCTGCCACCCTGGGCACGGGAGCGGGAGTGTTCACCGCGTTGGAAGGCCTCGAATATGTGCTTGGCGAAACCCTCGTCAATGCCGGGGCCGTCATCGCGCACGCGCAGGTAATTGATTGCATCGCGGGTACTCAAATGCACGACGACGTTGCCCGGTGTCGCGTGCCGGCGGATATTGTCCAGCAGCGCCAACAAGGCCTGGCGGATCCTGGCCGGGTCGCAGCGCATCGTGCGGCGTTGCATGTCCAGCTGCAGCACAAACCCTGCGTCCGCCAGGCTCGGTTCGAACAGCCGCACATCTTCTTCAATCCCCGTGGCCAGGTCGGCTTCCTGCAGGTTGAGTTCCAGGTAGCCACTGTCGGCCAGGCCGACGACGCGCAAATCCTCGATCACGCGGGTCAAGCCTTCCACTTGGCCCAGCAGGCTGTAGAACTGCGCGGTGTCGGGCTCGAACACGCCTTCGGCCAAGCCCTGCAGGCGTCCGCGCAGGATGGTCAGGGGCGTGCGCAGTTCGTGGGCAATCGCTGCATTCCAGAACGCCTGCTCCTGTGCCATACGCTGCAAACGTTTGGCCATGCTATTGAAGTCATCCACCAGAATGGCCGCCTCACCAATGGATTGGTCGCCGGCCACGGCTTGCACATCCAAGTCGCCGTCCGCCAGTTTGCGCAGGTTCTCGGCCACCGAGTTCAAGGGCATCAGGATCCGCCGAGATAACTTCAGCGCCACGATCGAACCCACCGCCAAGCTCACGCACGTGGTCAAGCCCATCCATATCCACTCGGCACTGGCCGGCAGCCACTGATCCACTTCGTCATCGGTGAGCGGCCAGTACGTCCAAAGCAACGCGTAGAAAATGTATGAGCCAATCACCGCCAACGCGATCACGCACAACACCACAACGGACATCGACAGGATGATCTGACGGCTCAAGCCGTTAAACATTTTCACGAGGCACTTCCAAAACGGTAGCCGACGCCCCGAATGCTGGTGGGCACGCCCTGCAACCCGAGGTCTTCGATCTTGCGGCGCAGTTTGCTGATGTGGCTGTCGACCGTGCGTTCCAGGCTGTCACTTTCCGGGGAGCATTGGGCCAGCAGTTCGGCGCGGGTAAACACCCGTTTCGGCGCCTTGGCCAACTGGGCCAGCAAGCGGAACTCGGTGACGGTCAAGGCCAGCGGCACTTTTTTACCGGCGGCAGTCACCGTGACTTCATAGCTTTCCAGGTCGATATCAAACGCATCCACCCGCAACACTGTGGGGCAGGCGCGGTAGCTGTAATCGAGGGAGCGGCGCAGCACCGCCTGGGTGCGGGCCACCACCTCTGCCGGGTTGAACGGTTTGACGATGTAGTCGTCGGCCCCGATGCGCAGGCCCATCAGCTTGTCCATGTCCTGATCCTGCGCCGTCAGCATGATCACCGGCGTATTGCCGCGATGGCGCACTTCGGCGAGTACCTGCCAGCCATCCACGTGAGGCATCAACACGTCCAGCAACAGCAGGTCCGGCTTGAGTGCCAGGTGCATTTCTAAGGCGTGCCGGCCATCGAGTGCGTGGGCGGTGCGAAAACCGCTGCGTTTGAGATAAGCAATCAGGATGTCGGCGATCTCGGGCTCGTCTTCCGCAATCAGCACCAGCGCCTGAGTTTCGCGGGCGTTGTCCGGTCGGGGCATCGATGCAACGGGAAAATCATTCATGGTCTGCTCGGTGAATTGGTCGCGCGCCGTCCCATCCCTGTGCTCGCGGTAATCTGCCGTGTCTTGGCTGCCGTCCGTTGCCGTGTTCGAATGTTGATCATAGCCTTTGGGTGATGCCATTCGACCGTGGTCGGTGCATTGTGCGCAACAAACGTGCGCTTTTATGGGAGGTTTTGTGGAGGGACGATGGAGATGGGCAATAATTTTGCCCGCCGCACTCATTTCAGCTCAGGCTCGATCAGGCCGGCCACGCCACGCACGATGACCTCTGGGTAGCTGTATTCGGCATTGAGGTTGGTCAACACCACCACGGTCAGTTTGTCGTCGCTAAACCGAGAGAGGTGCGACGTGAAGCCTGCCAAGAGCCACCGTGCTCGACCACCCGGTGGCCGTTGATCGAGCGGATTTCCCAGCCAAAACCATAGCCCTTGGCGAGCACGACCCGGCCGTTTCGATAAATCCCCAAGGGCCGCCCCGGCAAGCCCTGCCGGGCCATTTCGGCGGCTACATAGCGGTCGATTGCCATGCTTTGTTCGCGGCTTAGGGCGTCTGCATCCACCGCCGCAGCCAAGCAAGAGGACATCATCAGGATGCTCGCCGTTATGGTTCGAAACATAAAACCTCAAGCCTTTAACGCCGTCTATGGGCGCCCAGTCTGGCCAACAGGTATGGAGCTTCATGGGAGGTTTTATGGCGCTGGCGTGGATGAATCAGGCGGATTGACGAGCAATACACAAAAGTCCAATATGGAATTATAAGTACATAAAATCTTCCGCCGGCTCCTTTCTTTCTTCACTTCTTGCCAAACCAACAACAACTTGCGAGACAACGATCATGAAGAAACGCACGCTTATCACCGCTCTGGCCCTGAGCCTGATTGCTTCCAGCCATGTGCTGGCAGCCGACAAACCCCTGCGTATCGGCATCGAGGCGGCGTACCCGCCGTTCGCGTCCAAGACGCAAGAGGGCAAGATCGAGGGGTTCGACTACGACATCGGCAACGCCCTGTGCGCGCAGATGAAAGCCAAGTGCGTGTGGGTGGAAGGTGAGTTCGACGGCCTGATTCCTTCCCTCAAGGTGAAGAAAATCGACATGGCCCTGTCGTCCATGACCATCAACGAAGACCGCAAGAAGTCGGTGGACTTCAGCCACAAGTATTACTTCACCTCCTCGCGCTTGGTGATGAAGGACGGTGCGGTGGTGGATGACCAGTACGCCAGCCTCAAAGGCAAAACCATCGGCGTGCAACGGGCCACGACCACCGACCGTTATGCCACCGAGGTGTTCGAGCCCAAGGGCATCAAGGTCAAGCGCTACAGCAACAACGAAGAGATCTACATGGACCTGGCGTCGGGGCGCCTGGACGCGATCTTTGCCGACACCATCCCGCTGAGTGACTTCCTGAACATGCCACGCGGCAAGGGCTACGCCTTCGTCGGCCCGGAACTCAAGGACCCCAAATACGTGGGCGAAGGCGCTGGGATTGCGGTGCGCAAAGGCAATACCGCGTTGGTCAGCGAGTTGAATGCCGCCATCGACGGCATCCGCGCCAGTGGTGAGTACCAGAAGATTTCACAGAAGTACTTCAAGTCGGATATCTACGGCGACTGACTGTGAATACGGTTTTGAACCTAGCCTAGGTCTATGTGAGAGCTGGCTTGCCTGCGATAGCTGTCTGTCAGTCAATTCTTCATTGGCTGATGCACCGCTATCGCAGCATAGGTATCTACACATCTTTTTTACGGGTTGAGTACTGTGGTTGACGAGGGGCCGCTGGGTACATATCCGTTATTTGGATCACGGCTGCTATGGGTTCCGCCCTTACGGCGGCTCACTTTTGAACAGCGCAAAAGTAAGCAAAACGCTCTTGCCCCACCACTCGGCACCTCGCTTAGGCTCGGCGTGCGGCCAGCGTGGTTAACGGGGCGCCTGAGATCAAAAACAGATCAAGATCAAAAGCGAAGCCGAGGCGGCCTGATCTTTGAAGCTGAACTCAGCCAAGTGTGGGAGCGGCGGTGCGACGATTCGACTTGCCCGCGAAGGCGTCGGCTCAGCAAACATTGATGTTGACTGACCCACCGCTTTCGCGGGGATGTGGTGGCCTTTGAAAGTTGTGTAGATACCTATGGCTATCGCAGGCAAGCCAGCTCCCACAGTTGACCGGTGGTGTTTCGAAGATTATCTGCTCAGCCCTTCAATTCCTTAAGGTGCTTGTAAACCGTCGCCCGCCCCATCCCCAGCACATTCGCCACATAGTTCGAAGCGCTCTTGCCCTTGAACGCGCCTTCGGCATGCAACGCCAACACCAGTTCGCGCTTATGGTCACGGGTCAGCAGGTTCAGGCTCAACTGACGCTCACGCATCCACGCATGCAAGAAGGTGTTGATCCGTTCCTGCCAGTCATCACGAAACAGCGAGTCCGGTTGCGGGATCAGCTTGCTTGGCGACAGGAACAGATCCAACGCCGCCTTGGCATTTTCGAACAGCGAGATATTCAGGTTGATGCACAGCACCGCCAGCCGGTGACCTTTGTGGTCGTGGAGCACGGTGCTCAGGCTGCGAATTTTCTGACCGTCCCAATTGAGCTTTTCGTACGGGCCGATATTCACTTCGCTGACGTCATCGCTGAGCATGTCCTCCAACGATGAGTCGTCACCGAGGGCGCGTTTGGACAGGTTATTGGCGATGTAATCGACTTTTTGCGTGCGCAGGTCATGCAGCACCACTTCCGCGTGGGGAAAGAACAACGTGGCGATCGCATCGGCAATCGCGCGGAAGTTCTGCATGACCTTGTCGTGTTCGGCGGTGTTCATTAATGCGGCTCCAGGCGGACGGGCGAGAGCATACCAGCGTCCAGGCCGAATCGCGTCAACGGCTCCGGCAGCGGCGCGCCGCGCACCAGGGCTGCGCTCGCCTGGCCCATGGCCGGTGATGTCTGGATGCCATAGCCGCCTTGTGCCGCCACCCAGAACAACCCGGGCACCTGCGGATCGAAGCCCGAGAGCAAATCACCGTCGTGCACAAAACTGCGCAGGCCGGCCCAGGTCCGCGTCGGGCGGCGGATGGTCAAGGTGGTGGCTTCTTCGATCTGATAGATGCCCATGGCGATGTCGAGTTCTTCGGGCTGCACATCTTGCGGTTCAACCGGGTCGGCGTTGGCCGGTGAGCCCAGGAACATGCCCGCGTCGGGCTTCATGTAGAAGGCTTCGTCGAGGGCCACCAGCATCGGCCAATGATGGGTATCCACGCCTTCGGGCCCGGCGAAGATAAACGCCGAACGGCGCTTGGGTTGCAGGCCGATGGACGCCGCGCCAGCCAGCCCGCCGATATGGTCGGCCCACGCGCCGGTGGCGTTGATGATGATCGGCGCGGTGTACGTCGCATCCTGGCAGCTCACATGCCACAGGCCGTCGGCGTCACGGTTCAAACCGAGCACGTGGCTGTCGGTGCGCACTTCGCTTTGGTTACGCCGGATACCGCGTAAATAACCCTGGTGCAGAGCGTCGGTGTCGATGTCGCTGGCGGTGGGGTCGAAGATTGCGCCATGGACTTTTTCACGGCGCAGGATCGGCAACCGCGCGCAGGCCTCGTCGGCACTCAGCCGCTCGACCTGCGACACGGTGGCCTTGGCGCTCAGGTATTGGCTCTCCAACTCCGCTGGGTCGCCGCTGAAATCCACGGTCATTTCGCCGCGCGGCGTCAGCAGCGGGTGCTCACAGAAGCCTGCGGGTGGGTTGTCGAAGAACTCGCGGCTGGCCAGGGTCAGCGCGCGCACTTGCGGGGTGCCATAAGCTGCCGTATAGAGCGCCGCCGAACGCCCGGTGGAGTGATAGGCCGGGTGGTTTTCGCGCTCCAGCACCAGCACTTTGCCATGCTGCGAGAGCCAGAAACCTGTGGACGCGCCAGCAATGCCGCCGCCGATGATGATGAAATCTGCATGGCTCATAAACGTCTCCTTAAAGCGCTTAGCGCTGGATTTGGTACAGGGCATTGGCCAGCGCAATGTCTTCCAGGCCCAGGCCGATCGAGCGGAAAAACACATGGCGGTCGTAGTCCGGGCGCTGCGCCATGTCGCTGAGTAATTCGGGCAGGTCGCCGACGATGGCGCGCTTGTCCCAGCCGTGGCGTTCACTGGCGATCAGCATCTCACCGGCCGCGCCCGGGGTGGTCTGGCGATAGTCGCAGAACACGTGCATGTGCTCGAGGCTCGCAGGCGGCACTTCATGGGCGCGCGGGGCATTGGTGCTGATGGAGGTGATCAGTGCGGGTTTGCGCAAGCGTGTCGGGTCGATCACCGGGCCTGCCGAGGAGGTGCAGAGCAGGATGACGTCAGCGTCGTCCAGGGCGGCATCACAGGTCTGGGCGAGGGTCAGGCGTGGGTCCAGGCCTTTGAGGTGGGCGAGGGTCTCGGCATTTGCTCGGCTCAGGCTGGGCGAATACAGGCTGATGTGCTGCCAGTCGCGCAGGTTCTGCACATAACGCAGATGCGCCTGGGCAACCTTGCCGCTGCCGATAATCGCCAGGCGCCGTGCTGCCACCGGTGCCAGGGCGTCCACCGCCAATGCTGTGGTGGCGGCGGTGCGCGCGGTGGTCAACTCAGCCGCATCGCAGAGCAACAAGGGCTGGCCGGTGCGCATCGACATCAACAGCGTCCATGCCGTCACCAGCGGGCCTTGCTCGCGCACGATGTACGGCGAGGTCTTGACCCCGTAAACCCCGTCTTCGGCCAGCACGCCCAGGTAGTTGATAAAGTCGCCGGCGCCCTGCGGGAACGCCACCCACTGTTGCGCCGGTTGCACTGCAAGCCCTGCGGCCAGGTCGCGAAACAGCTTGCGCAGGATGTGAGGCACATCGATCTGGGCGAGTAATTCGCGAGCCTGGGCTTGGTTGATCACGTGGGGCGTGCTGGACATGGCGATCTCTGCAAATAAACTAATTTGTCCATTATGGACTTTTAGTTCTTCTGGGCAATATCCGTATTAAAAAAAGCTACGTCGCCGCCTTCCGATCAAAGTGATGCGCACCGTACCAAGGCAGAGACCGGCGCGGGCAGCGGCCACTCCACCGCCATTTCCATCAACGCGCAACTGCGACCGGACCTGGCGCAACGGCAAGTCAACCCAGTAAGCCTGCCAGGCTTCACCTTGCCTACCGGTCAGAACGGCTTGTTCCGCCTGAGCGGGCAGGGCGCCACCCAAGGGCAAGCGGCCCAAGGCAATACCGGCGCGCAGAGCTGGACACTCGGCGGCGCGAGCGTCGACCTGGCGCAACGTCAACACACCCTTCCAGCGAACTCGGCACGCACGCTTCAACTGGGCGACGTCGCCCAGGTGTCCGAAAGCACCCACGCACTGAGCGTCGCGGCCCGTACCGCAGGCAGCATTGATGCCAGTGCAAGCGCGGTCAACGCTGCCGGCGTCGGCAGTGCCGATGCTGTCGTGCAACAGCCCGGCCGCACGACAGCTGGCGGTATCGCGCATGTCGACGGTATCGCGGCGTTGAACCCAAGTGGCAGCGCCCAACCCGGCGCCGACCTTTCCCCGACCCTGGTTGAGCGAGATGCCCGGGTTGTGGTCACCGCACCTGAGGGCCCGGCTTCGCTCCCAGGCCCAGCACCGCATGACGCCCCGGCCACCGTTGCGATTCAAGCCAGTGCACCACCGAGCGCGGTAGGCGCCCAAGCCATCAGCCGCGTGCAAGGCCTGCCCGATAGAAGCGGCGTGTCGCAAGCGCACAAATACCTGATCGAAACCAACCCCGTGCTCACCGACATGAAGCAATTCATGAGCTCGGACTACCTGCTCTCTGGCCTGGGCTACAACCCGGACGAGAGCGCCAAGCGCCTGGGCGATGGTTTTTACGAACAGCGCCTGGTCCAACAAGCCGTCGTGGCTCGCACCGGCCAACGTTTTATCGATGGGCAAACCACCGACGAAAAACTCTTCAAACACCTGATGGACAACGCCATCGCCAGCAAGCAAACGCTGAATCTGGCCGTGGGGGTAAACCTGACTTCCGAGCAAGCGGCAGCGTTGACCCACGACATCGTCTGGCTGGAAAAGAGCGTGGTCAACGGCGAAGAAGTGCTGGTGCCGGTGCTGTACCTGGCCAACGCCAACAACCGCCTGGCGCCGACCGGTGCGCTGATTGCCGGCAACGACGTCAGCCTGATCGCCGGGCAAGACCTCAACAACGTCGGCACCCTGCGCGCCAGCAACAACCTGTCGGCCAAGGCCGGCAATGACCTGGTGAACAGCGGCTTGATTGAAGCGGGCAACCGCCTGGACCTGCTGGCCGGCAACAACATCGTCAACAAGGCCGGCGGCATCATTGCGGGCCGCGACGTCACCCTGACCGCCGTGAACGGCGACGTCATCAACGAACGCACCGTCACCCGTCACGACAGCAGCGACGGCGTCTCCAGCGAACACCGCGAGTTCCTCAGCAGCGCAGCCCGTATCGAAGCGGCCAACGACCTGAGCATCCAGGCCGGGCGCGACGTCTCCAACCAGGGCAGCGTGCTCGACAGCGGGCGCGACACCACGATTCAGGCCGGGCGCGACCTGAGCTTTGGGTCGGTGGAGCAGGTCAACAACAACGCCAACACCCAAACGCGCTCCAATAGCAGCTCCGTCACGCAGAACGGCTCGTCGGTGACGGCGGGTCGCGACCTGTCGGCAAAGGCCGGTAGGGATTTGACTGCGATTGCCAGCCAGATTGAAGCCAAGCGGGATGTGGCGATGGCGGCGAGTGGGGACCTGATCTTGGCTTCGGCGGCGGATGAGCAGCATGCGGCGTTGAACCTGAAGAAGGTTAAGGCGCAGGAAGACCATGTGAGCCAGGTGGCGACTTCGGTTAAGGCTGGGGGGGATGTGGTGCTCAGCGCTGGGAAGGACTTAGCGCTGATTGCCAGCCGTGTCAGTGCTGGGGATGAGGCGTATCTAGTGGCGGGTGGCAACTTGGCGTTGCTGTCGGCGCAAGACAGTGATTACTCGCTGTATGACATGAAGAAGAAGGGCAGTTGGGGCAGCAAGGAAACCCAGCGTGATGAAGTCACTCAGGTCACGAACATCGGCAGCCAGATCACCAGTGGCGGCAATCAGACCCTGCAAAGCGGTGGGGACCAGCTGTACCAGGGCGCCAAGCTTGAAAGTGGCGGCGATATAGCGATTGTCAGTGGTGGGTCGGTGACGTTTGAGGCGGTCAAGGACCTGCATCAGGAGAGTCACGAGAAGAGCAAGAGTGACCTGGCGTGGAACAGTGCCAAGGGGAAGGGTAATACCGACGAGACGCTACGCCAGACTCAAATGCTGGCGCAGGGGAAGGTAGCCATTCAGGCAGTGGATGGCCTGAAGATCGATATCAAGAAAATCGACCAGCACTCCGTCAGCGAGACCATCGACGTGATGGTCAAGGCGGACCCGCAACTCGCTTGGCTGAAAGACGCTGAGAGGCGCGGCGATGTTGACTGGCGGCAAGTGCAAGAAATGCATGATTCGTTCAAGTACAGCCATTCCGGCCTTGGGCAAGGGGCGATGCTGGCGATCATTATTATTGTATCGGTGCTGACGGCCGGAGCAGCTAGCGGTCCGCTCGGTACGGCGTTTGCGGGTGTGGGGTCTGCGGGTTCTGGCACTGCGATGGCCGCCGCTGGCAGTTCGGCGATGGTGTCAGCAGGTACGGCAGCCGGTACAGCGGCCGCAGGATGGGGCAATGTCATGGCCACCGCTGCACTGTCGTCAGTTGCTAGCAACAGCGCGGTTAGCTTTATCAACAACGGTGGCAACATCGGCGCAACGTTCAAGGATATTACTTCAAGCAAAAGCATTCGTAATTATGTCACTGGGGCGTTGACCGCAGGTTTCACTGCGGGGGTATTGGACCCAGCGTTTGGAGTTACGGGTGATAACGTCAATAAGGTCACCAAAGGCTTCAATCTTAGTTCTGCATCGGATATCGGCAAGTTTGCGGCTTATTCAGGAGCGCAGGGGGCTGTACAGGCAGGTTTCGGGACGGCGTTGCAGGGGGGCAGTCTTGGCGACAACCTCAAGCAATCGTTGGTGTCGCAGGCACAGGGTGTGCTGCGAGGTGTGGCCTTTAATGCGGTTGGTGATTTTGCTGACCATAAGAAGTGGGACAACGCTAGCATCGAGAAGACAGCTCTCCATGCGCTGGTCGGTGGTTTGCTCAGTGAGGCGGCAGGCGAAGGCTTTGTCACCGGAGCGATGGCCGCGGGAGCAAACGAGGCGTTAAGTAACCGTTTAAGCGCGTTGGTGAAGGGCGATAAGCAGCTTGAATTGGCGGCGTCTCAGTTAGTGGGCCTTACAGCGGCAGCGATGGTGGGTGGTGATCTGCAAACCGGGATCGACATCGCCAAAGATGCGACGGCCTATAACCGTCAGTTGCATCCCGAAGAAAAGCGTCTGCTTAAAGAAAAAGCGGCTCAACTAACCCGCGATCATGTGCAGCAAAATCAGTCAGGGTTCAGTTGGGAGGAATTGTTGACATTGGCTAGTGACAGCCAGTTGGACAACAGCACCGCCCGAAAATACGAAGCTTTGCGTGCTCAGTTGGACTCACCCACTCAGCGAGGAAATCCGCAGGTTGAGCTTTTTTACAGGGCTATGGAAGTTGCCCAAGCGGTTGTGAACCAGATGAGTGCTCAGGGCACGCCGCTTCGTTGGAGAGACGGCTCGGTTGTTACCGCACATGGCGAAGCGGTGCTGGCTTTCCAGGCTACCGCCGAGCAAAAAGCAGACAGCGGCCTATTTGGAGGCAACGGGGCCGGCTCTTATGGACCAACAGGCGGCACGCTCCAGGCGGATGCCAATCGGTTTGGCGTTAAAACAGCGCTAAACCGACATCCCGAGATCAGCCTGTTCGACGGATCTAGCGATGTTTCTGACACCATCATCGAAGGCGTTAAGTACAAGGCTGAGATCAGTGGCTTAAAGGATTTTACCTTGCTCGACGTCTTGCCAATTGGGCGAGCCGCTGCGGTCGGGCGCAAGGTCGCGACTACGGTTGAAGCTGAATTCGTCGAGCAAGCGAGTGAGGCAGTACTGCGTGGTAGTGCCACTTTTGTTGAGAGCAAGGTCATCCAGGCCAATACAACGGTGCAACTGAGCGAAGCGGTGACACTCGCAGGTGGCAAGATCTTGCCGAAGGGCAGCGTTGTTACGGTTTCTGATGACGCGATGAAGGTTGTTTACCCGAATGGGGTTAGTGAAGTAGGCTCCTATAGCAAGGCGATTTCTCAACCTCTGCTGCTGCCAGGTGCAAAAGAAATACCTAAGGAATTAGGTAAAGTGTCTTTTGATGCAGCTAATGGTGTGGGAACCATCTACTCTCCAAGAGTCACCATGAGCGGAAGTGAAATAACATTTGATGAGTTTGCGATAGGTACTTCGAAAGGATTCATTGGCGTTGGTGCTGATGGGGCCGCTGAATTAGCAGGACCATTGAAGAAAATGCTTGCTTATGCTCAGTCCCAAGGTGCAGGAAAAATTACTCTGACAGGTCGCTATGCATCCCCAGAAGGCTCTAAGCTTGGGACAGGTAGTTTTGATAATGTAAATCAGAATTTTTCCTTTAGCTTTCCCGCGACTAAGGAAGGCTTGAGGGATTTTTTAAAAGGCGTTGGACAATGAAGGTTCGTCGAACACTTGAAAAAAGGATGAAAGATGTTGAAGCCTTAGGTCGTGGGTTCTTTCATGAGGAAGCTGAAGATGGTGACATTTTATTTTCTACTGGGATAGAGGGTGGAAGGTTAGATGTATATGTTGATGGTTTTTTCTTTGGAAATAATGAAGTTGCGAATAAGGTGTTGTTTGCTGATATTTCTAGTATTGAAAGTCACCTGAATGTAGAACTTTTTTCGAATTCGAGTCGCTCGGGGGATGTTGATTTTTACGTTCCCTTAGATGTGAAATGTGGCTTGTCCAATTTTGCGTTATTTTTACCATTCTTGACTTACTCTAATGTTATGAATATTTTGGTTGGGCTTAGAGAGGATTGGGTGAGGCAGATATCTCCTAAAGGATAGTTGGTGCAAAAGAGGCAGTAATTCCTAGTGGTTTTTCAAGCGCAGATGACTTTGCACGTTTTGGTACGGATATGCGGGATGGCTTATCCCGCGCGGGTTATGGAGATGTAGAGCCCATTCTTCAAGGAAGCGCCGTAACAGGGCAAAGTTTTAAAACAGGACAAGCATTTGATGCAGGAAGGGTTAGCGATTTCGATGTGGCACTGGCAAGTCCAGAGTTGTTACAGCGTGCTCAATCTTTAGGTATCGGGGTTAGAAGTGGCGGAACGCGCACTGGCCCATTGAGTGCAAGAGATTTGCAAGCTCTTGGATTGCAGGACCTAGCTAGCGAGTTAAGCTCACAAGCAGGTCGTGAAGTTAACTTTATGATTTATGACTCTTCGGCCGCAGCTACAAGCCGAGCACCAAGCGTAGTGCTACCAAAATGAAGACTTATGATTTGTATGGAACGAAATGTTTGAACCTTGTTTTGGCAAGGGCACAGGTAGAAAAACTTGCAGGAATTTCACTTGAAGAAAGAGACAGTACTTATCATGGAGGCATTTATTATCTTCATGGTGACAATAGTTCGGAGCACTTCGTTCTGAAAAAAAATATTGACCCTTTTGATGGCGAGCCTGTAGAGCAAGCATTTTCGGATTACCCGATTCTGTTTTATGTAAACGCAACAAATCGTTCTCTTGAGTTAATGGATGCACTAAAAGTAGAGGGGGGATTTAGTTTGCTTAGGCACGAGATTTTTTGATGTCGATGGAGGGGCTTTTTGTCGTCGGTTGGTTTGGGTGATCCTGGGTGTGCTGTGGCGGGCCGAAACCCGCGTCGGGGTGGTTTTATTCAGTGAGCGCGTATCAGATGCGTCGACCGGCTCGCAGGCCGCGCCCCGTCTGGCGTAGCGCGGGTAGACAACGAAATTCGCGTCGGGTGATACTGTTAGTGCAAAAGAGGCTGCCGCCGCCAATGAATTAGCAAGATTATCTGAACGGGCGGTGCAAGTTCGCTCGGAGCTAAATATTGGTAGCGGTAGGAATATTGCTGTTGCTGAGTATTCAATTGATGGACAAAGCGCTGAGCTTGTAGGGGTAAGCGGGCTAGCGAAGCGCCCTGGAACGGACGATGTCCCTGAAAAACAGGTCTTCGACACAGTACAAACTGGTAACAATCCAAGGACAATGGACTCAGAGTATAAAATATTGTCGAGTTTGGCAGATAAGCTAACCCCCTCGTCACAAGGGGTCGTGAATATTTACTCAGAGCTCCCAGTTTGCGTTTCATGCAGCGGGGTTATAAGTCAGTTTCAACAAAGGTTTCCCGGTGTGATTGTTAACGTAGAAACAGGAAAGCCAAGATGAAAAACGTTCGGGATATTTTTCATGAGTTAGTGCTGCGGGGAGTAATTTTAGATTCTACTCTTGTTGGTTGCTCCGAAGTGGAGATTGCATCAATCGAGCAACATTTTGGTTGTAAAGTTCCTTTGGCATATCGTGAGTTTTTGACGATTGCGGGGCGTTCGGCTGGTAAGATTTTTTGTGGTGTTGATATATTTTATCCGAGATTACTTAGCCTAAAGGTTGAGGCGGATGAGTTGCTTGATGAGTTAGGTCTCTCCGATTTGCTGCCTACGGATGCTAAGGTATTCTGCATGCATCAAGGATATGAAATTAATTATTTCCTACCGATTTCTGACGATCCGCCAGTATTTCAGTTTTTTGAAGGTCAGAGTTCGATGACTAAAACTTGGGATAGCTTTTCAAGCTTCTTAATTGCATCAATAGGCAATCATCTTTTACGATGGCCGGACTTGAATTAACAGGGTTCAAGGTGTTATTTCGAATGCGATAAGGTGCAAAAGCGACTGCGACCGTGATTGACACTGCTCCGATGGCCCAACGGGTCATGGACGTTCGAGCTGGGTTGCCGTCTGGCTTACGGCGAAGTGGTAACGTAGCTGTCGCGGAAATAGATATTCCCGGAATACCTAAGCAGATGGCCGCACACAGCCAAGTCTCTGATGCTGGTAAGGGGCTTGTCCGCTCCGGAAATGGGAATTTTGTCGCTTAATCTGTACCCAATAAGGCTGGAGACTTGGTTTATCGGGGAATAGATACGGAATACAAAATTCTAGATAATATCGCTGACCAGTTGGGGAGAAATACCTCCGCAAGAGGAACAGTAAATATCCTTACGGAGAAAGCGGCTTGTGCCAGCTGTCTGAATGTGGCTGAGCAGTTCAAGGCGAAGTACCCCAATATTACCGTTAATATTCTTGATAATCAGGGTGTTATGCTGCGCCCTCCGAGGAAGACGCCGTAATGGAAGACAGAGTGACTTATGGTGAAATCCGGGCTTGGTTTCTGGGTAGCTATTATAGCTATTGCAAGGTCAAGCTCAGCCACCAAAGCTCATGGGCTGAAGGTGAAAGTGAAGTGGGTTATGCCTATGGCGAGCTTGAAAACTCATTTGAATTGCCTATTGAAAAGTTAATGCTCGAAGTTATAGCACTTATTCTTTCAGCAGGGCGATCTCCGGAAAAGGTCCAGAAGTATCATCTGGATACCATCTCTAAATTGTTAGAGGAGTTTGAACTCTCCTCTATCTTGGAAGATCTGCCTTCTGATGAAGTCGTGGAGCTTAAAGATGACCTTAGATTATTAGGTGTATGTTAATAGGGTAAAGCAGATATAGTCCGAAATATTTGTTGGTGCAAAAGCAACTACTAACGCTCCAAATACACCCAGGTTCATTACGGACTCTGCCGGTAATACTATTGATTTAGGTTATACCAAGGGACTCAGGGAAACGAATGTGACGGTCACGGGAACGCGTGGTGGTGTTCAGTATCCGTTGCAAGGGCAAACTCCCGATTCTTATGCAAATCTTGGAAAAGGGCATGTTATTGTCTACGGTCCTGAGGGGCGTGCATTATATGATGTGTCTAGCTCTCGGATTAAGGTGGTCGAATGGAACCAAGCTCCGAATGGAACATATTTCCCCAAGAAGGGAAGTGATACAAAAGTTTTTGAGGGGAATGTTCCTCAGTCGGTTCTTGATAGCTTGGGGTTGAAATGATGAAAATTTATCAGGGTAATATTTCTAAAGAGTCGTTGAGTCTGTTTGTTTCAGATATTGGCTCCGGGGAGTTTTTTTCATATGTAGGGAACTTGGTTTCATTAGAACAGGCAATTTCTGTTCTGGGTTTGCTCTCTCCTGATTTTATTGAGGTCAATGGTCACATTTTCTGGCTGCCTAACGCTCAGCAATACGATCCGCAAAAATTTCATTTGAACGGGCTGGTTGAGACCGAATCTAGTGTGTTGGAACAAAGTACATCGCGTAGAGACGTTGAACGATACAGAAATATTTTTTCAATAAATCAGTTCTTTTCAAAGTGGGAGGATGCACAGGGTCGACCCGTATTTAAAGTGGGCCTGTCGGAAGAAGATTATCGTCTTTGTCATTTATTTGCTGAACAGATCACTAGATATTGGAGGCGCGCGTTATCCGATGCCTTTCCAGAGAAGGTATTTCAGTTTGAAATTGCTGACGATCTTCTCGATGAATATGGTGTCTGTCTGACATTCTGGCAGTCGTAGTTTAAAGAGCGCACAGGATGTGTCCGCGCCATTAAAACCACTGCCAGAGGCTAAATAATAATTATGCGTTTAGAAATGGTTGAGGAAAGCCTTGTAGAAAAACTTAAGGTAGTCAGTGAGGAACAACGAAGACATGCTGTAAAAGTGGCTTGCGAACTTGCTTTACAGGCCTGCCTAGTAGAAGTGTCTATTGTTGCCGAGTCTCTTAGGTATCTACAATCTGGTAATAAACTCACGACTGATCAGGTTTCTGGGCTAGATGCTTTAGCTGCACGGTTAGATGAGAAGTATTTTGACTTGCAAGACAGCCTGGACGAAGGGCAAAGCTTAAATGTAGAAGGCCTTCAGCTGTTTAGCCAAGCTCGCGCTGTATCGGCGCTGTCCTTAGCTGGTGGAGAGGATTCGCTTATGGCAGCGACCGCAGCAATATATGAGGCATCATCAGCCGTTGATGATGGAACTAATATTTTTAAAGCAGCACTTTCGGTTTTGCCAAAGTCTTAATCAGCAGGCGTTTTGCTTTGGCTGATATCCGGCGCACTCTTGTGCCGGTATTTTCAGTTGCTGTTGCACCCTACATGCACCCTGATTGCACTCTTTCTGCACTCAAGTCGCACCCGTTCTGTAGTCTTTGTGCACCCCAGCCTGACGACCTTCGGTCTAGCTGGTCAATACGCCCTTTTTGAGCATGATTTTCGCTCCTTAACAGGAGCAAAATCTCAATACACAACACGCACCTCTTGCGAGGTGGGTATTTTTTATATGTATCAATTAGTTATCCGGTTTCTGTCTTCTGGGTGCTGTTATACATTTGTAATACAAAACGAGTGTTTCACCCAGCAAGCACTGACGTGAGTTGTATAGCATTTGTTATACACAGCGGCAGCCCCACAGAACTGGTCCTTTTTTCAAGGTTGGCCCGTTTTATTGGCCCGGCAAGCTGTCTCTTTTAGTCGCAGCTTGTGTCCAGCGCTTGGCGTCGTGCATGTGCAATACGCTACTGATCACTGTCTCCAGGGCTTCGCGCTCTTTGTCATCCAGCTTGGAAATGGCCTCAAACTGAAGTTTCAGGCGGTCATCCGGCCCACGTTCTCCCTCATCAAATAGCAGCATATCGGCGCTGACACTCAGAGCCAGAACGGTCCTTCGAAAGACTTCGATGGTCGGTTGTGTTGTGCCTGCTTCATAGAGCCGTAGCTGCGAAATATGCACAATGGGGATCCGGAGACAAGATTGAGAGGGTGGTTGGCTAATCGTTCGATAAGCCAATCTGTTCCCGCGTTGGCTACAGCATTGGAGTCCGCGTTGCAAAGCAGTAGAGTCAAAGTCCAAGGCGTTACCGTTAAAATTGGTTTGCCAGCACCCGGTAAAACAGGTCAAGCAGAAATTAAGGTGGAACCATGGCCCAAGAAATAAATAAATTTGAACGCGTGGGTGTGAACCCAAGGTGGCCTTCTTACAAATCAGTACTCGCTCGCATCGCCAGAGGGCCGTATGTTGAGGACGCGTTTTATGTCAACGCGATACGCAAATACGTCACCAGGGAGGATGCAAGGCCCACTGATCCAATGATGGTTCCAAATAAAAATAATGCGACAGATAGCATCCCAGAAGAAATGGCGCGGGTAAGACTTTATAAAGTACTTGCCACTGCCCCAGACAACCCGCAATGGTTGCAAGAATTGGCTCACTGGATGCGTTACTACCAGGTAGGTGTTTGGCAATTGTACTTTTGGGCGCACCAGTACGATCAACGCCCCGGCAACCATATTCGCCAACAAAACTACAGCTTCCAAACCGGTGCCAACATGATGGCCGCGATGGCGATCCTGGGTTGGAAGGATGCCGTCATCCATCAGGGCTATCTCACTCATGCGGCGCTTAATCGCGAACATCAGTTGGTGATCGAGTATGAAGAGCAGCACCGCCGCGCCCAAGCCTTTATGCTTCGCGTGTTTGCCGATTGGGTGGGCGATTTATCGCATCTTTGGCCGGCCTATGCATATGATGAGCCTATCTACGAAGCTCTACTGGCCAACTGGCGCACCGCCAACCCCGACGACTTGTTGCCCTGCCTGCTGGCCGCATGTGACCGCCACACCTGGCAAACCGGCAAAGACAGCCAAAAGAATTCGTACGATTTCGATCAGGAATGCCACATGGAGCGCGTGCCGGTGGAAATCCTCTACATATTGCGTCTACGCCAATGGGAAGGCTTGCCCAATCCTCAGCAGATTGATCATCCGCTGATGGCCGCGCCCTTTGACCAATTGCCGCCCGAGCAGCCAGTGCCTGAGTTGGACGAATTGATGCAAGGTGTGCTCAAGCGCGCAAGGGAAGACTGGCCACAGTACGATGAAGTGCTGTCTTTGCCAGCATTGAAGAGTTGAATAGGTGCAAAAGGACCAGGGCAGGTTATTCCTGATGCAATCAGCCCACCTAAGTTCAGCCGGGTTGAAGACCTGTTTGGGCAGACATTTGAAAGTATCCCGCTGTCGCACCTTCCCAATTGGAAAACCGGTTCGCTTGTAAATGATGGGGGTGTTGGGCGAGCAACTGGCCCTTCAAACCCTCAACGGAAAAACCGGCCTCAATTTCAAGCCATTGCAGAACGGTAGCAACCACGGCTGTGATGGCTGCGCGGTGGCGATCAATGGCGATACGATTACCGTGGTGGTGATGGATGCGAAGTCTTCGGTAATGGCGTGAATAAGGCCGGTACGCCGCACGGAGATCCGGCGACGAGGTTGAGAGGGTGGTTGGGTAATAGCTCAATTGCCGACTCTGATCCTGCTTTACGCGATGCTTTGCAAGCGGCGTTGGATTCAGGAAAAGCCAAGGTTCAAGGTGTAACAGTCAAAGTCGGTGTTCCCGCCCCCGGTAAAACAGGTGTAGCAGAGTTTAAGGTGGAACCATGGTCCAAGAAATAATTCAGTGCGAGCGCTCGGGCGTAAACCCGAAATGGCCTTCTTACAAAAGTGTGCTGGGGCGCATAGCCAAGGGGCCACACGCCTCAGATGAATACGAGTTGAATGGCATCCGTGAATATGTTGAGCGCGGCGATGCATTTGCGAAGCCATCAATGCCTGTACCGAATAGTGACAACGTTACGCGTAGTAGCTCCGAATGGATGGCCGTCACACGAGCCCACAAGGTATTGGCAACCGCACCAGATAACCCGCAATGGCTTCTGGAATTGGCCCATTGGCTGCGCTATTACCAAGTAGGAATTTGGCAGTTGTTCTTCTGGGCGGGTCAGTTCGACATTATTGCCAAAGCGGCAGGCAATGATCGACGCCGCCAAAACTACAGCATCCAAACCGCCACCAATATGATGGCCGCCATGGCGATCCTAGGCTGGAAGGATGCCGTCATCCATCAGGGCTATCTCACCCATGCGGCTCTCAACCGTGGGCATCAATTAGTGATTGAGTACGAAGAGCAACACCGCCGCGCCCAAGCCTTTATGCTGCGTGTGTTTGCCGATTGGGTGGGCGATGTCTCGCATCAATGGCCTGCTTATGCTTATGACGAACCCATCTACGAAGCCTTGTTGGCCAAGTGGCGCACTCCCAGCCCCGACGACCTGATGCCCTGTCTGTTGGCCGCGTGTGACCGCCACACTTGGCAAACCGGCAAAGAGAGCCAGAAGAATTCTTACGACTTCAATCAGGACTGGCACTTGGAGCGCGTGCCGGTGGAAATTCTCTATATCCTGCGCCTGCGCCAGTGGGAAGGTTTAGCCAATCCGCAGAAGATTGATCATCCGCTGCTGGCCGTGCCCTTTGACCAATTGCCGCCCGAGCAGCCAGTGCTTGAGTTGGACGAGTTGATGCAAGGTGTGCTAAAGCGCGCAAGGGAAGACTGGCCACAGTACGATGAAGTGTTGTCGTTGCCAGCATTGAAGAGTTGAATAGGTGCAAAAGTAGCAGGCGAAGTCGGCCCAAGTACTGTTAAAGATGTAGATGTTGTTGCTAACGAAGGATCTAAAGAACTTCAGTTATTACTTGGCTTTTCAAATGGGCGAAACCATTTGAGCATTATGCCAAACATTCTCAAGGGGTCATATTGGGCGGCAAGGGTAAAGCAACAGCGAAGCCAGATGGTGCGGATGTACGAGAATTTACTTCGTTAGACTCTTACGTTAGTGTCGCACGATCTTTTTGGTCTCCCGCTGCTCGGGGAGGAGTACTGTAAGGAACTCGAGCAGATGGCTCCATACTTAGATTTGAACCGTCGACTGGATACTTTGGTGTTATGAGAGGAGGAAAAATAAATGCCTTCTTTAGGCCAAGCGGTGATGCTGCCGCACAGCTAAAATACTTTAAGGATCAGCTATGAAAGATGAAAGTGTATTTGAACTATGTTCGAGTGTTTTAACGCGCGTTGGGTTTGGTGGTGAAAGTCTAATATCTTTAATTCAGAAGTGGAGGTTTTTTATTGAGGAGTGCAAGGGTGGATATCGTTGGGATTATTCTGAATACCTTAATGATATTAGGTTTAGGTCCTTGCTGCAGCGTTTGCTAGAAGAGCCAAAAATTGCTAGCGCAGATGAGTTTAGAGAGCTTTTTGATGAGTTGGCTTGCCTTGATGATATGTTTAAGAGTCTGCTGCAGCCCGACCTTTTTATAGGTGCGGGTGAGAGATGGTGGGAGAGAGGTGTATTGATTCGTGCTGGAGAAGAATATTGCTTTTATATGAAGGCGGCTCACGGAATTGTGGTTGAAAATATGGATTGTTGAACACAAAGGAAACTGGGAGTAAAAAGGGGACAGATTCTGAGGGATCCCCACAAATCCACTCCAAGCTCATATTGAAGAGGCCTGCATGAGTCGGCAACTTGGTTTGCACCACACAAAAACAAGAGCCCGAACCCATGCAGGCCATCCGATTTTTACACAGAGCGTTCGCTCAAGCACTGCCTTCAATCCATTCTCGCCGTCTAACCACGCTGATGAGTTGTGTCAGTTCGTTACTGCAAGGCCGTCGCCTGACGCTGACAGCGCTGGGGCGTTTCATGCCAGGTCAGGCGTATCCCAAACATGCGATCAAGCGAGTGGACCGATTGTTGGGTAATCAACACCTAAGAGCAGAGCGGCCACTGTTTTACTGGGTGATGCTGCGGGCATTGTTGGGCTCCTTGAAGCATCCTTTAATTTTGGTCGATTGGTCTCGAATTGATGCGCCTGGCGATGCCTTCTTGTTGAGAGCCGCAGTCCCGTTTGCGGGACGCTCGTTTCCTATTTATGAAAGCGTTCATGAGCGCGAGAGTTGCCCAAAATACCAAAGCCGGCGGCTCAAAATGTTAGCCGAATTACTGCCTGATGGATGCGTTTCAGTCCTGGTCACTGATGCAGGCTTCCGGCGCCCCTGGATGCAGGCCGTAGCGGCGCAGGGCTGGTATTACGTGGCTCGCATACGAAATCGGGAGCTTTATCGTCGCGAAGAAAATGACTGGCAACGGGTAAAGAATTTGTACGCTCTGGCCACCTCATCACCTAAGTCGTTAGGTCGTGTAGAGATGACACGTAGCGCCCCTCACTTCGTCGATTTGTACTGCGTCCGTCACTCAGCTAAGGGCCGCAAACACCAACGCTTTACAGGCTCAATCGCCAGAAGCAAGCTAAGTCGGCAGTCCGCCATACGTGAGCGCGAGCCGTGGTTGCTTGCGAGCAACTTGCCGCAAAGCGAGTGGAACCCAGCAAAAATCGTGGCGATTTATAAGCGGCGTATGCAGATCGAAGAAGGCTTCCGAGATGTGAAAAGCGAGCACTTGGGATGGGGCCTGAATCTGCATCGAAGCCAATGTCCAAAGCGCATTGAAGTGCTGCTGTTGATTGCCGCCTTGGCCAACTACCTCATCTTCTTAACAGGGTTGCAGGCACGGGAGAACCAATTGGAACGGCGCTATCAAAGCAATAGCCTCAAAGAGAGGCGAGTACTTTCATTGTGGCGTTTAGGCCGGAATATTGGCGCAGTTGCACAGGTTTCGGTGACCGAGAGCATTTGGAAATATTGGAGCATGCTCTGCGCGATGAGATGCATCATCAGGCGCAGAGTTTGGAGTAGATTTGTGGGGATCCCTCAGGGTCTGCCCCGACTTTCCCTCACCATCATGTTAGAGATCGCAGATCGTTCCCACGCTCTGCGTGGGAATGCCGCCTGGGACGCTCCGCGTCCCGCCAGCCCACGCATGTCTCGAATGCTGCGTACGGGTGACGCAGAGCGTCACGGGATGCATTCCCACGCGGGAGCGTGGGAACGATCTATATAAGATTCCAGAGGTTATATAGTGATTACTCAAGACCTACAGTTAGCGAAGCAGATTTTTGAGTTGCTAGATGCTGGCATCGTGGATGGCTACGACTCGTTTTGTTATGAGGTAGTAGTAAGCGTGGGGTATATGGAAACTGTTCTTACTGTCGAGAAGGAAGGGGGTCAGGTGACGGATGCAGAAACGGATTACAATGGCGCAATCCTCTATCGTTTGGTGAAGGAATTGAGGGCGTGCGCCATCAGACGTGGTGAAAATTGGAATTCGTTTGTGATGACTTATACGCGTGGTGGACAAGTTAAAACCAAGCTCAATGTTTGATTGATAAAAAGTCTTATATCAAAAAGTATCTGTGAAAGCGGACTAGAAAGGGCGAGGCTATCTGTTTGGCTTTGCTCGGTTATTCAGGCGGGGAAAAAGGGACAAATTCATTTGGTTTTTTGATTGTGTTCGGCCAAATAAATGTGTTCCCTTTCTGCTATGCATCTAAGTGGTGTTTATGGATATTTTGAGTAAAGAGAGCATTGCCAGCGTCACGCTGTTTGATGTGAGGGTGTCGGAGAGCGAACTGATGGTGTTTGCCGACTGCATGAGAATTGTGATGGAGCACTACACCGATTCTCAGATTGCCGAGATGACTGTGTGTGAATCTAAGCAAGAGCTGTCTTACTTTCTGTCCGGGGTGACGGATGTCGTGAGAGAGATGGAGAGGCAGGAATATTTGCCTGATCGGTTTAAAGCCTAGCGGCTGGGTGGGAGGGCTATTCGCTCCGGTGTTCAGGCACGAAATAGGGGGCAGACTACGGTTTTGTAAAGGTAATCAAAATTGCTCTTTGAAACATGTGAATGGTAGTCTGACTCCTATTTCCACTCTAACGGTATTCCTATTGAGGTTATGAATTTCCCCGGGGCCAAGTGATGAAAGAAAAAGATGTTGTTGCAATTTTGAAGGAGCAGGGCTGGACCTGTGGCAAGGATGAGGTTGGTGATTATTTTTGCGTCACCGATATCGGAGGGGTTCAACTTCAGATTATTCCATCGGTGGGTAAGCGCTCGGACCATTTTCGGGTTTTGCTTATGTCCTCCGTGTCGTCCACAGAATTTTCGGATGCTGTTTCCTTTATATCGGGTGATAGGGGCAGTCATGCGCCGATTATCGTTAGCAATGAAGCACCGGAGAAGTTGTCTGTTTTTTCTACTGATGATGTCGTTAGGCTTTCTGAAAAGGCTGCATCTTGGGCTCGCTCTCAGAATGTTGACGAGGGGTTGAAGATTTATAGAGAGCTGCCAAGCAATGTTAAGGGTGCAATGCCCCTCCAGCATCTGGCAGCTCTGGCAATAGCCGGTGATAGTGGACGTTTGGACGAATACAAGAAGAGTTTTGAGAAGGGCGATAGGCTCGGGTTCGTGCCTTACATTACCTCCGATATGATTGGTAGAGCACTGATGATAGCGCAAGGAAGTAAGTAATCATTCTGTAAGAAACCCAGCCAGCAGCTGGGTTTCTTATAGTGGAAAAGTAGAAGAGAAAAGGAAAAGAAAAAGGGACGGATTTATTTGATTTTTTGATTATGTTCGACCCGATAAATTTGTTCCTTTTCTGCTATGAATCTAAGTGGTGTTTATGGATATTTTGAGTAAAGAGTGTATTGCCACTGTCACGCTGTTTGACTTGAAAGTGTCAGAAGGTGAACTGATGGTGTTTGCTGATTGCCTAAAAATTGTTATGGAGAACTATAGCGATTCTGAGATTGCCGATATGACAGTTTGCGAGTCGAAGGAGGAGCTTTCTTACTTTCTTGCAGGTGTCACTGAGGTATTGAAAGAGATGGTGAGGCAGGATTACTTACCTGATCGGTTCAAATCCTAGCCTGTGCGTGAGAGGGCAATACCCAAGTAAAGTTTAACGTGGACTCATGTGGGAGCAGGCAAGCCAGCCCCCACAGTTTTTGCCGTGTTCAGGCAGGCGTTTTTGCGGGGTTCAGGCACTCAATAGAGCGGTCCACGGTGGTCTTGGCCATTTCCAGCAAATGCCACACCGCCAGAATCTTCGCCCGCTCGGGGTTAGGCAGTTGCTCACTGCAGTTGAGTGTCGTGGCCGAAGCGCTGTCGAGCAAGCTGGAAGTGTAGAGCAGGGCGTCTTCGAAGCTCAGGTCTTCGATTTGAACACCTTGGGTCGGCAGGTAATGGTCGATGGCGCGGTTGAAAGCGGCGCGGTCTTTGGTGGCATTGCGGGGTGGATCGGGGACGATTTTTTTCATTGTTTAGTACCTGTCTGATCAAGGAGCCGAAACTCTTCGCGACTAAACGAGGGTGGCGGCTGTACGCAGGTTAGTCGACCGGTCAGAACAGGAACCCGGCGCGCCCGAAGACGCCCTGCGCACAGCCACCATAACTTCTGGGGGACCATGCGCCTGTTCTGAAACCGAGCGACTAAACCCGATCACTGATGAGCAGTGACGGATCGCAGACTAGCCATCGATTCCAACAGGCACAAGGCGGCAGAGATTGTCTAGGAAACGTCCTGCAATTTAAAGCGACACGCCCTGCTGGCCCTTTACAAACCATGACCCAATACCACTAATCAGATCGTTCCTACGCTCTGCGTGGGAATGCCTCCTGGGACGCTCCGCGTCCCGCCAGCCCACGCACGTTTTGAATTCGGCGTATGGGTGACGCAGAGCGTCACGGGCGCCATTCCCACGCGGAGCGTGGGAACGATCTGCGATCCAGGCCTTAACGCATATGCAGAATAATCGGGCTGCTGCTCGCCGGGTCGGTGTGCCCGCGCAGCGTGTTCACCGCCGCTGCATCGACCGCACCGCCGTTGTTGCCCCACGTACCACGCACGTAAGTCAGCACCTGCGCGATTTCCGCATCCGACAATTGCTCCCGAAACGCCGGCATACGGTAGGCGTCCGGCACACCGGCGGTCACGATACGTTGTGAACCATTAAGCGTGATGTTGATCGCCGAGGCGCTTTCCTTGGCCAGTGCTGAGGTGGCGCCCGCCAGCGGTGGCATCCACTCCGGCTGGCCCTTGCCGTCCAGGCCATGGCAGGACGCGCAGCGGGTTGCGTAGGTGTGGGCACCAGGGGCGTCCGCGCGCGCGGTGGCCGCCTGATACTGCCACGGCGAACCGTCGCGCTGCGGGTCGCCGGGCAGGGACTTGAGGTAGCGGGCGATGGCGTTCAAATCCTCATCGCTCATGAACTGCGTGGAGTTATTGAACGCCTCGGTCATCGAGCCATACACCACCGCATGCTGGTTGCGCCCGGTCTTGAGGAACCGCACGATCTCGTCCTCGCTCCAGCGCCCCAACCCGGTGTTGTGGTCCTGGCGCAAGCTCGGTGCATACCAGCCATCGAGCAGAGCGCCAGCCAGGTAGGGCGCGCCGGACTCGTCCAGTGCCTTCTCGTTGAAGGCCAGGCCGCGCGGCGTGTGGCAACTGCCGCAGTGGCCGGGGCCTTGGACGATATAGGCGCCACGGTTCCACAGCGCGTCCTGGGCGGGGTTGGCCGCGTAGGTGGCGTTGGGTGCGAACACGCCGTTCCACAGGGCGATGGGCCAGCGCATGTTCAGCGGCCAGGGAATGCTGCTTTCGATGTTGGGCTGATTGGCCGGCTCCACGCCCTGCATGAAAAACGCGTACAGCGCACGCATGTCGTCATCGCTGAGCTTGGCGTAAGACGGGTAGGGCATGGCCGGGTAAAGCCTGCGCCCGCCCGGCGCGACGCCGTGGCGCACCGCACGGTCGAAGTCGGCCGCGGTGTAGGCGCCGATGCCGGTGTTGCGGTCGGGCGTGATGTTGGTGGCGTGAATCGCGCCCAACGGCGTGGCCATTTCCAGGCCGCCAGCGAACGGCGTCTTGCCCGGCAAACTGTGGCAGGCCACGCAGTCGCTGACTCGGGCGACGTACTCGCCACGACTGACCAAGGCAGGGTCAAAACTGGCGGCGGGGGCTTGTTCTAAAGGCGAAGCGGGCTGGCGGGTGACGTACCAGGCCAGTACGCCTGCTGCGACCGCGCCGGCCAGCACCAGCCAGCCTGCGGTTCTTGCGAATCGGCGGTTGTTCATGCGCGTTCCTTGTCGGTCAGGCGAAAGTGTATCGGCTCAAAGGCAGGCTGCGGATGCGCTGGCCCGTCAGGTGCGCCACCGCATTGGCCACGGCCGGCGCCACGGCAGGCAGTGGTGGTTCACCGATACCGCCCATTTTTTCGCCACTCTCGACGATCTTCACGTGCACCTGCGCCATTCGCGACATAGGCAGGATCGGGTACAGGTCGTAGTTGCGCGCCCGTGGTTTGCCGTCGACGTACACCGCTTCCTCCAGCAAGGTTTGCGACAGGCCCAGGGCCACCGCGCCATTAACCTGCGCTTCGATGATCGCCGGGTTGACGATGCTGCCCGGGTCGATGGCTTCCCAGATGTGGTGCACCTTGACCTGGCCGTTTTCGATCGACACTTCGGCAACCACGGCAGCGTGGGAGCCGAACGGTGACGCCATGGCCACGCCACGCGCGCGGCGGCTGCCGTCTTCTGCGGTGTAGGGGCCACGCTTCCAGCCGCCGGACAACTCGCCCACCGCTTGCAGCAGGGTGGTCAGCCGCTTGTTGTCGCGTAGCAAGTGCAGGCGTAGCTCGTACGGGTCGTGCCCACCTTTGTCGGCCAGTTCATCGAGGAACGCTTCGTAGAAGAAGTCATTCAGCGAATTGCCCACCGAGCGCCAGTAGCCGAGCATGGTCGGGCCTTTGACGTAGATCTGCGCGATACGCTTGTTGGGGATCGCGTAGCTTTTGCCCGACAGCCCTTCGAGGGCCGTGGGGTCGATTTTGTCGCCCTGTTTGCCGGCAATGGCTTCGCTGGGGCCTTCGGTGGCGCTCACGGCTTCAATCGCCAGCGGGAACCCTTGGGCGTCCAGCGCCGCGCGGAACTTGACCACGGCGACCGGGCGGAGCACGTCGCGCAGGAACTCTTCCTCACGGCTCCAGATCAGCTTGACCGGGCGGCCGACGGCCTTGGCCAGCGCGATGGCCTGCGGGTAAGGGTTGGCCGAGTCATACAAAAAGTGTCGGCCGAAAAAGCCGCCCAGCAGAGGTGAATGCAGGGTGATCTTCGCCGGGTCGAGGCCGGTGCGCTTGGCCATGTCGGCGCGGAACATATCCGGCGCTTGGTTGGGCAGCCAGACTTCCAGCGTGTCGTCGGGGTTGAAGCGTGCCAATGCCGACGGCGGCTCCAACTGGGCGTGGTTGACGTACTGGTTATGGTAGGTTGCTTCGACCTTGGTTTTGGCGTTTGCCAGCGCACCGGCTACATCGCCTTCGTTTTCATCGTCGCGGGCCGGGCCTTGCTGGGCGGCGAGGAAGTCGCGGTATTTGTCGCTGGAAAAATCCGCCGGCATCGCGCGTAGGGTCGAGTCCGCAGCGGCTTCCAGCCATTCCACTTGTAGGGCTTCCACCGCGCGCTTGGCGTGCCACCAGCGTTCGGCCACCACGGCCACGGCGCCGGGCAGTTGATGCACCGAGTGCACGCCTTTCATGGCTTCGACCTGCGCCTGGTTACGCAGGCTGCCCACGGTCATGCCCAGGCGTGGCGCATGCTGGACGGCGGCGTGGAGCATGCCGTCGACTTTGATGTCGATGCTGTATTGCGCCTTGCCGGTGGATTTGTCGTAGGCATCCAGGCGTTTCACCGGCTTGCCGATCCAGCGGAACTGGCTCGGGTCGCGCAGCGTGATAGTGGCCGGATCGGGCACTGGCATGTCCAAGGCGCGCCCGGCCAGTTCACCGTAGCCCAGCGAGCGACCGGACGCGGCATGCACCACGCGGCCGGGTTGGGTGGTCAACTGCGCCACCGGTACACCGAGCTGCTCGGCGCCGGCTTGCAGCAGCATCGCGCGGGCCAGGGCGCCGAGGCGGCGCATGGTCGGGTAGCTCATGCGCACCGACATGCTGCCGCCGGTGATGCGCATACCGTTTTCCATCACCACATACGCCTCGCCGGGCGGCGCGGCCTCGACGATGAAGGTGGCGGGGTCGGCGTCCAGTTCTTCACCGACAATCTGCGCCATCGCGGTGTGGGTGCCTTGCCCGCCTTCCATGAAGGGGCTGAGCAGGCGCACGCTGCCGTCGGGGCGGATCTCCAGAAATGCCGGCACCTGGGTGCCGCGTTCTGCCGGGTTGGCCGTGGCGGCGTAAACCCTGGCCGAGCCCAGTGGCAGGCCAAAGCCGATCACCAGCGCGCCCACGGCGGTACTGGCCAGGAAGTGTCGGCGCGACAGGTTGACCGGTTCGCTCAGGGGCGCGTCGAAGAATGCCTTGGGCGTGCTCATCAGACGCGCTCCTTGGCCAAATCATGCACGGCGGTGCGGATCGCGTTGTAGGTGCCGCAGCGGCACAGGTTGATCATCGCCGCTTCAATCTGCGCATCGCTGGGCGCCGGGGTGTGCTTGAGCAGCGCGGTGGCGGCCATCACCTGGCCGGACTGGCAGTAACCGCACTGCGCCACTTGATGCTCGACCCAGGCCGCGACCACGCGCTTGCCCACGTCATCGGCTTCAATCGCCTCGATGGTAGTGATCTCGCGGCCGACCACGCCTGCCACCGGCGTCACGCAGGAGCGCACCACGTTGCCGTCCACCAGCACCGAGCAGGCGCCGCATTGGGCCAGGCCGCACCCGTATTTAGTGCCGGTCAGCCCCAGATCATCGCGGATTACCCAGAGTAACGGTGTGTCCGCGTCGGCATCGACCTCGTAGGCCTTTTGGTTGATACGTAATTGCATGGTTCACCTGCTGATCAACGGTTGGTGTGGCTTTTCTTATAAGTGCCAGGCGATTGGTCGCCCATCGTTGAACTCTAGACCACGCGGCAAGGCCTATCTATCCAATCGCCGGAAAGTCCGGAGGATTAGGCAAGTATTCAACAGGATTGCACCACAGCTTCTGGCCTACGGACTTGTAGTCCTTTACTGATCTACGCCCGCGCGCTGCACTTTTTTTCATTCTTCTGATCTATCCCTGTCACGACCACGCCCATTCTGCGCGTGGACAGCAGCCAGACCCGGTGCCGATGGATCGAACGTTAATTGCTTTTATCACCCGATGGCCGCTGCTGATGGCGGCGGTGTTTGTGCTCTGTGCGAGCGGCTGCAGCCAGCAGGCAGGCCGCGATATCGCCAAGCAGTTCAGCGAGGGCAAACCCGACGAATTTTTTCAAACCAGCGTCGATCGCATGGCGACCTTAAGCATGCGCGCCAACCTGCAAAGCCTGTACCTGCTGATGAACAAGCTCTACTTGCGCAACCCCAGCCAGTGGCGGCAATCGGGTTACACGGATGCGGTGAGTGCTGCGCGGGAGATTCGCCAGGCCATCGAAAACCGTCAACCCTTGCCTGCGCTGGGGGACCGGCGTGACCTGGCGGCATTGAGCTATTCGTTGAGCCCGGAGTTTCGCGGCGACCGGGTCGGCGCGTTTATCTATGCCATCGGCAGCATGCTCGTGACGGCCCACGGTGGCCGCACCCAGTTTTATATCACCGACTCGATCAACCCGCAGTTTGTCAGCAACGCCGCGCGCAATATCGAGAAAGCCACCTGGCTGCTCAGCCAACGCCAGGACGCTAATGGCGTATTGCTGCTGTTTTCCAATGAGATCTCGGAGGAGGGCAGCAACTTAAGTTTTGCCGTTGAGTTCGGCAAAGTGGTCGCGCGCCTGGACCTGCTCGCGCAGATGCTTGATGAGCGTTACCGGCGTGTCGCACTGAATTACGCGCAGAGCTTGCTGCTGATGAATTTCCTGCCGGTGCAGTAAGCGTTTATGCCGGTTGGCGCCAGCCGACAGCCAGCACGCCGCCGATAAACAGCGGCGAGGCACCGTAGGCTTTGTAGTACAGCTGCACATCAAATGGCGCAAAAAAGGCAATCAGCGCGTTGACGATGGCCAGGCCGATAAACAGCAGTGAAAGGTGCAGGGTGAAGGTTCGCCATTGCGCCGGTGAGCGTTGCAACTGCCCGCCGAACACGCCGCGCAGCAGATTGACGCGGCATCCCACTTCCAGGGCCACGAGCAGCAGCGCGAATAAGCCGTACACGACTGTCGGTTGGACCCGCAGGAAACCTTCGCTGGGAAACACGAATAGACGCAGCGCCAGGCCGAGCAGCACGGCAAACAGCGAATACACAACAAGCGTGCGCCATAGAAGGCTGAAGGCCAGGGAAATTCGCTGCTTTGTCGTCGTCATGCGGTACATCCTGGTGGTCAAAAAGCCGCAAGTGTAACCCTTCGAGCGCGCGCCATGCCCCGACTGATCTGAATGGGCAAAACACATTGTGTTTAAGCCAGTACGGCGTTTCTCTCTCTTATGTAGGAAGTGGCCTATCTTGCCTTCCTCTGCTTGAAACACCTCCCGGTCGGCCATAGCCTCGGACTTTTCCTAATGATGAGTGCCTGACTTGGGTAAGCAAAAAACGGTTTGGCCTACTGAACGCGAAATTCGCCTGCGATTTATCCTGTTTGCCGTGATCGACGTGGCGAGTGCTCAAGGCGTCCCCGCCGAGGTGCTATTGCCCGCACACAAACTGCTACGCGACGCGCCCACCGAGGCGCAGCTGCTTGAAACGCTCGCCGATATTCTGGCGTGCGATGAGATGCTTGGGTTCAGGTTCCCAGCGGGAACGGAGGCGGATGATTTAATGTGCGCGTTGGAACGTGGGGCCGATACGACGAAGGGCGTGGTTTTTTAAACACTGTTTAGATCGTTTATTTCCTTACGGTTGGTCTCAAGACCTGAATCGCATATCCACAGCGACGTTTATCGGCATAAACAAGAGTGTTTAGACGTCGTAGCAACGCTCCGTCCGTCATCACAGCCTGCGCAGCTGTTCTGATTAACTAAGCTTGCCCCCGAACAGCCATTTTTGCTGCTCTGCCGCCGTCTTGCGCCGCTGCCCGGCGTCTCTAGAATCGGCGCCAGACCTTAGCCATTTGCTGTCGATTACGGAGTTTCGAACATGATGAATGCAATGCAGATGCCGATGAACACCTCCATGCCAATGATGCCGATGATGGGCATGCCGATGATGATGGCCACCCTGCAATGTGAAATGGCCGGCGGCGCCATGATGTGCACCATGAAGCCTGCGGCCGGGATGGACATGGCTCAGTTCAAGACCAACGCCGAAATGATGGCGATGATGATGAACTGCGGTATGCCGATGATGATGCAGTGCGCCAACATGACCATGATGTGCATGTCGGCCGACGCCATGAAAATGATGACTGACATGAACATGCCGATGATGGCCATGGGCATGTCGATGCCGATGATGAAGTGCATGATGGAATGCATCCTGATGGGCGACAGCCTGCAGTGCAAAATGATGCCGATGCCTGGCATGAGCATGGCCATGATGGAAAACTGCTGCATGCTGATGAACAAGCTGATGAACGACTGCGCGATGCCGATGATGATGAGCTGCAACGGCATGCCGATGATGTGCTGCACTTGCTGATAGATCCCGCAGCATAAAAAACGCCCCGATGATTCGGGGCGTTTTGCATTCAGTCCAGACGTTCCGGGTAGGTGATCACCAAGAACGCCACCGCCTCACTGTCTGCCGGGTTGCGGTAGCGGTGGGGCTGGTCGGCGTAGAACAGAATCGAGTCGCCGGTGGACAGCAGGTAGCGCTCATCGTTGACGCTGACTTCCAGCACACCTTGGGCCACCACCAGGTTTTCCTGGATGCCGGGGCCATGGCCTTCGGACACTTCTTCGCCGAGGGCCCGCAGGCGTATTTCATAGAATTCAGATTGGCGTGCCGTGTCGTAGGGAAACAACGCACGGCTGACGAACGTGCCGTCGGCACTCACCAGGCGTTTGCTCTGTTGCGCCGGCAACACCTCGACACCTTCAAAGGCACGGTCTTCCAGAAAGGCCGCCACCGACACCTTCAAACCCTTGGCGATTTTGCACAGCACCTTGATCGACGGCACGCTGCGGCCGGATTCGATCTGCGCCAGCATCGCCCGGCTGTCGCCGCAGGCACGCGCCAGGCCGTCCAAGGAGAGGTGGCGTTTGCTGCGTAGGCGTTGCAGGTTCTGCGCGACACACAGGCTGGTGTCGTCATCATCAAGGCCGGGCTTTGGAAGGGGTTCGGGCGGTTCGGCAAGCACGTGTAGGAAATTCATCGGCGTTACGCCCGGCGCGTATCACTGGACGGCGCCGCCTGTACGGTAAACACCGCAAGCCCGGCACGCGCCGCGTACATCGCCCACATCAACTCGGCCGCTGCACGTGCCTGGCGGCGTTTACGGTGGAGGGTGAAGTCGATGACGGTGGCGGATGTTTGCATGGGGGCGATCTCTTGGGGCCTGGTTGGCCCACGTAAATGACTCAATGGCTCCACAGTAATGTGTAGCGGTTATTTCTTTAAATACTGAGTTTGCATGTGTTAATTCGTTTTTGGACTTAAAAAAACGCGTCGGACGCTGTTGTGGGAAGGGGCTGGTCCGTTAATCAGGCGTGACCTGGCAGGCCTGCCTGGCTTCCCATCACTGTTCGTGTGATGGCCGCCCACTTGGTCTGTGCCTGTCACGCCCCCGAATTCGAAGGACTTGCCCATGTTGTTGCGTCAACCTCCGCTGCTTTTTGCCACCCTGACCTTGAGTTCGCTGGTGCACGCCGACGCACTGCAACTGGCGCCGGTCGAGGTCACCGGCAGCGAAGCCAGCGCAGGTGAAGTGGCCCAGGCGCAACTCAAGAGCGTGCCCGGCGGCACTCACTACATCGACATGAACAGCGTGCAGCAGGGCCGGGTCAGCACCAACGAGGATGTGTTCAAGTACCAGGCCGGGGTGTACGCCAAGGCGGCCAACAATGAAGGCGTGAAACTCTCGATCCGCGGTTCGGGCTTGAACCGCAGCCCGGGTTCCCACGCCTCTGGCTTGTATGAAATGTTCGACGGTTTGCCGCTCACCGGCCCCGGCGGTACGCCGTATGAACTCAAAGACCCGCTGTGGCAAAGCCGCGTCGAGGTGCTGCGCGGCGCCAACGGCTTTGATCAGGGCGCGCTGGCCTTGGGTGGCGCGGTCAACTACGTGACGCGCACCGGCTATGACGCGCCCACGCTGCAAGTACGTTACGAAGTGGGCAGTCGCGGTTATGCCCAGCGCGAGATCAGCTCCGGGCAGGTGCTGGGCGATGCCGACTACTACATCAGCCTCACCGACTCGGAGTCCGACGGCTACCAGCACCAGAGCGCCGGCACGGGCAAGGGCGTGGCGGCCAACTTCGGCTACCGTTTCAACCCGGACCTGGAGACGCGGTTCTATTTGCGTTACCGCGAAACCACCAACGACACGCCCGGCAAGCTGACGCGTTACCAGATCAGCCACACGCCAACGGCCGCCAACAGCCTTAACGCCGCCCGTGATTCCAAACGCCTGCAGCCAGGCTCCACGTGGATCGCCAACAAGACCACCTTGCAGTTGGATGACAATGCCCGCGTCGAGGTCGGGCTGGCCTATCACGACTACCCGATGGACCTGCGCGAGGGCACCAACCGCCTGAAAGTCGCCTACACCGATATCAGCGGCACCCTGAATTACATCCGCCAGGACACCGTGTTCGGCCACGACAGTAAAACCACGGTTGGCCTGCGCACCACCCAGGCGATGCCGAATAACGGTGCCTCGGAATATGTGCGTACGCCTGCCGGTAACACCGCCATTTACGCGCCCGGCACCAAGACGCGCGATTACAGCTATCTCGGCTCGGACACCGTGCTGCATATCGGCAACGATCTGGAGTTGGTACCGGACCTATGGCTGACCACCGGCCTGGCCGCGATCTACACCCGCCGCGAAACCCAGGTCACTTACCCCGAAGGGCAGGCGCCGCTCAGCCAACATGATTGGGACTACGCCCCGCGTATCGGCCTGCGCTATGACTTCACCCCGCAATTGCAGGTGTACGGCAACCTCAGCCGCTCGGTCGAGCCGCCGCATGCGTGGTCGATGATTTGGGGTTCGAATAAATACTTTCCCAAAGGCAGCGGTCCGGCCACTGGGTTGCAACGTGAAGGCGTCAGCTTGCGCAACCAAACCGCTACCACCCTGGAGTTCGGCGGGCGAGGCGAGCAGTGGTTCGGCCAGTGGGACCTGGCGCTGTACCGCTCCGAAGTGCGCCACGAATTGCTCACGGTGGAAACCCAGGCAGCAACGATCAATAGCAGCGCGATCATCGCCGAAGCCAACGCCAGCCCCACGGTGCACCAAGGCTTAGAATTGAGCGTGCTCAGCCCACTCTGGGACGGCGGTCGCAACGGTCAGTTGGCCCTGCGCCAGGCCTACACCTACAGCGATTTCCACTATCGCGACGACGAGCGTTTCGGCGACAACACCTTGCCGGGCATCCCCAAGCACTACTACCAGGCGCAACTGCGCTACAGCCACCCGACGGGTTTCTACACCAGCCTCAACACCGAGCATTCATCCCGCGTGGCGGTGGACTACGCCAACACCTACTACGCGGCGGCCTACACCACCCTCGGCGCCACCTTTGGCTACGACGCGCCCAAGCAGGACTGGCAAGCCTGGGTCGACGTGCGCAACCTCACCAACCGTCGCTACGCCAACACCGTCACACCGGGTTACGACGACAAGGGCCTGGATATGGCGCGGTCCACACCGGCAGACGGGCGGGGCATCTACACCGGCGTGTCGTGGCGCTGGCGTTAAGCAACACCTGTATGACCCGCTCGCCACAGGAAGCCCGCTCGGAACAGGAGGCCCACTTGCCACAACAGCTCCCACTCGCCACAACCACTGGCATGTAACGCCCAAAAAAACACCACGGGTGCAGACCTGCCGCGCTAAGTCAGCTTTCGTGCTGCCGCAGGCGCTTGTACAGCGTATTGCGGCTGACGCCCAGTTCCCGCGCCAAGTGGGAAATGTTCCCGCCCGCCGCCTTCAGGCGTTGCGTCAGGTCGATGCCATCCTCGAGAAACTCGCTGGCAGGTAATGGCGCCGTCACCTTCAAGTCCACGAAAAAATCATCCGGCAAATGCTCCGGGCGCACCGGCTGCTCCTCGGCCATCGCCAGCGCCACCTGCAACACGCTGCTTACCTGGCGCAAATTCCCCGGCCACGGGTGCTGCTCGAACAACGCCAGCACCTCGCTGCTCAGCCCGGCCCATTGGGTCGGTTCGCGGTGCTGCTGCCACAACTGCTGGAACAGCGCCTGTTTGTCGGTACGTTCACGCAGCGGCGGCAGCTCCAGGGTCAGGCCGCCGATGCGGTAATACAAATCCTCGCGAAAGCGCCCGGCCTGTACCCATTCGCGTAGCGCGCGGTTGGTGGCGGAGATGATCCGCAAGTCCACCGGGAACAGCTCGCTGCTGCCCACCGGTTGCACGCAGCGTTCCTGCAGCACGCGCAGCAGGCGGGCCTGGGTCGGCAGCGGCATATCGCCGATCTCATCCAGGAACAGCGTGCCTTTGTCTGCCTTGCGGATCAGGCCGATGCTGCCTTTCTGATTGGCGCCGGTGAAGGCGCCTTTTTCATAGCCGAACAGTTCCGATTCGACCAATTCCGCCGGAATCGCCGCACAGTTCACCGCGATAAACGCCTGCGCGCTGCGCGAGCTGGCCTGGTGCAGGGCTTTGACAAACACCTCTTTGCCGACGCCGGTCTCCCCGTGAATCAGCAGCGGAATGTCCTTTTCCAGCAGGCGCACGGCCTGACGCACGGCTTTTTCCACGCGCACATCGCCAAAATGCAGGGTGTTGAGGCCGATCGACGTCGGTTTTGCGGGGGCCGTTTTGCTGAGCTTGGGCTCACTGAACACGCGCGCCTGCACCGGCATTTTCTTCGGCCGCTTCAATAAACACTGAAACCGATTGCGTCCCGCCGCTTGCAGCGAGAACGGCATGCCTTCCGGCTGATTCAACAGCTCCAGCAGCGACACCTTGAACAAACTGTCGATCAGCACCCGCGACAGGCTAATGCCCAGCAAATTATCCGCGCGACGGTTGGCCGACAGCACTTGGCCGCTCTCGTCAAAAATCAGCAAGCCCGCCCATTGGCTGTCGAGGTTGTTCAGGCCGGTGTTGAAGGTCAGTTGGAAGTGCTCGCCGCGAAACAGGTTGAGGATCAGCCGGTTTTCCACGGTCTGGCTCATCATCTTGACCATGCCCAAGGTGTGGGAGGGCGGCAGGTAGCTGTCGCTGGACACGTCCAGCACCGCGATGATTTCGCGCTGGGCATCGAAGATCGGCGCCGCCGAGCCGGTCATGAAGCGGTTGGCCTTGAGGAAGTGTTCGTCATGCTCGATATGCACCGCCTGCGCGCAGGCGAGCGCGGTGCCGATCGCGTTGGTGCCGCTGCTGCGCTCCTGCCAACTGGCGCCGGCACTGAAACCGCGCGCCAGTTTCGGCTCGATAAACCGCTGGGTGCCCCACGAAGTCAGGACCTGGCCCTGGTTGTCGGCCAGCATGATCAGGCAGTTGGAATTGCTCAGGATGTTTTCGTAGTAGGGCAGCACTTCCTGATGGGTGGTCTGCACCAGCGAATGCTGGCTTTCCAATAACTGGCTGATGCCCTCGGCGGGCAGTTGGTCGAAGCTGGGCGTGCTCTGGTGGTCCAGGCCAAATGCGCGGCAACGCCGCCAGGACTCCTGGATAAGGGTGTCGTGAGCCAAGGGTTCGGCCATGGGGCGACCTTCATTTTTATTGTTGTGGGGTCAATCTGCTGGAGGAGCAGTTTTAAACAGGTGGGAGCGGGCAAGCCCGCTCCCACCTTTAGATCTGTGTCGCCCATCAATTGTTGTTCACAACTGTTCATTGTCAACCCCGCGCCTGTTCAGTTGTTCAGCCAGGGGTGTTCACTCGTGTTCATGCCTGAACAGCGTATTTGACCCATCTCCTTACAGATCAACCACCTGCCAGTTCTGGCACGAAACTCGCTCTGCAGGGTTGCCAGATTCATTCCAATAATAAAAAGGGCGTGTCATGTCATTGACCCTGGAACATGTCTCCCGCGTCGTCGAAGGCCAAACCTGGATCGACGACGCCAACCTGCGTTTCGAAGCCGGTTCCTTCAACGTGTTGCTCGGCCGCACCCTGTCCGGCAAGACCAGCCTGATGCGCCTGATGGCTGGCCTGGACAAGCCCGACAGCGGCCGCATCCTGATGAACGGCGTGGACGTCACGCAAAAGCCGGTACGCCTGCGCAATGTGTCGATGGTCTACCAGCAGTTCATCAACTACCCGACCATGACCGTGTTCGAGAACATCGCCTCGCCGTTGCGCCAGGCCGGTGTGTCCAACGAGCTGATCCAGAGCAAAGTGCTGGAAACCGCGAAGATGCTGCGCATCGAGAAGTTCCTGCAGCGCCACCCGCTGGAGCTGTCGGGCGGCCAGCAGCAACGCACGGCCATGGCTCGTGCGCTGGTCAAAGACGCCGAACTGATCCTGTTCGACGAGCCGCTGGTGAACCTGGACTACAAACTGCGCGAAGAACTGCGTCAGGAAATGCGCGAACTGTTCAAGGCGCGCCATACCATTGCCATCTACGCCACCACCGAACCCAACGAAGCCCTGGCCCTGGGCGGCACCACCACCATCCTGCATGAAGGCCGTGTCATCCAGAGCGGCAAGGCTGCCGAGGTGTACCACCAGCCACAGACGGTGCTGGCGGCCGAGCTGTTTTCCGAGCCGCCGATTAACCTGATGCCCGGACGTATCAGCGGCAATGAAGTGAGTTTCGCCAACTTTGTGCACTTCCCGCTCAACGTCGACCTGCGACCCATCGGCGAGGGCGAGTTCCGCTTTGGCGTGCGCCCCAGCCATATCAGCCTGGTGCCGAGCAACGACGATGACCTGGAGCTGGCCGTCACCGTGGAGGTGGCTGAGATCAGCGGCTCGGAAACTTTCCTGCACGTGCGCAGCGAGCATTTCCTGCTGGTGCTGCACCTGCCGGGCGTACACGAGTACGACGTCGACGCGCCGATCCGCGTGTATATCCCCACCCATAAACTCTTTGTGTTCGATGGCCAGGGCCGCTTGGTCCAGGCCCCTGGGCGCCGTGTTGCGAGGGTTGCCTGATGGCCGAGATCCATTTGCAGAACCTTGCCCACAGCTACAGCCCTACGCCGGCTGGCCCTGAGGACTACGCGATTCGGGAAATGAACCATGTGTGGGAGCAGGGCGGCGCCTACGCCTTGCTCGGGCCGTCGGGGTGCGGCAAGTCGACCTTGCTGAACATCATCTCCGGCCTGCTCAGCCCGTCGGAAGGCCAGGTGCTGTTCGACCATAAAGTGGTCAACGACCTGACCCCGGAAAAACGCAACATCGCCCAGGTGTTCCAGTTCCCGGTGGTGTACGACACCATGACCGTGTTCGATAACCTGGCCTTTCCGCTGCGCAACCAAGGCATGCCCGAGGCGAAAATTCACAGCAAGGTGCAGGAAATTGCCGAGGTCCTCGACCTGCAAAACCTGCTGAGCAAAAAGGCGCGCAACCTCACGGCCGATGAAAAACAGAAAGTCTCCATGGGCCGTGGCCTGGTACGCGACGACGTGTCGGCGATCCTGTTCGATGAACCGCTGACGGTGATCGACCCGCACCTGAAGTGGAAGCTGCGGCGCAAGCTCAAACAGATCCACGAGCAGTTCAATATCACCATGGTCTACGTGACCCACGACCAGCTCGAAGCCTCGACCTTTGCCGACAAAATCGCGGTGATGTACGGCGGGCAGATCGTGCAGTTCGGTACGCCGCGCGAGTTGTTCGAGCGGCCCAGCCACACGTTTGTCGGCTATTTCATCGGCAGCCCGGGGATGAACCTGATCCAGGTGCAGGCCGAGGCGGGCGGGGTGCGTTTTGCCGGGACGCTGTTGCCCTTGTCCGAGGCGTTGCAGCAGCGCATCCGCGACACCGGCTACAAGAAACTGCAGGTGGGCATCCGCCCGGAATTTATCCACGTGTGGGACGAGTACAACCCTGACGCGCTGCAGGCCGACGTCACTCACGTCGAAGACCTTGGCACCTACAAGATCATGACCCTCAACCTCGACGGCGCGCCGTTGAAAGTGCGCCTGGCCGAAGACAAGCCGGTGCCCGAAGGCAAAGCCTCGATCAGCTTCCCCGCGCAATGGCTGATGGTCTACGCCGATGACTATCTGCTGGAGGTGCAGCCATGAACAAGGTGCAGAACAACAAGGCCTGGTGGCTGGTGTTGCCGGTGTTCCTGCTGGTGGCGTTCAGTGCGGTGATCCCGATGATGACCGTGGTCAACTACTCGGTGCAGGACATCTTCGACCAGTCCAGCCGCTACTTTGTCGGTGCCGACTGGTACAAGCAGGTCTTGCTCGACCCGCGTTTGCACGACTCCTTGCTGCGCCAGTTCATCTACTCGGCCTGCGTGCTGTTGATCGAAATCCCGCTGGGTATCGCCATCGCCCTGACCATGCCGACCAAGGGCCGCTGGTCGTCGCTGGTGCTGATTATTCTGGCGATTCCGCTGCTGATTCCGTGGAACGTGGTGGGCACCATCTGGCAGATCTTCGGCCGCGCCGACATTGGCTTGCTGGGTTACAGCCTCAACGCTTTGGGCATCAGCTACAACTACGCGGCCAACACCATGGACGCGTGGGTCACGGTGCTGGTGATGGACGTGTGGCACTGGACCTCGCTCGTGGCGCTGCTGTGCTACTCGGGGCTGCGGGCGATTCCGGATGTGTACTACCAGGCCGCGCGGATTGATCGTGCGTCCGCCTGGGCGGTGTTCCGACATATCCAGTTGCCGAAGATGAAAAGCGTGCTGCTGATCGCGGTGATGCTGCGCTTCATGGACAGTTTCATGATCTACACCGAGCCCTTCGTGCTCACCGGTGGCGGGCCGGGTAACGCCACTACCTTTCTGAGTCAGACGCTGACCCAGATGGCTGTCGGCCAATTCGACCTGGGCCCAGCGGCGGCGTTTTCCCTGGTGTACTTCCTGATCATCCTGTTGGTGTCCTGGCTGTTCTACACCGCCATGACCCATTCCGACGCCAACCGCTGAGGCCGCCAACATGAGCAAACGCAAGCTAATACCCTTACTCATCTACATCCTGTTCCTGCTGGTGCCTATCTACTGGCTGTTGAACATGTCCTTCAAGAGCAACACCGAAATCCTCGGCGGGCTGACGTTGTTTCCGCAGGATTTCACCTTGGCCAACTACAAGGTGATCTTTACCGACCCGAGCTGGTACACCGGCTACCTCAACTCGCTGTACTACGTCAGCCTGAACACCGTGATTTCCCTGAGCGTGGCGCTGCCGGCGGCGTATGCCTTCTCGCGCTACCGTTTCCTGGGTGACAAGCACTTGTTCTTCTGGCTGCTGACCAACCGCATGGCGCCGCCGGCGGTATTCCTGCTGCCGTTTTTCCAGCTGTATTCGTCCATCGGGTTGTTTGATACCCACATCGCCGTGGCCCTGGCCCATTGCCTGTTCAACGTGCCGTTGGCGGTGTGGATCCTTGAAGGCTTCATGTCCGGGGTGCCCAAGGAAATCGACGAAACCGCCTACATCGACGGCTACTCGTTTCCCAAGTTTTTCGTGAAGATTTTTATTCCGCTGATCGGCTCCGGCATCGGTGTGACGGCGTTTTTCTGCTTCATGTTTTCCTGGGTCGAGCTGCTGCTGGCGCGCACCCTGACCTCGGTCAACGCCAAGCCCATCGCGGCGGTGATGACCCGCACGGTGTCAGCCTCAGGGATTGATTGGGGCGTGCTGGCGGCGGCGGGGGTGTTGACCATCCTGCCGGGCATGCTGGTGATCTGGTTTGTTCGCAACCACGTGGCCAAGGGCTTTGCCCTCGGCCGGGTCTGAGGAGTCGATGATGGAATGGATGGCCTGGACCACCCCCACCGCGTTGTTCTTTGGCGGTATTGCCCTGTTGCTGGTGGGCATGACCACGTGGGAATTGCGCTCGCCGAGCATCCCGCGGCGCGGCGTGTTGCCGATCAGCACCACCCGTGGTGATCGTTTGTTTATCGGTCTTCTCGGCAGCGCTTACCTGCATTTATTGGTGATCGGCGTTACCGACTGGAGCATCTGGGCGGCGTCCGCGCTGTCTGTGGTGTGGCTGTTGAGTGTGATGCGTTGGGGCTAGACATGTTCTGTGCAGGCCCGAGCGTGTTGTGGCGAGGGAGCAAGCTGCCTCGCCACAACACGCTCGGGCCTGCACAGACTCAGGGGCGCGTCGCGTCTGTAGTCCCGTTTGAAATTAACCAGGAGGTCTCTATGTTGAATAAAAACAATAAGCTGCGACATAGCATTTCATTGGCCGCCGTACTGGCCCTCAGCGGTTTGAGCGCCACGGCCTGGGCCGATGCGTATGAAGATGCGGCGAAAAAATGGATCGGCAGCGAGTTCAAACCGTCCACCCTCACCGAAGCCCAACAGCTCGAAGAGTTGAAGTGGTTTATCAAGGCGGCCGAGCCGTTCCGTGGGATGAAGATCAACGTGGTGTCGGAAACCCTCACCACCCACGAGTACGAGTCCAAGGTGCTGGCCAAGGCCTTCAGCGAAATCACTGGGATCAAGCTGACCCACGACCTGCTGCAGGAAGGCGACGTGGTGGAAAAGCTGCAAACCCAGATGCAGTCCGACAAGAACATTTATGACGGCTGGGTCAACGATTCCGACTTGATCGGTACGCACTTTCGCTATGGCAAGACCGAGTCGATTACCGACCTGATGGCCAACGAAGGCAAAGACTTCACCTCGCCGACCCTGGATATCAAAGACTTTATCGGCATCTCCTTCACCACCGCGCCGGACGGCAAGATCTACCAGCTGCCCGACCAGCAATTTGCCAACCTCTATTGGTTCCGCGCCGATTGGTTTGAGCGCCCGGAGCTGAAAGCCAAGTTCAAGGAAAAATACGGTTACGAACTCGGCGTCCCGGTGAACTGGTCGGCCTATGAAGACATTGCCAAATTCTTCAGCGAAGACGTCAAGGAAATCGACGGCAAACGCATCTACGGGCACATGGACTACGGCAAAAAAGACCCGTCCCTGGGCTGGCGCTTCACCGATGCCTGGTTCTCCATGGCCGGTGGCGGCGACAAAGGCCTGCCCAACGGCTTGCCGGTGGACGAGTGGGGCATTCGTGTGGAGGACTGCCACCCGGTGGGCTCCAGCGTGACCCGTGGCGGCGACACCAACGGCCCGGCCGCCGTATTCGCTACGCAGAAATACGTGGACTGGATGAAAGCCTACGCACCACCGGAGGCGGCGGGCATGACCTTCTCCGAATCCGGCCCGGTGCCGTCCCAGGGCAACATCGCCCAGCAGATCTTCTGGTACACCGCGTTTACCGCCGACATGACCAAGCCGGGCCTGCCGGTGGTGAACGCGGACGGCACGCCGAAATGGCGCATGGCCCCCTCGCCGGTCGGGCCTTATTGGGAAAAGGGCATGAAGAAGGGCTATCAGGACGTGGGTTCCTGGACTTTCCTCAAATCCACCCCCGAGAAGCAGAAACTCGCGGCCTGGCTTTACGCACAGTTCGTGACCTCGAAAACCGTGTCGCTGAAGAAAACCATCGTTGGCCTCACGCCGATTCGTGAGTCCGACATCAACTCCCAGGCCATGACCGACCTGGCGCCCAAACTTGGTGGCTTGGTGGAGTTCTACCGCAGCCCGGCGCGGGTCGAGTGGACGCCGACCGGCACCAACGTGCCGGACTATCCACGCCTGGCGCAGCTGTGGTGGAGCAACATCGCGGCGGCTGCCAGCGGTGAGAAAACCCCGCAGCAGGCGTTGGATAACCTGGCCAAGGAACAGGACGCGATCATGACGCGCCTGGAGCGCTCTAAAGTGCAGCCGGTGTGTGGCCCGAAAATGAACCCCGAGCGTGATGCTCAGTACTGGTTCGACCAGCCGGGCGCGCCGAAGCCGAAACTGGCCAATGAGAAGCCTAAAGGCGAGACCGTGGCTTACAGCGATTTGCTCAAGTCGTGGGAGGCGGCGCGTAAGTAAGCGCGTTGGGCGGTAGTACAAAGCGGTACTTAGGTGCCGCTTCGAATGTGGGGAGCTGGCTTGCCTGAGATGGCAATCTGTCAGTCAGTAGAGTGTTGACTGATCCGCCGCTATCGCAGCATGGGTATCTACACATCTTTTTATGGGTTGAATTCTTTGGTTGTCGCGGGGGGCTGGGTACATATCCGTTATTTGGGTAACGGCTGCTGT
>NZ_JBJGXU010000069.1:0-28753 GCF_045447305.1 Pseudomonas sp. D47 | reverse complement strand
CCCCTGCGCAGTTGGCTCCGTGGATCTTCAGCCACTCAATGCCGTCCTTGCCTACAGGCTCCGCAATGGAAGCCATCAGGAGGCCCTTGGTCAGGTCGTTGCCTTGTGGGTTGAACGAAGGAATGGCGTAAACACGGCCCCGCCAGTCGAGGTTGTATGGGAAGTAAATGGCCTCGTATTCGGAGAACTTTGTGGCCTGCTCTACGATGAACTCATAGGACAGACGGCGGCTCACTCGGGCCCGGTCCTTGCGGTACACAGTCGATGCGGCTTTCTTCCCGGCCTTAAGGACCTCGGGGTCTTCCTCAATGTCTGCGGGCTTGACCGGCAAGGCTTCCTTGTCAGCGGTGGGGAACTTGTCGATTGCCGTAAGTGATCGATTGCGTGATGCGCTTTAAGTGGGTGTTTTAAAACCACCTTCACCGCACCGCTTATAAAAACACATTAAATATGTGTTTGTAGCCTTTAAGAAACCGCTTGGAAGCGGTGTAGGCGCTCAATCTACCGAGGAAGCTCTATGCTGTCAACACATTAAATGTGTTTTTATTGATTAAAGAAACCTACCTCAGTAGATAGGGTTCTTCTTCAGGTAATCCGAAAGGGCCTGACGTACCTCGGGCTTGTTGACTTTCAGTGCCATAGCGAGGCAAAACCAGGAGCCGAAGGCAATACCTGTAAAGCTCTTCCCATCCTCTCTGTGGTAAGTCTCTTCAGCTACGACCTGACCGTTGGCCGTCCATTGGGTTGCACTTAGAACCACCACACCAGACTCCACAAGCTCATCAAGCCCCTTCTCCAAGGTCCTGGCGAAGTCTGAGTGAGTTCGCATACTTTGAATGCCTCCCTGAGCCTTCAGGAGCTTGAACAGCTGGTAGGTGTCTGTATAGAGCTTGGGTGTATTCATGTTTGCTACTCACCATTTGTTCTAATCGAAATTGCCCTGGCGCCGAGAGCGTAATTACACCACGGCCCACGCTCAATTGTTGGAGTGAACCATTCAATTTCGGAAAGGGCATTCGCCTGATGCCAATATGCTTGACGGCGTAGGTCCGCTACGATCTCTAAACCCGCTAACTTCTTGTCCTCATCTACCCGATAGCAGCGGACAGCTACCAGCTCTCTACCGTCGCGCCCACCCGGAAGGCCTTCCGCGTTGCTATAGATTCGAACCGCTGCACTTTCAGCCTGTAGCTGCTCGCCTTGGAATACCTTTCTGTCAACTGCCTGAGTAGCCACGGCGTAGACAAGCGTGGTAGCTGTGAGCCCACATCGCGCGGCGACACCAAACAACCGTCTGAACATTGCGAAGCTCCCTTTAGAAAGCCCCAAATGATACCGGTAGTCGCCGTGAGGATCGACCCTAAGCCGTGCGAACCTCGTTGAGTAACTCAGGGTGCCTATCGAGAACTCTAAGAAGCTTTATGAGCGCCAATGGTGGCTTGGTCTTGCCGTTCTCATAACGCGAGAACGCATTGACCCCTCCCCCGAATATCTCAGCGGCTTCCCGTTGGTCCAAGTCGAGTTTCTTCCGCACCTTCGTGATGTAGCCAGGGTCAACGAGGTCCGCATTGATTCTCTTGGAAAACGCGCGCATCTCCTTCATGACCCGATCTGATTCCGCAAGGTCTAAGACCGACTCAGAGCAAGACGGGCAGAACTCCCCCGTCACGTTCTTAATCACTGTGGTTTCGCCCTTGTACGTGTAGGGCACATCGCGGGTGTCATGTACCAAACCCGCAGCGCCGCAAACAGGACATTTCATGGTGTTCATAGCTCCTTGAAGGACACGATTAGCACGTCTTCGATAACCGTGAGTTTCAGGTATACATTCCCCGCCTTCGTGCGTGGCCTATACACGTCTTGCCATATCGTGTGGTCGGCGTAGGTGGTCATGCTCTTGTAAAAATCCATTGGTGAGAGGCCCATTACCACGGCCAGCATATCGGAAAGGTCAAGGTTAAGGGCATCGGCACCAACTCGTGCAGAGTTCGTTGTGCGCACCTTCCCGGATTCAATCAGGGCCTTGACGGTAGTTAGCTTGCAGTGGGGTGTCTTCTTCTCCATGACCGAATATTAACCTAATAGGTTTTTATTTGGCAAGTAGGTTAATTCCGACACCCTTTCCTCTTGCGTAGCAAAGACCCCCTCAATGACGTTCACAAGGGTCCCTATTGGTGTCACTGCACCGCCGTAGGTGTCATAGGTGATTGTCCCGCTTGCGTGTCCCAGGAGCGCCTGTGCGAAGGCTACAGGAACCCCTTTGACCTTGAATGAGGACGCCATGTGGTGCCGCAGGGAGTGGAGTGTCTGATGTGGTGATTTGTCGGGGAGAGCCTTACGGACCATTAAGCCCAGGCCTTTACGAGCCTGTACGTTATCCACGCCGTGATAGACCGGAAGAGGTGGTTTAGGACTGTCGAGAGCCGTTAAGAAGCCCTCAAGGTCGAACCCTAAGACACCATCAACCAGAGGCACCACACGAACGCTGTGCTTGTTCTTAACAGACTGACCTTCAGAGTCCTCACGGATGTTGATGCACATCACACCGTCCACCTCATGGATGTCTTTACGGGTCAGCTGGGTTACTTCACGTGATCGTGCCCCAGTGATCGCCAGTAGAACCATACACCAGCGTTCCCAGCTATCAGCAGGTAGAGAAGCCGCGTGAGTCACCAACGCTTGCACCTGGGCGCGCTCAAACGGAATACGCTCACTCTCAGCGCCCTTCTTGAGCTTGAGCTTTGAGGTGTAGGCCTTCGTGAGGTAATCATTATTCACGGCCCAATTCATCACAGAGGCAAAGTGCGTTAGCGTGTTGTTCACTGTCAGAGGCTTGCGAGTCTCTAAGAGTTCGTCACGCATCGCTATGAGGTCTTCGCGAGTGTGCTTTCTGAGGTCTGATAGGCCGGTGACTTCAAGCGCTTCCCCAACCTGGGCGTAGTTGGTCTTGTACCCATCCAACGTGGACTTCTTAACGTCGCCCTCTTTCTCTTTGAGGTACAGCGGCCACAAGTCATCCCAGTGGAGCGGCTCACGGGTTGCCCTAAGGGATTCAGCGGGGCCAGTCCCTACTAAACCTTCGAGGTCGTCCACAATGTCCACAAGGTCCCGTGAGTCGCCCTTAATGCGCTTAACGGCAGCAGCCAGAATCCTTTGGGCACCTACAGCCCCTCGGTGTTGATTAAGGGTGAAGGGCTGTTGAGCCGTGGCAATGCTCAGATTTACCTGTAGGTCCTCGTAGATCGACTCATAGGCCGATAGAGAGGCGTCTGTGTGGGCCACTGTCAGGGCGTTCTGTGCGACCTCTGAGAGCCGCGCCTTGATGTCTGCCCAGGATGCTTCGGGGCTATCGAGGTGGAACACTGCAAGGGCCGCAAGGATGTCTTTGGTCAACTCTGTCGCCTGTGGTCGTTCGGTGGTTCGCAAGGATACCGTAAAGAGTCCTTTGGTAGACCCAACGGTCCTCATCCGCAGGTAGTAGACACCCTCCCTCCTGTACAGATAAGGACGGGCAAGGACAGTTTGTAGCAGCGTTGTAGCAGGCTTGGCGCACACAGTAGGAATCTCCCAGTATCCATTGGGTTCCCTCAGTGCCCGAACCAACTTTCATAAAACTGTACCAGCGCCGTCGCAAGATCGGCCTGCAAGCCTTGTTCCAGACACCACGCCTGGGCGTTCTGACACACCTGCGGCCAGTGCTCCAGCAGCATTTTCCACGGCTGTGCCATATCGCCACCAACGTTCCAGGCTTGCCAAAGAGCAACCACGGCGGCCTTGGCGGCGGGCGACAAGGCCGCCGTGTACAGCTGCAGGAAGGCATCGAGCTTATCCAGGTGGATGTCTTCGTCCTGGCGATAGATGTGCCACAGCAACGGCCGCCCGGCCCATTGGGCGCGCACGAACGAGTCTTCGCCGCGCACGGCGTTGAAGTCGCAGCACCACAGCAGGCGGTCATATTGCTCCTGGCGCACGAACGGCAGCACCTGCACGGTCAAGGCGTCGCGCTGATGCACCGCTCCCGCCGCCAGCCCTTCTACACCGAGCCAGCGCTGCACATCGCCAAGGATGCGCCCTTCCGGCACCAACAGATGAGTGGCACGCCCGTCCGTCGCCAGCACGTCCAGCCAACTGGCGAGCCCGGCATTTTCGTAGGCGAACAACGACATCAAACGCGCACCCGCCGCCGGAAACACGCCCAGCGCTTGCAGGAATTGTTGCTGCGCAGCGCGATCCTGCTGAAAGGCCTGACGCTGCGCCAACAACCCGCGTTCGCGTAAAAGCCCACCTGTACCCGGGCGAAAGCCAGGAAAGAAGAAGTACTTCTGCACGCCCTTGAACTTCACCGACGGCAGGCGATGGCAACCCACTACCCAGTCTTCGGCGCTCAGATAATCCAGGTTCATCCACAACGGCGTGCGTTCGCACACGGCCATGGCTTCCATGTATTCGGGCGGCAATTGGCAGGCAAACGCGGCGATAACCACGTCAGCAGAGGGTGTATCGCGCCACTGCGCCGGCCAGTGACGCACTTCCACGCCCTCCTGCCACTGCTGGTCGCGCTGCACATCAACCTCGGGGCACATGCGCTCGAAGGCCCGCAGGTCATCGACCCACAAGCGCACTTCACACGCGTGCTCCACCACCAGTTGCCGGGCCAGGCGCCAGGTCACGCCAATGTCGCCGTAGTTGTCGACGACGCTGCAAAAAATATCCCAGCGGGCTTTCATTCCGGGCTCCAACGCTCAAAGGCTCGATTGTCCGCATAAATGCGCCGATGCAGAAGGCTTGATCGCGATTATTCTGCACAGTGGCTGTGCGACAATCGCCACCACGCCGTAAATGCCGCCAGGAGGCCATCATGTCTGATCATTCGTTGTCGCTGTTCAAGCTCAGTATTGCAGTGGCGTTCGGCCTTTGGCTGGGGTTTATCGCCATTGTGCTGACCACCTGGCTGGCGTCGCGCTATGTGTTCCCGCAAAGCCTGGCGCCGGTGGCTCAGGCCGTTCAGCAATTGGGCAAGCCCGCCACCGTTGTGGCGCCTGAACCGCCGAACCGCATGTTCGAGCAGTACCAGGAAAACCTGCGTAAGCAGGAACAGCAGCAAACCCTGGACCAGGCGCGCAACAACGCGCGCAACCTGGCCAACCCCAAATGCCAGTTCTGGCTGCAACAGGACCAGAACGCGCCCAATGAAAAGAGCAAGGCGAATGTCCTGCAATTCTGCGATTGATGCCCATGAATAAGCACGCTGTCCTCCAGTTGATCCTGGAAAAACTCACTGTCGATCTCGACATCGCTCAACGTGCCGCGCAGACCGCCTACGAGACCGCGACCCACGAAGAAAACATCGCCGAAAACAAGTACGACACGCTCGGGCTGGAGGCGTCCTACTTGGCGGCCGGGCAAGCCAAACGGGTCGAGGAAATCAAGCAGTCGCTGGCGCTGTGCCAGAACCTGCAGCTACGGGCTTACGATGAGCAACGCGGGATAGAAGTCGGCGCGCTGCTGGGCCTGGCAGACGAAAACGGTCGCCAGCAATGGCTGTTTCTGGCGCCGGACGCGGCAGGCTTGAAGGTCGATGTGGTTGGGCAACCGGTGACCGTCATCACCCCGCGCTCGCCCCTGGGCAAAAGCCTGTTGGGCAAGTTCGAAGGGGATGAGGTGGAGATTCTGGTGGCGGGCGCTCGGCAACACTTTACGGTTACCGAGGCCAGATAAACCACTCAGTGAACCGGCAGTTCTACGCCGTCGAATAACTCTTCCAGTTCCTGCTTGTTGTGGCACTGGATCGCCTTGGCCATGACTTCGCGGGTCAGGTGCGGCGCGAATTTCTCGATGAAGTCGCACATGAAGCCACGCAGGAACGTGCCACGGCGGAAGCCGATCTTGGTCACGCTGGACTCGAACAGTTCACTGGCGTCGAGCACGACCAGGTCCTTGTCGAGGGTGGTGTCGACCGCCATCTTGGCGACGATGCCCACGCCCAGGCCCAGGCGAACGTAAGTCTTGATCACGTCGGCGTCGGCAGCGGTGAACACCACTTTCGGTGTGAGGCCGCGATGGCTGAAGGCTTCGTCGAGCTTGGAACGGCCGGTAAACCCAAACACGTAAGTCACGATCGGGTATTCCGCCAAGGCTTCCAGGGTCAGTTTCGGCAGCTTGGCCAACGGGTGACCTTGTGGCACCACGACGCAACGGTTCCAGCGGTAGCACGGCATCATCACCAGGTCGCCGAACAGCTCGAGGGCTTCGGTGGCGATGGCGAAATCGACGGTGCCGTCAGCGGCCATCTCGGCGATCTGCATCGGCGAACCCTGGTGCATGTGCAGGGCGACGTCCGGGTACTGCTTGATGAAATCGCGGATCACCGGCGGCAGCGCATAACGCGCTTGGGTGTGGGTGGTGGCGATCGACAGGGTGCCTTTCTTCTCGTTGGAGAATTCCTGGGCGATCTGCTTGATGCTTTCGACTTTACGCAGGATCTCGCCGGCGGTGGTGATGATGCGCTCGCCAGCCGGGGTGACGCGGGTCAGGTGCTTGCCGCTGCGTGCGAACACTTCGACGCCCAGCTCGTCTTCGAGCAGGCGAATCTGCTTGCTGATACCGGGTTGCGAGGTGTAAAGGCTTTGAGCGGTAGCGGAAACGTTGAGGTCGTGGTGCGCCACTTCCCAGATGTAGCGCAGTTGTTGAAGCTTCATATGTATCCCTCAAAGCAGATAGACGCCACGGGTATCAGCGACGGTATATAACTATATTAAAGGTTAGACGGATAAATCTAGAACTTTTTTATCGTTTTTACCGCTCAGATGTCATCACTGCGTCGACGCTGTAACGACGGCACCAGGTAAACCGGCACCGTAGACAGCTGCAACACCCGTGCAGCGGTGCGTCCAAGCGGTGTGGCCGCTGCGGTTGCGTGGCTATGACTACCTACGATCAACAGGTCGACGGAAAGTTTGCGCAGTTGGTCGAGAATCACTTCGCTCGGGTCCCCCTGGATCACCCGCACCGAGCGAATCAATTCCAGGTCTTGCTCCCCTTCCCCCAACTCCTCGCGAAAACTGTCCAGCACCCGCTGCTCGATCGTCGCCATCACCGTGGTCAGCCCCTGGCTCTGCCATTCACTCAAGGCCTTCTCATCAAGGTAGCTCTGCAACACCGATTCGGCGAACAGCCCAATCGGCTCGACCACATGAATCACATACAAATCCGCCTTGAACGTTCGGGCCAGTGCCAGCGCATGTTGCATGACATAGGGCGCATACAGACCAAGATCCGTGGCGTACAGCATCGAACGAATCATAGAACCTCCTGGAGGGCCAGGATGGCGGGGATTGAATGAGCTTAGCAGCGCCTACGGGAGTTCGGCTTAGCTCTCAGTGTGGATTTTCAACTCATTACTGATGCCATGGGGCACATGCCCGGTGGCCACCACTTCCCTGGCTTTCTCGCAATGACCGGCCTGGTCATCGAAAAACACATCGGCGGCGAACGCCTCCAGAAACGCGGCCTTCTCCAGGCCGCCGAGGAACAGCGATTCGTCGAGGCGGATGTCCCATTCGCGCAACGTGCGAATCACCCGCTCATGGGACGGTGCCGAGCGCGCGGTGACCAGCGCGGTGCGGATCGGGCAAGCCTCGTCGGCAAACTCACGCTGCAACAGGTTGAGGGCCGCCAGGAACCCCTTGAACGGACCACCGTGCAAAGGCTCGCGCGCCGACTCGCGCTCGCTGGCCTGGAACGCCGCCAGGCCGCCCGCCTGATAGACACGCTCAGACTCATCGGAAAACAGCACTGCGTCGCCGTCGAAGGCAATCCGCAGTTCTTCACTCGAGGCCCGACGCGGGCCGCCCGAGAGAATGGTCGCCGCCGCAAACCCGGCATCCAACGCACTGCGCACATCTTCGGCATGGGTCGACAAAAACAGGTGGCAACCAAAGGCGGCCAGATAAGGATAAGGGCTGCGCCCGCCGACAAACGCGGCGCGGGAAATGTCCAGGCCGTAATGCTGGATCGAGTTGAACACGCGCAAGCCGGTGTCGGCACTGTTGCGCGACACCAGCACCACCTCGACCCGGGCGCGGCCCAGGCTGGCGTTGAGGCTCAGGAGTTTCTTGACCAGCGGGAAGGCATCGCCGGGCTCGAGAATTTCCTCCTCATGTTCGATCTGGTATTGGCGGTAAGTCTCCACACCTTCGGCCAGGTATATCTTGTGGCTCTCGCTCAAGTCGAACAGTGCCCGCGACGAAATCGCCAGTACCAGCTTGTCGCCCAATCCCTTTGCCATGGTGTTTCCCCCGAATCAACGGTTGTGCCGATCAATAAAACTCAAGGCCTGATACAGCGCCTGCATACGTGGCAATTCGCACCCCGCCGCTTTCGCAGCGGCCAATGGCCGGGCGTAGATCGCCGCCAGTTCCAAGGGGCGTTTGTGCACATGGTCGTGGTACATGCTGGGCAGGTAGTCGTCCATGGTTTCGGTCATGGCGAACATCTGCTCGGCGTAACTGGCGGGTATTTCATGCCCGCAGGCACGCGCACCTTTGACCACTTCGGCCATTAATGCCTGGATCAGCTCGCGGCTGGATTCATCGGCCATCATCGCGGTGGTGCCGGTGCCCAGCAGCACGGAGAGGCCGTTGTACGGCACATTCCACACCAACTTGTGCCAGCGCGCCTGGTGCACATTGGCCATGGCTTGGGACTCGATACCAGCCTTGTGAAACAGCGCGGCGCCCTCTTCGACAATCGCCTTCTGACGCGTCTCATCGTTGGCCGCCGTGCCACTGTGATAGCCCAGATTCACCCGGCCCAAGGCCTGGTGCTCGACGACGCCCGGCCCGGAGCGGTGCACGCCGATATAGCACAGGCCGCCCAGCAGGTGCAGCGACGGCGGCAGGTGTTCGCGCAGGCTGTCTTCGACATCGAGGCCGTTTTGCAGCAGCACCACCTTGGCATCCGGCGCGGCAACCTGGGCGATGGTGGGCGCGAGGTCCACATTGCCGGTGGATTTGGTGCCTACCAGCAGCCAATCGCACGCTGGCATGTCCGCAGCGCGGGCATAGGCTTGCACCGGGTGCAGGTGCAACTTGCCATGCAGCGTGCTGTTGAGGTGCAGGCCGTGCTCGCTGACTGCCGCGTATTCGCTGCGCAACAGAAAGTGCACATCGAACCCGGCACGCGCCAGCATCACGCCGTAAAAACCACCGATAGCGCCGGTGCCAATAATGCCGATGCGGGGCGACTGTGCTGTCATGGCAGTTCCTCTGGAGTACGGGTAAGGGCTTGATTAATCGCTTCGGTAAGGTCGGTATGGGTAAGACGTGTCTGTAATTGCCCAAGAAATTGACCCTCGCACACGAGGAACAACGCGGGCAAATGAAAGATCTGGTAGCGCTCGACCGCACCGCCGTTGTGCCCGGCATCGACCCAGCACACGCGGTCCAGCGGCAAGCGCCAACCCGGCAACTGCTGACGTGCCCAGCGGCAACTGGAACAGCCGACACTGGTAAACACTACAAGAGAAATACCTGGCAATCCCAGCAACTGCTGGTCAATATCCAGGTCGGTCAATTCCAGTTCCTTCACTATACTGCTGCTGCTGCCGTCAATTGGACGGTGCTCGGAGTCCGTGTACATGGGTCGTTTTTTACCTCACCCTGATGATGTCGCTGTCGAGTTAATCCAACGTCCCGCTCCTGCCATTGCCCGCCAACGCCTGCACACTATCGGCCTGGGCGGCGTCGCCTGCAATTGCCCGCGTGCCTGGCGCCAGGGTACGGCGGTTGATCTGCGTATCCCTTCCTTGGGCCCCAGCGCCCGTTATCAGGGCTATGTAGCCTGGTGCCGCAAGGTCGAAAAGGGCTATCGCGTCGGTATCTCTTTTACCGATGAGCACGCCTTGTTCGGTGCGCGAATGGGTGAACAAGTGTGCCAGATCGAACGCTACTGCCGCCTGCACGAACACACCGAGCCGTCGCCTGCAGAACTCGAAGCCATGGCCCGCGAGTGGGTCTCGCGCCATGCGGGTGAGTTCTCCCATGCGGCGGTTGTGGCGCCAGCGCTGGATTAAACCCGGCTTTGCCCATTGTCGCGGGCCCGTGTTACGCGCTAAGGTTCCTGCCCCTGCCCCTGCATTCAAATCATGCTGTGCTCCGCCGCACGGGGATGGCTGGCGGCCGGCACCCGTGACCCTGACGAGTAACACGATGGCTGATTTACCGATCAATGACCTAAACGTCGAATCCAACGAGACGCTGATCACACCCGATCAGCTCAAGCGCGAAATCCCCCTGAGTGACGCTGCCCTGCAGACCGTGACCAAGGGCCGCGAAGTCATCCGTGACATTCTCGACGGCACTGACCACCGCCTCTTTGTAGTGATCGGGCCTTGCTCGATCCACGACCTCAAGGCCGCCCACGAATACGCTGAGCGCCTCAAAGTGCTGGCGGCTGAAGTGTCCGACACCTTGTACCTGGTGATGCGCGTCTATTTCGAGAAGCCGCGTACCACCGTCGGCTGGAAAGGTTTGATCAACGACCCGTACCTGGACGACTCGTTCAAGATCCAGGACGGCTTGCACATCGGTCGTCAGTTGCTGCTGGACCTGGCCGAAATGGGCTTGCCCACCGCCACCGAAGCACTCGACCCGATCTCGCCGCAGTACCTGCAGGACCTGATCAGCTGGTCGGCCATCGGCGCGCGCACCACCGAATCCCAGACCCACCGTGAAATGGCGTCCGGCCTGTCTTCGGCCGTGGGCTTCAAGAACGGCACCGACGGCGGCCTGACGGTTGCGATCAACGCGCTGCAATCAGTGTCCAGCCCGCACCGTTTCCTGGGTATCAACCAGGAAGGTGGCGTGTCCATCGTCACCACCAAAGGCAACGCCTATGGCCACGTGGTATTGCGCGGCGGCAACGGCAAGCCCAACTATGATTCGGTCAGCGTTGCGCTCTGCGAGCAGGCATTGAGCAAGGCCAAGATCAAGCCGAACATCATGGTCGACTGCAGCCACGCCAACTCCAACAAGGACCCGGCCCTGCAGCCGCTGGTGATGGAAAACGTCGCCAACCAGATCCTCGAAGGCAACCAGTCGATTATCGGCTTGATGGTCGAGAGCCATCTGAACTGGGGCTGCCAGGCGACTCCAAAAGACCTGGCCGACTTGCAGTACGGCGTGTCGATCACCGATGCCTGCATCGACTGGTCCGCCACCGAGACCACCCTGCGCAGCATGCACGCCAAGCTCAAGGACGTATTGCCCAAACGCAAACGCACTTGAATCACTGCTCCTGTATTTGAATCGAGCGCACACAAAAACGCCGGGCTTAGCCCGGCGTTTTTCATGCAGCGGTTGATCGCTCCCCCGCTCTGCGTGGGTATGCAGCCTGGGACGCTCCGCGTCCCGCCTTACTCAATATTCAGAGCTTCGCGGCATGGCGCTGATGGCGCTCCATGTAGCGTTCGACATAGGAGCAGGACGGGATCACCGTGTAGCCAGCCTCTTCGGCGAACTTCAACGCTTCCTCGGTTAATGCCGCCGCAATACCACGGCCCCGCAGAGCGTTGGGCACGAAAGTGCGATAGATATCCAGGGTTTGCTTCCCGAGGTCCATATAGGTCAGATAGGCACGATGACCGTCCACATTGGTCTCGAACTGATGACCAGCCTGGTCATGGTGGATGGACAACGCCTCGCTCATCACTACTCCTCGCGGGTCTTGGATTTCGACCCCTACCTTACCGATGTTTTTCCGGCGAAGGAACATCTACGCCACCCCGTGCCGGTTTCGACAACGAGAAAACCTAAGCGCTCACAACCAGCACGTAGGGAATAGTAGGCACCAATCCTGAAATTGCTCAAGGCGCACTCGTCATCCCCTACCGCTGGCGGTTACAGAAAGGGCTCCGATCAATCAGAGATCGATAGCCTGAACATTGCCGGCAGTTGAAGCTTGAGACGAACTGGCGCTCTTAAAGTCACCTCTACATGCGCAAAAGATGCCGGGGGCGGTAAAGGCCAACTGAAAATAAGTGTCAACGTGGATATATAAATCTTTACCTGTTTAGCCGCACTGACACATGCGGGCCGGACCTTTCAGCTTGGACCCAGCTCCCGTCAGAATGAAAAAATCTGGATGGTTTTTATACAAACCGCCAAAAGATTAGCCAAAATAGAATCGGCACAAGAATTTTTTTTGCTTCTTGCGCTACGTCAGTTTACTTACTACAAGTAATGAGTAGTATGTACGCCGGCTATCAGCTCACTCTGAGAAAGTAGCCATTTAATAGAAAGTCCTTGAAGGGGAACACGATGAACAACGTTCTGAAATTCTCTGCTCTGGCTCTGGCCGCAGTTCTGGCTACCGGTTGCAGCAGCGTCTCCAAAGAAACCGAAGCTCGTCTGACTGCAACTGAAGACGCAGCAGCTCGCTCCCAGGCTCGTGCAGACGAAGCCTACCGTAAAGCTGATGAAGCTCTGGCTGCTGCTCAAAAAGCACAACAGACTGCTGACGAAGCTAACGAGCGCGCTCTGCGCATGCTTGAAAAAGCAAGCCGCAAGTAATAATCCCTCGGGGTTGTTATCAAGCCGACCCATTCTTGGGTCGGCTTTTTTATTGCCTGGATTTTGCCCTTTCCCCTGTAGGAGCGGGCTTGCCCGCGAAAGTCGTGAACGATGACACGGCCTGCAGGTTGAACGCAGCGCCGTCGAATCGCAGGCAATAAAAAACCCGCCCCGGCGCAAGTCCGGGACGGGTTATAGACCCTGCAGGCTTACTGCTGCAGGTCGACCGGCGTGCTGGACACCACTGGCGTGTTGGCACCGGGTACACCAATCTCCGTGGGCAGACCATCTTCGGCCGCCACCACGTCACGCACCTGATCCCAGTTGACCCGCAGGCTGTTGGCCAGGTCTTCGCGCTTGAGCAAGGCATTGATGACCGCGGTGTGCTTGTCGACCACAGAAGGCGTGCCATCATCGTTCAGCGGCGTATGCGCTTCGAGGTAGACCTTGCCGCCACTGCTGCCGAACTTGTAGGCATCGTTGATGATGCGCACCGACGTACCGACCGGCACCATGCCGGCCATTTCCAGCACATTGTTGTTAAACATGCGGAAGCAGCCGTGGCTTGTACGCGTACCGATACCAAATTTCATGTTGGAACCGTGGATCAAGTAGCCCGGCGTGCCCAAGGTGAACTTGAACGGCCCCAGCGGGTTGTCCGGCCCGGCCGGCACCACGTTAGGCAGCGGGTCACCATTGGCGGCGTGCTCGGCCTTGATTGACGCAGGCGGCGTCCAGGTGGGGTTTGGCGTCTTCGCGATAATGCTGGTGTGGGCAATCGGCGAACCCCAGCCTTCTCGGCCAATGCCCAACGGGAACGTGTACACCACGTTCTGACCCTTGGGATAGTAGTAGAGCCGGTATTCCGCCAGGTTGATCACGATGCCTTCGCGAGGGCCAGGCGGCAGGATAAACCGCGTGGGCAGCACAATCTCGGTGCCTGCACCGGGCAGCCAGGCATCAACACCCGGGTTGGCCGCGACCATTTCCGAATAGCCCAGGTCATAGGTAGTGCCCAGGTCTGCAAAGGTATCTTCATACTTGGCCTTGATCACCTGGACCTGACCGACGATGTCTTCACCCGGCGGCGGCAGGGGCAACTGCAAGGCTGACGCCGAACCGGCTGCACACAGGGCAGCGAGAGACAGGCAGCAAGTAACGACGGAGAGGCGCGACAACATCCGGTAAATCCTTCGCAGAACGACGGGTAGGTTAAAAGCGAGCTGCAAGTTGCAAGCTTTCAGTCACTAGATTACAGCTTATAGCCAGAAGCCTGCAGCTGCTTCCATTATTCGAAGCGCAGTTCCGGCCAGATCAGCGGCGTGCCGCGCTTTTGCGATTCAAGAATAGCCCGGCACAGCGGGCACAGCCGCTGGTCCTGGAAGATCGAGCGATCCACCGACGACCAGCGAGGTTGCGCCGGCAATAAAGTGCCGCACAGCGTACGGTCGATCGAGCCGCCCAACTCCAGTTGACGCGCGACCAGATGCACCCGGACTTCCTGGCAGGCGAACAGATCCAACTGCTCGTCAGGCTCGATCAGTTGGTAGTTGAACAGGGACCAGGCAGGGCGCGACATCGGGGGCTCCAGATCGGGGGGGCGCCACCTTAGCCGAAAGCCTGCCGGTAGAAAAGCGTCATAGCAGTGGTTTTAGCGTCGGCCAGACATTTTCCAGCAACTTGCCCTGGGCGCCGACCGCCGGATGCAACTGATCGGCCTGCATCAGTTCGGGATGGCCGCCTACGCCCTCGAGGAAAAACGGCACCAGTGGGATGCTTTTTTCCTTGGCCAGGGCGCCATACACCTCGGCAAACGCCGTGGTGTATTTCGGCCCGTAATTGGGCGGCAATTGCATGCCCAACAACAGCACCTTGGCGCCACCCGCCTTGGACTGATCGATCATCGACGCAAGATTTTGTTTCAATTGCGCTGGCGGCTGCCCGCGCAGGCCATCGTTGCCACCCAGCTCAAGGATCACCAGGTCCGGCTTATGCTCTGCAAGCGCCGCCGGCAGCCGCGCGAGGCCTCCAGCGCTGGTATCGCCACTGATGGAAGCGTTGACCACTTTATCGTCAAACCCTTCCTGCTTGAGCCGTTGCTCCAGCAGCGCCACCCACCCTTTGCTGGTATCCAGGCCGAAACCGGCACTGATACTATCGCCAACGATCAGGACTGTACCCGCCGCTGCGTTCTGGGCCATGCACATCAAGGCCAGGCCAGCACTCAAAAACCACATTCGCATCGGATTCTCCATGGGCGCAAGCATTCTCACCGCGCGGAACCTTAGCAAAGTGGTTCCCAGCGCGGAAGGTGAACTGACTATCCTGCACGAACTGAGCCTGGAACTGAACAAGGGCGATAGCCTGGCTATCGTCGGCAGCTCCGGTTCCGGCAAATCCACCCTCCTCGGCCTGCTGGCGGGCCTCGACCTGCCCAGCAGCGGTGAAGTCACGCTCGCCGGGCAAGCCTTGAGCACCCTCGACGAAGACCAGCGCGCGCGCATCCGCGCCGAGCACGTGGGGTTCGTCTTCCAATCCTTCCAGTTGCTCGACAGCCTCAACGCCCTGGAAAACGTCATGCTGCCGCTGGAGCTGGACGGCCGTAAAGACGCCCGCGCGCGCGCCAAGCACCTGCTGGAGCGCGTCGGCCTGGGCCAACGGCTGACCCATTCGCCCCGACAATTGTCCGGTGGCGAGCAGCAACGGGTCGCCATCGCCCGAGCCTTCGCCGCCGAGCCGGACGTGCTGTTTGCCGATGAACCCACTGGCAACCTCGACAGCCACACCGGCGAGCGCATCAGCGACCTGCTGTTCGAACTCAATAAAGAGAGCGGCACGACCCTGGTGCTGGTCACCCATGACGAGCGCCTGGCCCACCGTTGCCGACGCCTGATCCGCCTTGAAGCCGGCCTGATGGTCGCGCCCCTGGAGCCTTGATGGCACGTTTGCCGCTGTTGCGCCTGTTCAGCCTTGCCATGCGTCAATTGCTGCGCGATGCCCGCGCCGGCGAACTGCGCGTGCTGTTCTTCGCCTTGGTGGTGGCCGTGGCCGCCAGTACTGCCATCGGCTACTTCGGCGCGCGCCTCAATGGCGCCATGCTGTTGCGTGCCACCGAGTTCCTCGGGGCCGACCTGGTGCTCGAAGGCAGCTCGCCGGCCCGCCCCGAGCAAATCAAATCCGGCATTGAGTTAGGCCTGGATCACGCACGCATCGTCGAGTTCTCCAGCGTTATCGCCACGGATAACGGCATTCAGCTCTCCAGCATCAAGGCGGTCAACGAGCAGTACCCGCTGCGTGGCGAGTTGAAAAGTGCAGCCGAGCCCTTTGGTGCTGAAACCCCAGGCGGCGGACCCAAGCCCGGTGAAGCCTGGGTGGAAGCACGGCTACTGACGGCGCTGGACCTGAAAGTCGGCGACAGTATCGATGTGGGCATGAAGCCCCTGCGCCTGACCCGCCTACTGACTTACGAGCCCGATCGCGCCGGCAACTTCTACAGTCTCACGCCACGGGTGATGATCAACTTGGCAGACCTGGACGCGACCGGCGTGGTGCAACCCGGCAGCCGTGTGAGTTACCGCGAACTGTGGCGCGCGCCCCAAGGCAGTACGGCGCTGCAAACCTATCGCGACCTGGTCAAGCCGGGCCTCGCCGCCAACCAGCGCTTGCAGGATTCGCGCGACGGCAACCAGCAGATCGGCGGCGCCCTGGGCAAGGCCGAGCGCTACCTGAACATGGCCAGCCTGGTGGCAGTGCTGCTGGCTGGCGTGGCCGTGGCGTTATCGGCCAACCGCTTTGCCAGCCGCCGGTTCGACGCCAGTGCGCTGCTGCGCTGCCTCGGTTTGTCACGACGCGAAGCAATGCTGCTGTTCAGCCTGCAACTGAGCGTGCTGGGCCTGGCGGCGAGCCTGGCCGGTGCCCTGCTGGGCTGGGTGGCGCAGTTTGGCCTGTTCTATTTCCTGCACGACCTGCTGCCCGCGGACGTGCCTGCTGGTGGGCTGCTGCCGGCGGTTGCAGGCATCGGCACCGGGTTGGTCGCCCTCGCGGGCTTCGCCCTGCCGCCCTTGGCAGCGCTTGGCCGTGTGCCACCGCTGCGGGTATTGCGACGTGACCTGCTGCCTATCCCTTCCAGCACCTGGATGGTGTATGGCGCTGCGCTGTTCGCACTTGGCCTGATCATGTGGCGCCTGAGCCTCGACCTGGTGCTGACTTTCGCCTTGCTGGGCGGCGGTGTAGTCGCTGCGTTGATCCTCGGCGGCTTGCTGCTGTTGCTGCTGCAAAGCCTGCGGCGCTTGTTGGCGCGCGCCTCCCTGCCCTGGCGCCTGGGCCTGGGCCAATTACTGCGCCACCCGTTGGCGGCGGCTGGGCAGTCACTGGCGTTTGGCTTGATCCTGTTGTCCATGGGTTTGATCGCCCTGCTACGTGGTGAGCTACTGGACACTTGGCAAAACCAACTGCCCAAGGATGCACCCAATTATTTCGCCCTGAACATCCTGCCGGCCGACAAGGATGCCTTTGGTGCCCGCCTGCTGGACGTGCAGGCCCAAGCGGCGCCGCTGTACCCGGTGGTGCCGGGCCGGTTGATCAGCATCAATGGCGAGCCGGTGCAGCAGATCGTCAGCAAAGACTCCAGCGGCGACCGCGCCGTACAGCGCGACTTGAGCCTGACCTGGGCGGCGAATTTGCCGCCGGGCAACGTGCTGACCGCAGGTTCCTGGTGGACGCAGCAACCGAGTGATGAAATCCCCGGGGTGTCAGTGGAAGCCAAGGTCGCGCAAAGCCTGAAGCTCAAGCTCGACGATCATCTGGTGTTCACCATCGGCGGGGAAAATCGCGAAGCGCGCGTCACCAGCTTGCGTACTATCAACTGGGATAACTTCCAACCCAACTTCTTCATGATCTTCCAACCGGGCACCTTGAAAGACCTGCCCGCGACCTACCTGACCAGCTTCTACCTGGCGCCAGGGCATGACCAGCAGATCGTCGACCTGTCCCGGGCGTTTCCAGCCGTCACCATCCTGCAGGTCGAAGCCTTGCTGGAGCAGCTACGCAGCATCCTCGCCCAAGTAACCCTGGCGGTGGAATACGTGCTGTTGTTCGTGCTGGCGGCGGGCATGGCGGTGCTGTTTTCGGGCTTACAGGCCACCCTGGATGAGCGCATTCGCCAAGGGGCGCTGTTGCGTGCCCTGGGTGCAGAGCGCAAGTTGCTGGTCAAGGCACGGCGCATCGAGTTTGGCTTGCTGGGCGCGGTCAGCGGCCTGCTCGCGGCACTGGGCACGGAGCTGGTCACATGGGTGTTGTACCGCTATGCGTTTGACCTGGCCTGGCACCCTCACCCGTGGCTGTTACTGCTACCGGTGATCGGTGCCGTGCTGATCGGGGGTGCTGGGGTATTTGGTACGCGCCGCGCGTTGAATGCCAGCCCGTTGACGGTGCTGCGCGAAGGCTGAAACGACCGATGGCCAGCACGCGCCCCAGCGTGCCGGCCATCGTCTACTTCACATACTCGATAGCGGTAATCCACCAGCATACGTCGCCGCTCGGGGTCTGCACGATAGCCTCATCGTCAACCTCCTTACGCAGCAACGCGCGGGCCATCGGTGAGTCGATGGAAATGTAGTCCATGCGCTCATAAATCTCGTCATAGCCGACAATACGAAAACGCTTGGTCTCGCCCTGCTCATTTTCGATATCGACCCAGGCACCGAAGAACACCTTGCCCTCCTGCTCGGGCATGTACTCCACCACCCGCATGTCTTCAAGCCGCTTGCGCAAATAGCGCACGCGCCGATCTATCTCACGCAGCAGCTTCTTGTTGTACTGGTAATCCGCGTTCTCGCTGCGATCCCCCAGGGAAGCAGCCCAGGTCACCTTGCGGGTGGTGTCCGGGCGTTTTTCGCGCCACAAATAATCCAACTCTTTTTTCAGCGCTTCATGACCTTCTTTGGTAATCAGCTTGGTACTCAAACGCTTGCATCCCCAGGCAGTGTCCAATGGTGCCGATACGCCATGGCCTCATGCTCTGGCGTCGACTGGCAGGGGTTGATGATAAATGAACCCTGGAAAGTAGCCAGGCCAGAGCACACATGGATTCACGCCTAGCCACCCAAGGTTTGATCCAACTCAAGGAGCACGCCCTGCAGGCGCTGCCGCATAGCCACCAAGTGCGACATCGCCTGCGTCAGCCTTTCGGCCTCTTGGTCAAACTCTATTCGTTGGTTCTGCAAGTGCGAATCGCGCTGCTCCAACTCACGGCTCTTTTCGTCGAGGTCGCCCTGCGCCTGCTGCAGTCGAGCGTGCCACTGCTCAAGCTCCTCCTCGCGCTCAATGACCACGCGTTTTTGTTGCGTCAGTTCCTGGGCGACCTTGGCAAGGCTGGTCAGCGTGCTGTCAACCTCAAGCATCGATGCGTGTTCCATCGGAACCGGCAGTTTTGTCGGCGCAGGTTCCCTTAGCTCAAATTGAGCAGGCGACGCACTGAGCTCAGGGGGCTCCACTACGTGCGCACTAACAATGGAGGAGGCCAGCTGTTCTGCAACAACAGGCTCTGCAACAACAGGCTCATGTACCGGCTGCTCGATGGGTTTTGGAGCAGGCGGGTTCTTGGGCGGCGAGACCATTTGCGACGAAAAGCGAATGGACGGCACGATCAACGAAGCACTTTCTATCGCAGGTAACGAGGGCGCAGACATGCCCAAGGTGATCACCTTCATCACCAAGGCCTTCTTGATGATCATTGAATGGTGATCTTCAGGCCTGGCAGGCGGCAACTTGCAGCCTTTCAAATCAATGAAATGAAAGGGAATCGCGGTCTCGATAACAGCCCCTGTCTTAGTGCCGGAGGCTGCGGCCGCCATCAAAATTTGCTTAAAGACCTGCATGGCCACTTGCAAGTCCTCCTTGGACTCAACACCCCCCAGAAAATACCGGTCGAGCTTCTTACGTAACGCGGCGATATAGACCCTGGAGTTACCGGGCTCGGTCTCTTCATCCAGGCTATAGACCAGAAAGTTGGAGTCGGTTTGCGCGACAGCAAACCCACAGAGCAATGCACCGTTGACCGGCGCGTCCTCACCACTGCGTTCAAGCACGAGAGTACGTAGAAGCATCATGATAATCAGGCCTCATATCAAAAAAATAAGACTCACATAAAGAGCCGATAAACATCCGCCCATTAGTAGCCTCGAAACAACGCAATTGTTTCAGCAAGTTATCCATTTTGACGTAGGAACTATCTGATAAACATGTCCCCACGTTCCCAATTCAAATGATTGAACGTAACCTTTCGCCGCTCAACCGCTCATGGCGGACGTATTTTCATACGCTCTGCAAAACTTATTCGGTAAAAAGATGCTCGAGATAAGCAGCCTGACAAAGTACCAGGGAAAAATGAAAGTCATCACTGACCTTTCGTTTAGCGCCCAACGCCAGGAATGCATAGGCCTTTTAGGGGAGGACGGAGCAGGTAAAACGACGCTGCTGAATTTAATATCCGGTTTGGTAAAACCCTCCAGCGGGCATATCAACATCCAGGGGTTCAGTACCCAGACTCATCCACTTGAAGCTCGCAAAGCCCTCGGCTATCAACCCCAAGGGGGGCTCAGTCATCACACGATGTCCGTCAAAAACGTGCTCAATTTCATTGCTGCCACTCGAGGCTTCAGCGGAGCCGAAAAACGCAGTCGGGTGGATCGGGCCGCCATGCGCCTGGAGTTATCACGCGTACTCAACGCCCCCATCCATACACTCTCCATCGGTTTAAAGCGCAAAGTCGCTATCGCCCAGGCGATCCTGCATACCCCCAGCCTGCTCTTACTGGATGAACCGACTGAGGGGCTGGCGACTGACCAACTGCTTAAATTCAGGACACTTATCCAGTCCTTGACCGAAGACATGACGGTCATCATTGCGTCCCGTCACTGTAATGAGCTTTCCAGTATCTGCAAACGCGCTCTGGTTATCGCCGCAGGCCGCCTGATGGCTGACACCTCACTGCCCGATTTGCAGCGTAACTCCCGACATTTCCGAGCCGTAACCCTGGCCGCAGAAACGCCTCTGGATCTACTGGCCCTGGCCGTATTACCCGGCGTTGCAGGTATCGAAGAAGACCGGCACACGCCTGGCAGGGTGACGGTTCTGGCCATGCCGGGGCACAACATCTATCCCCCTATTAACGCACTCATCGCCAGCCGCGGCTGGAGCATAACGTCACTGAATCTGGAGCCAGGGCGCCTGAACGAAGTTGTTCACCATCTGAGCCAAGAGGTATCACTTTGAAGCTGCTGCCCGTCATATTCAAACGTCAGATCGCCAGCTATGCCTGCACGCCAAGCACATACCTGAGTGTTGCTGCATTTCTGGTGCTGTGCACAACAATGGGGCTGTATACAAGCCAGTGGATGGATCAAAACAGCGGTAACTTGCAGGTCTTTTTCCAGTTACACCCCTGGCTCTATTTGCTGCTGATCCCCACCTTATCAACGCAACTCTGGTCGGACGAACGCGACGCAGGCTTGCGCGATATTATGCAAACGCTGCCCATTACTACGTTCGAACGTGTGATCGGGAAATTTCTAGCCGCATGGGTCGTGTGTGGTGTTGCCCTGACCTTGACGTTTCCTGTAGTGATCGTCGCCAACTACTTGGGCGCCGCGGACAATATCGTTATCACTTCACAATTTCTAGCCAGCGGATTGCTGGCAGGAAGTTACCTATCTGTCGGCTGCTTTATCTGCGCACTGACGCACCGGCGCATCGTTATTTTTATAGTGACGCTGGGCTTGCTGTTTATCGCCAGCGCGCTTTCTTCAGTCTTGGATGCACTTGATCATCAGGCACCTATCTGGGTGATCGATAGCTTGATTGCGCTTAATCCGATCGCGCGTTTCAGCGCTATCGACAATGGCAAGTTTACACTCCATGACAGTTTGTACTTCATCAGCATGATCGTTGCCTTCCTGTCGGCAACGATTGTCACCCTCAACCACAAAACCAGTTGAAAAGGAAAGCAACGTATGCGGTCAGTTCTTCGTACGGGTATGACACTTATGGTCATACTGCTACTTTTCCTGGCCTTTAATCTGACTTGGGTAAGCAATCTCCCCGATGTCCGCTGGGATCTCTCACAGCATAAAATCCACACGTTATCGCCCCCGGCGCGGCAATTACTCGCAACGCTTGAAGACCCACTGGACCTGTATTACTTCAACTCAAGCAACAGCCCGAAGAAAAGCCAAGCTTTAAAACGCTATGGCGAGCGCGTGGAAGACCTACTGAAGGAGTACGAAAAAGCGGCAAAAGGCATGATTAACCTGCACATTATTGATCCCTCACCTTATTCAGAGGATGCCTACAAAGCCGGCTTATTCGGCCTTGACGGTACACACGGTTTTCTTGGCCTTATAGGTACGCGAGCAGGCCAGGCAGCACAACGTATCGACCTATTCGACCTCGACGACGAGCCATTGCTTGAGTATGAAATCAGCCACCTGATCTACAAGTTGATGCACCCCGAGCGCGCTACTGTCGGGCTTCTGTCCGGGCTGCCATTGAATAAGCCTGCTGGAATAGTTTTGGAGCAGATGCAGCGGCACTTCAACCTTGTCGAGTTGGCATCGAACACCGAACGCATCCCTGAATCGATCACAACGCTGATGGTGGTGCATCCTCGCGCGCTGCCAGAGCAAACCCTGTATGGGATTGAACAGTTTGTATTGAGTGGCGGCAAGCTGATGATGTTTATCGACCCCATGAGCGAGATGGATGCCAGCACACTACCGGCAGACTCCAGGCTGGATGGGTTGCTGACCGCATGGGGCATACAGATGCCGACGGACAAGCTACTGGTCGATAATCTCTACGCCTCATCGGCCTCATTCGGCCCGGGAGAACAGACTGTCCTGCATCCTGCCAGGTTAAGCCTGCCACGGCAGGCGATGACGGTGAATGACGTCAGCGCCTGGAAATTGAACTCAGTGATCGTCTCGAGCAGCGGCGCACTTTCTCGACTGAGAAAAAGCCGTACGACCCTCACCCCTCTGCTGCAAAGCTCCAGGCAGTCTGCGCTAGTGGATACCAGGCGCTTTGCATCAGCTACCAGCCCCGACTCACTGCTCGATGAGACGGCCACTCCCGGCCAACGCCAGCTGATAGCCGCTCGTCTCGAGGGGCCGGCCTATTCCGCATTTCCCGACGGCATGAAGGGGAATCCGTCCGGTTTGCAAAAAACCGCAAACATCCAAGTGGTGGTGGTCGCCGACACGGACTTACTCATGGACGCGGCCATCAAGTCTGCGCCCAACAGCAACGTGCCGTTTCTACTGAATACACTGGATAACCTGGCGGCTCCCGATGTTCTCGCCGGCATCCTCCCTCGCGCAACAGCCGGCCAACCTCAGAACCCCCTGGAGCACATGCGCGACGCCGCAGCACAAACCTACACACAAAAGGCGAGTGAACTTGAACGACGGCTTCAACGAACAGAGCAGGAGTGGCAACGATTGAACCCGCCAAACGCAACCCTTGGCACCCAGGCGGTAAATGGCAATACCCAGTTGCAGGCGCTCAATAAGGAACGCCTGCGACTGCCCATGGAGCTGCATGCCCTCAAGGTCGAGGCTTACGCGCAAGCACACCGAACGGAACGCAACCTGAAGCTGCTCATGATTGCCGCAGTGCCGCTGCTGTTGTGCCTGATCGCCTGGGCAGTGTTTGTGTACCAACGTCGCCGTCGATCACATGCTGGCGCTTTACTTCGCTGAGAACTCAACAGCAAAGCGTCAACGACGAGCAATCAGCCCTTGCCGGGCGATACGCGTCAGTTGACGGATAACCGCCTCGGCGTCACTGGCGCTGGGCGCCTGGATAACCGCGAGGTCGAAGCTGTTGCTGGCAAAGCGGGCCAGGGAATCGCCGTCTTCCACAAATTGGATCAGGAACGCCGAAGGCCGCCCCGTACGATGCGGCCAGCCGTCCAGGTAACGCAACAGTGTCGGTTGGTGCTTGCCGCCCAGTAGAATTTTAGGGTTGCGTTGGGTCAGGTCCGCGGTAATCGGGGCCAGGTGTATGAGGGGGCGTAGTGCATTCATCGTGTCGTGTCTCTGCCTCAAAAGTCTGCGGGCAGGTGAGAGGCAACACCGAACCAGCGCTTTAGCGGTATTTCGAAGCCTCACTCTGAATGAGTGCATCTTCTGTCGGGCTACATTGAGCCCAGTGGCGCCCCGCAATTAGCTGTTTAAATCGGCGCATGAACATCATCCTAGAGAAGCCGGTGGGGCAGTGTCAAGAATCCCGAGCAACGAAAAAGCCCGCCGATGGCGGGCTTTTTCCGAGTTTTATATAGGGTTCAGTTGGCGATGGCGCGGTCGGCAGACAATTTGCCCGCCCCTTCCAGCAGCACCGCCAGCGAGCCGCCGAGCAAGGCCAGTGCGAACTCATAACCATTGTTAGCCATAAACAGCCCGTTATGGATATGCACCGAGAAGATCGCTACCAGCGACAGGAAGGTCAGGCCCAGTGCTGCCGGGCGCGCCAGCAAACCGATGATCAGTGCCAAGCCTGCGAAGAACTCCGTACCGCCCGACAGCACCGCCATCAAGGTGCCCGGTGTCAGGCCCAGGCTTTCCATATATTGCGCAGTGCCCGCCAAGCCGCCACCACCAAACCAGCCAAAGAGTTTTTGCGAGCCATGGGCCGCGAAGATGATGCCGACAAAAATTCGCAGGATGGTCAGACCGTAACCGGCGCGGGTGGACAGGATGCGGTTGATCAGTGGGCTCATGGGGCTAATCCTTTTCAAAGTAGGGGTTGGTTGGCCGCTATATTAATCGGATAAGACAATGATAAAAGCGCAAAAAATGCTTAATAATTATCGATAAAACCGATTATTTGCGTGAGGCGACTTTTGGCGTCACCGGTTCCAGGGACTCCCGCTCCCGATCAAACGCCAGATAATACTTGTTCACGCTATTAACATAGCTGACGCCACCCATTCCCACCTGCTCCATGGCAATGCGTTCGACCTGGAAGAACCACTGATTAGGGTTAAGCCCCCGGCGGCGAGCCTCCGCGCGCATGCCCTGCACCCGCTCCGGCCCCATGTTGTAGGCCGCCAGCACAAAGGCCATGCGTTCACGCTCGTTCAGCTTGGGGCTGGCGAAGAACTTGCGACGGATCATCGCCAGGTATCGCGCGCCCGCCTGCACATTGCGGTCCAGACTCTCGATATTGTTGACGCCCACCCGCTGCGCCGCCGACGGCGTGATCTGCATCAGCCCGGTAGGCCCGCCGCTGTTGCGTGCGCCAGGGTCAAGGGCCGATTCCTTGAATGCCAGCGCCGCCAGGTTCAACCAATCCATGCCCTGCTCGCGGGCATGCTTTTGCAGCACCGGGCGCAGTTTCTCCAAGCGCTGTCGGTCGGCGCGAGCCAGTGGGTTGCGCACTTGATAGAGGCGTCGATAGATACGCTGGAACGCCACGTCCTGGTCGGACGGGGTTCGGTAGGTCTTGAGGAAACGGTCAATACTGGCCCGCAGCATCGAGGCATCCTGGCGCACGAACCAGAATTCATCGCCCGGTTCGCTGATCGCCACTTGCCGATCAAAGCGCAACTTAGGCAGGATTTTCGACCAGCGCTCGGCAATCGGTTTTTCGACGATGGTGAGGTGGAAGATCCCGGCCTGGACCATCTCCAAGACATCTTCCACGGCCAACGTCGGGTCGACCCATTCCACCTTCACCGGCGGCCGCTTGTGCAGGGCCAACTGCTGGTTGACTTGGTTGATCGCATCCGCCGCCGCACTGCCGGTGGTCAGCGCCAGGGTACGCCCGGACAGTTGCTCAAGCTTGGTAAAGCGTCGTTCGCCCTTGACGCCCACCAGCCACAACGGCACGTCGCTGGCAATCGGGTCACTGGTGCTGATCCTGTGCGCGGCCTTCACATCGAGCAATTCACCGGGCGCGACCAGATCGCCTTCTCCGCGGGCCAGTGCGCCAAGCAGTTGATCCTTGGCCTTGGGAATAATCTTGAGGTTGATCTCTTCACCGTCACGGGCGTGACCATTGAGGTACCGTTCGAAGGCGCGCAGGCGGTGGTATTCGACACCAATGGCCTGGCCCTGGACCTCACCGGAGCTGTTACGGCTCTGGTTGACCAGCACGCGCAGGGTGCGACTGGCGCGTATCTGCGCCAGATCACGGACCTTGCCAGGCTTGGTCACTTCCAGCGGCCCGTCCAAACGTGCGACCGCCGCCATGGGCAGCAGTAACGTCAGGCACAACATAAGCAACGCCGAGGGTCGGATCATCCGCTCTCCGGAAAGAATACTGGCCAGCGCCTTCGTGAAAGACGAGGGGCTGGGGGTCAGAAACAGAGCGCTTTATGCGCTGGCAAGGCACGCAACGGCGGCACCGCGGCGGGCGCGTAGCCAACCACAATGTCACTTGCGACGTTCAAAGACAGCTATAACTCGTTGTAGTTCTTCGTTTTTCTTATAAATCTACAGCTCTGATATGCTTTCCGGCCGCAGGCGGAGATAGCACCATGCAACTCATTGATATCGGCGTCAACCTGACCAACCCCAGTTTCGACGATAGGCACCAGGCCGTTCTCGACCGCGCCTACGCCGCCGGCGTGCAGCAATTGGTGCTCACCGGCACCAGTGTCGAGGGCAGCGAACAGGCCCTGGAATTGTGTGTAAAACTCGATGAAAACGGCCAACGCCTGTTCTGCACCGCCGGCATCCACCCCCACTCCGCCAGCGACTGGAACGGCGACAGCGCGCGGCAATTGCGCGGTTTGCTCAGCGAAAGCCGTGTGCGTGCGGTGGGCGAATGTGGGCTGGATTTCAACCGGGATTTTTCCCCGCGCCCACAGCAGGAAAAAGTCCTCGAAGAACACCTGGCCCTGGCCGTTGAACTGAAATTGCCAGTGTTTCTCCACGAACGTGACGCTAACCAACGCCTGCTGGAAATCCTCAAAGACTACCGCGACCACCTGAGCGCCGCGGTGGTGCATTGCTTTACCGGCGAACAACAGGCGCTGTTCAGCTACCTCGACCTCGACTTGCATATCGGCATCACCGGTTGGATTTGCGATGAGCGCCGTGGGACGCACCTGCATCCGCTGGTCAAAGAAATTCCCCGTGGCCGCCTGATGCTGGAAAGCGATGCGCCCTACCTGCTGCCGCGCACGCTGCGGCCCAAGCCGAAAAATGGCCGCAATGAACCAGCCTATCTGCCGGAAGTGCTGCGCGAGGTCGCCTTGCACCGCAACGAAACGGTGGAAGACTTGGCTGAGCACAGCACTGCCTGCTCGCGCGCGTTTTTTGGTTTGCCTCAAGTGGATTGATGCGGCGCATTGACCCACGTCAAAACCGCTTTCCCGAGTAGCGGCACAATAATGGCACCTTGCCAATGCTGTTTCCGCTATCAGAGAAAACCTTCCATGGGTGCCTGGCTTAGCAACATCTCGCTGAAATACAAATTCTGGGCCGTCAACGCGGTCGCCTTCATCACCACCCTGCTGCTCGTGCTCTACGCCGTGCAGCTCGAACAACAGGCACGCAGCGATGCCACCCAGGCCTCGGCACAGGCGCAGGCGCGGTTGCTCGGTACCTGGCCGGCCGACAAGGCGTTGCCCAAGGGCGAGCAGTGGCTAACGTTTGCCCGTGGTCAAGTCCCACAGCTGGCCGATCACGATCTGTCAGCCCTGAGCAATGCCAACGGTTGGGTCGAACTCAATCACCAGCCGTTTTTCGGTGAAAACCCATTGATCGGTGCCGACGTCGTCGCGCGCGCCGACGGGCAGCAGATCGCCGTACTGGCCTACGGACGCAGCCTGAGCCAGGTGTTCGGCGATCGCTTCACCAACTACGCCGTGGCGGTGCTAATCCTGATGCTGGCGATGCTCGGGGCCTCGCAGCTGCTGATCCGCTTCCTGCTCAGCCAACTCAATACCCTCAAGGACGTAATGCTGCACGTGGAGAAGACCGGCGACCTGTCGGCCCGCGTGCCGCTGGCCTGCAAGGATGAAGTCGGCCAGATGGCCAGTGCCTTCAACGCCATGCAAGCCGGCTACCAACGGGTGGTCAGCACGGTGGCGCGCACCGCCCAGCAACTGGACGATGGCGCCGCGCGCCTGGCCAGCAGCATGAACGAAGTGCAACACGGCATGCTCGGCCAGCAAAGCGAAACCGACCAGGCCGCCACTGCGATCAACGAGATGACCGCCACCGTCCACCACATCGCCCAACACGCCGGCGCCACCCGCGACCTGTCGCAGACCGCCGACACCCTCGCCGGCAGCGGCCAGGAAGTGGTCGGCCGGGTACAGCGCTCGATTGCCGGCCTGTCCAGCGGCGTGCAACAGACCGCCGAAATGATCCAGAAACTCGCCGAAGACAGCCAGAAAATCAACGGTGTGGTCGGCGTGATCCACAGCATCGCCGAACAGACCAACCTGCTCGCCCTCAACGCCGCCATCGAAGCCGCGCGTGCCGGCGAAATGGGCCGTGGTTTTGCCGTGGTCGCCGACGAAGTACGCAACCTGGCCAAGCGTGTACAAAGCTCCACCGACGAAATCACCCGCATGGTCTCAGCACTTCAGGCCGGCACCCGTGACGCGGTGGACTTCATGCAGGAAAGCTCCTTCAAAGCCGACGACTGCGTACAGCAAGCCCAGGAAGCCGGCGCGGCCCTCGCCGAAATCACCGGCGCCGTGGCACAGATGCGCGAGAGCAACACCCAGATTGCCGTGGCTGCCGAACAGCAAAGCCATGTCGCCGAAGAGATGAACCGCGCAGTGGTGAGCATTCGTGACGTGACCGAGAACACGGTGCAGCAGACCGTGGATTCGGCCACTACCAGCAATGAATTGGCGACCTTGGCTGGGGAGTTGAGTAAGGCGATTGGGCAGTTGAAGCTGTAGGGTTTCTCAACCTGTAATCCCACTCCTACGATCGTCCCTGCGTTTACTCGAGATCTTAGCGAAACGTCCTAGCCATCCTGGCGAATAACGCCGACATATTTACCTGACAAACCCCTTTAAAGTCTCTCGCCTGACTGTTCAGTGCGAGGGACCGCCGATGTACTTCTCCGTTAATGCCTGGCCCTATGGGGCTGTCGTTTGAACCCGGTCATTGGCCGGCTGGCCCTGACGCCCATGGATGCCAAAGCGCCGGACGTTGAAG
>NZ_JBJGXU010000068.1:0-28981 GCF_045447305.1 Pseudomonas sp. D47 | reverse complement strand
ATCTTTGTCATTTTCAAGACCGATGCTTGCCGCAGGCGGCAGTAGTCCGCCGTTTTTTCGACTCTTACCCATCCCTTAAATCCTCGCGCCTGTCAGCAAACCCCCGCCCCGCCTGGATTTTGCCCTCTTTTAAAAAGTTGGTTCGCAAATTGCTTAAGCCTCATCAGTACAACGGTGGGCGGCAAGCGTCCGTCAGAAAGAGGATAGAGCGTGGACAAGTACCTTTATGTGGCAATGACCGGCGCCAGCCAGAATGCACTGGCGCAGAAGGCCCATGCCAACAATCTGGCGAACATCTCCACCAACGGTTTCCAGCGTGACCTGGAGCAGGCGCGTTCGATGCCGGTGTTCGGTGACAGCTTTCCGGCGCGTGCCTTTGCCATGACTGAGCGGCCGGGTACTGATTTTTCCCCGGGCGCCATGATCGAAACCGGTCGTGACCTGGATGTGGCGGTCAACGGCAACGGTTGGATCGCCGTGCAAACCCCCGATGGCAGCGAGGCCTACGTGCGCAGCGCCAGCATGAACGTTGACGCGCTGGGTGTGCTGCGCGCCGGCAACGGCATGCCGGTGATGGGCAACGGTGGCCCGATTGCCGTGCCGCCCCAGCAGAAAATCGAAGTGGGCGCCGACGGCACCATCAGCATCCGCGCCATGGGCGAAGGCCCACGGGTGATGGCTGAAGTGGACCGCATCAAGATGGTCCAGCCGGACCTCAAGAACATGAACAAAGGGTTGGACGGCACCATCCACACCAAGGATGGCCAGCCCGCCCAGGCGGATGCGAACGTCAAGCTGACATCGGGCTTCCTGCAGGCGAGCAACGTCAACGCCGTGGAAGAAATGACCGCAGTGCTGTCGCTTTCCAAGCAGTTCGAGCTGCACATCAAGATGATGAACAGCGCCAAAGAAGACGATCAGGCTATGACTCGCGTTCTGTCGATGAGCTGATAGCGGCCTCACTGAACCAACACTAATTTTGCAACACGGCGCCAACAAACAGGCGCACGAAGGAGAACAGCATGCTTCCGGCTCTATGGGTTGCCAAAACAGGTTTGTCCGCCCAGGACACTAACCTGACCACCATTTCCAACAACTTGGCGAACGTGTCGACCACGGGCTTCAAACGTGACCGCGCTGAGTTCCAGGACTTGCTCTATCAGATCAAGAAGCAGCCGGGCGCGCAGTCGACCCAGGACAGCGAACTGCCGTCGGGCCTGCAATTGGGTACCGGTGTGCAGATCGTCGGCACCCAGAAGAACTTCAGCGCCGGTAACCTGCAGCAAACCGGCCAGCCGCTGGACATGGCCATCAACGGCCGTGGTTTCTTCCAGATCCTGCAACCGGATGGGACTACGTCCTACACCCGTGACGGTACTTTCCACCTCGACTCCAATGGCCAAATCGTCACGGCCAACGGTTTCGCCCTGGAGCCGGCTGTCGTCGTGCCTGCGGATGCTAAGACCTTCACCGTCGGCAACGACGGCACCGTGTCGATCACCGTGGCCGGCAGCCCGGCGTCGCAAGTGATCGGCAACCTGCAAACCGCTGACTTCATCAACCCGGCCGGCTTGCAGGCCATGGGTAACAACCTGTTCCTGGAAACCGCCTCCAGCGGCGCGCCGCAGATCGGCACCCCTGGCCTGAACGGTTTCGGTACCACCCTGCAAAGCACCCTGGAAACGTCCAACGTGAGCACGGTTGAGGAGATGGTCAACATGATCACCACCCAGCGCGCCTACGAGATGAACTCCAAGGTGATTTCCACCGCCGACCAGATGCTTTCGTTCGTAACGCAGAATCTGTAATCAAGTCTATGGGGCGCCGTTGACGGCGCCTGCAGCACCGTGAGGTAAGGGTCATGAATCGCTATGTTTCTGTTCTGGCATTGAGTGGGATCGCCGTGCTCGCGGGCTGTGTCGCCCCGACGCCAAAACCCAATGACCCGTACTACGCGCCGGTGTTGCCACGCACGCCGCTGCCTGCGGCGGCCAACAATGGCTCGATCTACCAGGCCGGTTTCGAACAGAACCTGTACAGCGACCGTAAGGCGTTCCGAGTGGGTGACATCATCACCATCACCCTGAACGAAAAGACCCAGGCCAGCAAGAACGCCAACTCCCAAGTGGGCAAGACCAGTAAGGCCGGCATTGGCTTGACCTCGTTGTTTGGTGCTGTACCCAATGTCAACAACCCGCTGGGCAATGGTGATCTGAGCTTGAATGCCGGCTACAGCGGCGACCGTGCCACCAACGGCAAGAGCGCGGCGGGGCAGGGCAACAGCTTGACCGGTTCGATCACCGTAACCGTGGCCGATGTATTGCCCAACGGCATCATCGCGATACGCGGTGAAAAGTGGATGACCCTCAATACCGGTGATGAGTTGGTGCGTATTGCCGGGATGGTGCGGGCCGATGACATTGCGACTGACAACACCGTACCGTCGACGCGGATTGCCGATGCGCGCATTACCTACTCGGGTACGGGTTCGTTTGCTGATGCGAGTCAGCCAGGCTGGTTCGACCGTTTCTTCCTTAGCCCGCTGTTCCCTTTCTAGGTGGCCACTTTGAAACTCAAACAGCTGATGGCTGCCGCGTTATTGCTGGCCTTGAGCGCAGGGGCCTTTGCTGAGCGGTTGAAAGACATCGCCAGTATTTCCGGCGTGCGCTCCAACCAATTGATCGGGTACGGCCTGGTGGTGGGGCTCAACGGTACGGGTGACCAGACCACCCAGACCCCGTTCACCCTGCAGACCTTCAACAACATGCTCTCGCAGTTCGGCATCAAAGTGCCGGCGGGTTCGGGCAACGTGCAGTTGAAGAACGTCGCGGCCGTGTCGATCAGTGCCGACTTGCCAGCGTTCTCCAAGCCGGGCCAGGTGGTGGACATCACCGTGTCGTCGATCGGTAACTCCAAAAGCCTGCGTGGCGGTACGCTGTTGATGACGCCTCTTAAAGGTATCGACGGCAACGTCTACGCCATCGCCCAGGGCAACCTTGTGGTGGGCGGTTTTGACGCCGAGGGCCGCGACGGCTCGAAAATCACCGTTAACGTGCCATCGGCCGGGCGTATTCCGGGCGGTGCCATGGTGGAACGGACCGTTCCCAGCGGTTTCAACCAAGGCAACAGCCTGACCTTGAACCTCAACCGTTCGGACTTCACCACCGCCAAGCGCGTGGTCGACAAGATCAACGACATGCTCGGCCCTGGCGTGGCCCAGGCCATCGACGGCGGTTCGATCCGTGTTACTGCGCCATTGGACCCAAGCCAGCGCGTCGACTACCTGTCGATCCTGGAGAACCTTGAGGTCGACCCAGGCCAGGCGGTGGCCAAGGTCATCATCAATTCGCGTACCGGCACCATCGTGATCGGCCAGAACGTCAAGGTGTCGCCGGCAGCGGTGACCCACGGCAGCCTGACCGTGACCATCACCGAAGACCCGATCGTCAGCCAGCCTGGGCCATTGTCCAACGGCCAGACGGCGGTGGTTCCACGCTCGCGTGTGAATGCTCAGCAAGAAGCCAAGCCGATGTTCAAGTTCGGCCCCGGCACCACGCTGGATGAGATTGTCCGCGCGGTGAACCAGGTGGGCGCCGCCCCAGGCGACTTGATGGCGATCCTCGAAGCTCTGAAACAGGCCGGCGCCTTGCAAGCCGACCTGATTGTGATCTGAGGCCATGGCCATGGATATGCGCAAGAGCGGGATCAGCAGCACAGCGGACTCGGGGTCTTACTCCGACCTGAATCGGCTTAACCAGCTCAAGGTCGGTGCCGACAAGAACAGCGAAGGCAACATGCGCAAAGTGGCGCAGGAGTTTGAGTCGCTGTTTTTGAGCGAGATGCTCAAGTCCATGCGCTCGGCCACCGAGGCGCTGGGCAAGGACAACCCGATGAACACCCCGGCCGCCAAGCAGTACCAGGAAATGTACGACCAGCAGTTGGCGGTCTCGATGTCCCGCGAGGGCGGCGGTATCGGCTTGGCCGACGTGCTGATGCGCCAGATGCAGAAGAACAAACCGGTGGACGCCCAGGCGGCCACCTTGCAAGGCCCAGAGGCGGCGCAGGCGCCCGCGAAAAAAGTCGATGTGCCGACTGAAATTGCTGCAGGCACCACAGCCGAAGGGCCGTTGGGCCGCTCCAATGGCCAGCGCCCGCTGTGGGCTTACCGCGTGGCCGTGCCTGAAGGCGCCAGTGCTCACGCCAACGATATGGAGCTGATGAACCAGCGCCGTATCGCTTTGCCAAGCAAGCTGACTGACCGTCTGTTGGCCGGCATTGTGCCTAACGCACCGGTCGCCATCGATGCCAAGAGTGCGCCGCTGCGTAATAGCGCCGCCGCCGACAACGTGATCAACAGCACCGCGCACAGCTTTGCCGTGCCGAGCGGGCGCATGCAGGTGTATGGCCGCGCCATCGCCCAGCCACCGCTGGCACCGGCGAAGAAAGCCTTCAGCTCGCAGGATGAGTTCGTTGCCACCATGTTACCGATGGCCAAGGCCGCCGCAGCGCGTATCGGCGTCGATCCGAAGTACCTGGTGGCCCAGGCCGCCCTGGAAACCGGTTGGGGTAAATCGGTGATGCGCGCCGAAGACGGCAGCAGCAGCCACAACCTGTTCGGCATCAAGGCCGGGCAGAGTTGGCAGGGCGGCCAGGCGCGTGCAATCACCAGCGAGTTTCGTGATGGGTCGATGGTCAAGGAGACGGCGCACTTCCGCTCCTATAACTCCTATCAGGACAGCTTCCACGACCTCGTGACATTGCTGCAAAGCAATGATCGCTATAAAGAAGTTGTGAAATCAGCCGATAACCCGGAGCAGTTTGTACGCGAGTTGCAAAAAGCCGGATATGCAACCGACCCGGACTACGCCAGCAAGATTTCGCAGATCGCCAAAACGATGAACAGTTACCAGAACTACGCTGCCGCTGGCGCGACCACTCATTTATAAGGTCTGAACCATGAGTTTGCTCAATATCGGGATGTCGGGGCTTAACGCCGCTCAAGGATCGTTGTCGGTCCTGAGTAACAACATTGCCAACGTCAACACCCCGGGATACTCGCGTCAGCAGACCACCCAGAACGCCAGCGCCAATAACCAGTACGGTGGTGTGTTTATCGGCACTGGCACCACGCTGGCGGACGTTCGCCGGGTGTACAACGAATACTTGGACACGGCGTACCAGAACAGCACGGCGCTGAATAACGACGCCAAGGCTTATCAGGATCAGATCAGTGCGGTCGATAAGGTGCTGTCGGACAAGACCACGGGCCTGTCCTCGGTGCTCAGTTCTTTCTTCGCTACCTTGCAGACATCGGCGTCCAACCCCAGTGATCTGTCGGCCCGCCAATTACTGGTGACCAACGCCCAGACCTTGAGCAGCCGGTTTAACGCGATCTCGACGCAGTTGACTCAGCAGAAAGAGACCATCAATAACCAGTTGGGCAGCATGAGTGAGCAGGTCAATCAATTGACCGCCTCGATTGCCTCGCTCAATAAGCAGATTTCCCAGGTGCAGGGCGCTTCGGGCAATGCCCCGGCCAACCTGTTGGACTCGCGTACCGAGGCCGTACGCTCGCTCAATGAATTGATCGGCGTGACGGCTACCGAGAAGAATGGGCAGTTCAGCGTGACTACCGGCAGCGGTCAGTCTTTGGTCGAAGGCGGGATTTCCAACACCATTTCCGCAGTGCCGAGCAAGACCGATAACAGCCAGTACACCATCCAGTTGGACATGAACGGTACTACCATGGACCTGGGCGGGGTGATCAGTGGCGGTAGCATTGGTGGCCTGTTGCGTTATCGCAGTGATGCCTTGATGCCCGCCATCAATGATCTGGGGCGCATCGCTATCGCGACCGCAGACACGATCAATAATCAGCTGGGCCAAGGCCTGGACCTGAATGGCGACTTTGGTATTTCGCTGTTCAAAGACATCAACAGTGCCGCCGCCATTGCCTCGCGCAGCCAGGGTGCGGCGGGTAACAGCAGCGGTGCGGGCAACCTTAATGTGTCGATCAGCGACAGTAGCAAGCTGACGACCTTCGACTACAAGGTGACCTTCAGCGATAGCGCCAACCCTAACAAGGTCACGGTACTGCGCTCGGATGGCAAAGCCATGGGCACCTTTGATATGAGCTCCACACCCCCGCCGACGATGGATGGCTTTACCCTCGCGCTGGATGGTAAAGGCACAATGGCGTTTGGCGACAGCTTCAAGGTCAGCCCGACCGCGACCGGGGCCAGCGGTATTGGCGTGGCGATCACCGATCCGAACAAACTAGCGTTTGCCGGCCCGTTGGCGGGTACCAGCGGCAAGACCAACAGCGGCACGGGCACCTTTACCCAGCCGTCCTTGACCGTGCCACTGGATATTCATGGCGGTGCTGACACGGCCCAACTGCGCACGGGCATCGAAAACTCGATGCCGGTGAAAATGGTCTTCGGCAAAGCGGCTGCTGACGGCACGCAGCCTTATACCCTCAACGATGCGCAGGGTAACCCGATCGGCACCGGCAGCATCATTCCGGGGCAGGGCAACAAGATCACCGTCAATGTGCCGATGCGTGATGCCAGCGGTGCGGTCATCCCCGGCAAGAGCTTCAGTTTCGACACCACCGTCAACGGCTCCCCGGCTGACGGCGACAACACGACCTTTGCCTTTAACAGTGGCGGCAAATCCGATGGCCGCAATGCCCAGGAACTGCTGAACCTGCAGACCAAGGCCAGCGTGGGCATGAGCGACGGCAACGCGGGTGTCAGCCTGGTGGGGGCTAATAGCAAACTGGTTTCGACCGTGGGCTCCAAGACTAGCCAGGCTAACGTCGACAGTGCGGCCACCGGCGCTTTACTCAGTGCGAACAAAGAGGCGCGCAACTCAGTGTCGGGCGTCAACCTGGATGACGAGGCGGGCGACATGATCAAGTTCCAGCAGTACTACACCGCGTCGTCGCAGATCATCAAGGCTGCGCAGGAAACCTTCACCACACTGATTAATGCCCTTTAAAGGAGGCTGGGACGATGCGTATTTCTACACAGCAATATTTCGAGACCAGCTCCGCCAAGTATCAGAGTAACTATTCCAGTGTGGTGAAAGCCCAGGATCAGGCAACCACCGGTGTACGCGTGCAAACGGCTGCGGATGATCCGGTCGCGGCGGCGCGGTTGTTGATGCTCCAGCAGCAGAAAGACATGTTGGGGCAGTTCAACGGCAATATCGACACGCTGAAAAACTCGCTGACCACGCAAGAAAGCGTGATGGAAAACATCAATATTGCGATTCAGAGGGCCAGTGAGCTGGCGCTGAAGGCGGGTAACGTTGGCATCAGTGACGCTGACCGCAAATCGATTGCCGCCGAGGTTGGCGCCATTGAGGACCAAGTCCTGGGTTTGCTCAATACCAAGGATGCCAGCGGTAACTATTTGTTCTCGGGGAGCAAGACCGACACCCCTCCTTACGCGCGCAACAACGATGGTACCTACAGCTATCAAGGCGATGACACGCCGTTGAGCCTGAAGGTTGCGGAGAATTTGTCGATCGCCATGGGCAATACCGCAAAAAGTATGCTTGAAGGCTCGGCGAACACGGGCCGTACACAAACGGCACCTATTCTTGTACCGCCAGCGGTCGATGATGGCAAAGTCACCCTATCGGCCGGTCTGATTGCTGCCAACACCAGCTATAACAGCAGCTTTTCGGACGGTCAGCCTTATAAGCTGACGTTTACCAGCAGCACCCAGTACGTGGTGACCGACAACGCTGGCAAGGACATCACTTCCGAGATTCCGGGCAACGGCACTTTTGACTCTACCAAGGAAGGCGCGTCAACGGTCAATCTGCGCGGGGTCAAGTTCGACATCGGGCTGAACCTGGGCAAAGATGCGCTGGGCAAAGACATCCTGCCCGGTGCGCCAGCGGATGCCATCGTCAAAGACCGCGAGTTCAGCCTGTCGGTCAAGCCTGACAGCTTCAGTGTCTCGCGCACCCCGAGCAATCCGAGCACGGCACAGCTGAGCAACGGCACGGTGAGCGATCCGGCCGCTTATGCCAGCACCTTTCCCAACTCTGGTGTCATCGTCAAGTTTGGCGCAGCCGGCGCCTACGATCTTTATGCGCAACCTTACACGGCAGACAGCAAATCCATCGCCAGCGGTACCTTGGCTGCTGGCGCCACGTCGATTACGGCGGCAGGTGTGACGTTTGATGTCACTACCGCGCCGGCGCCGGCAGCCGGCGACCAGTTTTCGATTGGTGCCACCAGCAACAAGAACGAGAACGTACTCGACACCCTGAGCCATTTGCGCAAAACCCTGGAAACGCCGTCAGACGGCAACCCGGCGGCGCAGAAGGAACTTAAGGATGTGGTGGCCAGGTCCATTGGCAACCTGACCAATGCTTACACTCAGATCGACCAGGCGCGGGGCTCCATTGGTGCGCGCCTGAATACCCTGAGCATCCAAAGCCAGGAAAACACTAGCTTGGATCTGGCAAACACCACGACCATGAACGCGCTGGGCAATGTCGACTTCGCAGAAGCCGCCATCAACTTGAGCCTGCAGCAAACCATGCTGCAGGCCTCGCAGCTGGCCTTCGTGAAAATCTCCCAGTTGAGCCTGTTCAACAAGATGTAATCGGCGTCACCCCAAACGGCCCACCCTGGAAACACGGTGGGCCGTTGTCGTTTCTGCGACTTAATTGTTTGAAGGTTTTGCATAAAGCACACAAAATTGAGTGACCTGTGAGTCATAAAGCGCATCTTCACTGTATCGTGTGAAAAGGATAAGTCGTCGCCAGGTCGTTGCGCGCAGGCTTTCAGCGAGATTTTTGCGGGGTTATCCCCTTTATTGTCAGCGCCCCCGAGGCAGTTCGCGGGGTGTTCTCCAGCTATTTAGTATTGGGAAGCCACAATGATTGGCATAAAAAGCATCGCCAGTTACGTGCCGGCAGACGGGATCGATAACTACGCCCAGGGTGCCAAATTCGCTAAGGATGAAGAATTCATCATTGGCAAGATCGGATCGGCGTTCCTGCCGCGCAAGGAAGCTGCACAGGAAACCTCTGATCTGTGTGTCGAGGCGGTCAACGCTTTGTTTGCCAACAACCCGAATTTGAAGCGCGAGTCGATTGACGCGCTGATCGTCGTCACCCAGAACGGCGATGAAGAGGGTTTGCCCCACACCGCCGCCATCGTCCAGGACAAACTTGGCCTGCCGACCCACGTCGCGGCGTTCGATATTTCCCTGGGCTGCTCCGGCTACGTCTACGGCATCTACGCGATGAAGGGCTTCATGGAAGCCACGGGCCTGAAAAACGGCCTGCTGATCACCGCCGACCCGTATTCGAAGATCGTCGACCCGGAAGATCGCAACACCACCATGCTGTTCGGCGACGCCGCCACCGCCACCTGGATGGGCGAGGACGCGCCGTGGTTGCTCGGCAAAGCCAAGTTCGGCACCGACGGTTCCGGCGCGCCGCACCTTAAGGTCAGCGACGGCGTGTTCTTCATGAACGGCCGCCAGGTGTTTAACTTCGCCTTGCTCAAGGTGCCGGCGCATTTGCACGAACTGCTCAATGAGTCGGACCTCAAGGCTGACGACATCGATGCGTTCTGCATTCACCAGGGCAGTGCGGCGATTGTCGACGCCGTGGCGCGGCGTTTCGAAGATGCGCCGGTGGACAAGTTCATCAAGGACATGGTCGAGACTGGTAACACCGTGTCGTCGAGCATTCCGCTGCTGCTGGAAAAGCACGTGATGGATGCCACCTGGAAGCGCGTGGCAATCAGTGGTTTTGGTGTGGGCCTGTCGTGGGGCTCGGCGATTCTCTATCGTCCGTGACACCTTAATAGGCTGAACAACAAAACGCCGATGATCAAACGATCATCGGCGTTTTTTTATTGGCGCCAGAAAAGCCAATGAAACCGGGGTTTTAAGCCGCGCTAAAGCCTTGAATTGCAAGGGATGGCACGGTGCTAGTAAAAAATTTCAAAAAAACCCTCAAGCAACCGCGCGACACGACGATAACTATTACGAAGGTTCTCTAGGCCACACCCGGCGGTTGCCAGGGCCGGAAGCCGCAGTATCCAACTCACGAGGATTTCGTCATGGCATTATCAGTAAACACCAACATCACTTCCCTGGGTGTCCAGAAGAACCTGAACAAAGCTTCCGACGCTCTGAGCCAGTCGATGAACCGTCTGTCTTCCGGCCTGAAAATCAACAGCGCCAAAGACGACGCTGCCGGCATGCAGATCGCCAACCGTCTGAACAACCAGGTCAAAGGCCTGAACGTTGCCATCTCCAACGCCAACAACGGTGTTTCGATCGCCCAGACCGCTGAAGGCGCGATGCAAGAATCCACCAACACCCTGCAGCGTCTGCGTGAACTCGCCCTGCAAGCATCCAACGGTGATAAAAGCGACGCTGACCGTGTGTCCCTGCAGCAAGAATTCACCGCTAAAGTGGGCGAACTGAACCGTATCGCCAGCACCACCACCTTCGGTGGTCGTAACCTGCTGGACGGCTCGTTCAACAACGTAGCATTCCAGATCGGCGCCAACGCCAACGAGACTATCTCGTTCGGCATGACCGACATTAGTTCGACCGCACTGAAGGGTAACTACAAAGAGGCTGCTGTCGACGGCGCAGCAATGAAAGGTCTGGCAGCCACTGCTACCGGTGCGGTGCTGGGTGATAAGGCTTCCAAAACTGGTACTGCAGCTACAGCGATCGTTACAGGCGACGCATTCACCATCAATGGTGTAACCATTAACCTGACCGCCGCCGCTGCAGGCGCTGCTGGTGGTACCTCTGCGGTTGCAGATATCAACGCTGCAACCGCTCAGACTGGCGTTACTGCTACCACGGATGCTGCCGGCGTTGTAACACTGTCGTCCAAGAGCGATATCAATTTGGGACTGGCTGGCGGTACTACAACTGACGGTCTGGCCAAGCTTGGCCTTGGCGCTCCTGGTACTACCGCAGCTGTAGCAACTACTGGCGCAAGCGCTATGGGTGCAGCAGGTGCAGTCTCTGTCAATGGCAATGCCGTGACTTGGACTAACACTGATACCTTGACAAGCGTATTGACCAAGCTGACTACCGCTGCAGGTGGTGCTGCTAACGGTGCCTCCGCTACTTTTGCTGATGGTCGCGTCAAGCTTACCTCGGGTGACGGTGCAGATATCAAACTTGCCAATACCGCCAGTGGTTCTCTGTCGCAGTTGGGTCTGTCGGCTGGTACTACTCAAGCCAAGTTGACCGCTGATACCTCCATTGACGTAAACGGCGTTGAAGTCAAATTCAAGAAGGGCGACACCTCTGACGCGATCGTAGCCTCGATCAACAGTGCCAGCACCGGTGTTCAAGCCAGCAAAAACGCTAATGGCACCTTGAACCTGTTTGCTGACAAAGACATCACCATCAAAGATGGCAGTGCCGGTACTGGTCTGGCTGCACTGGGTCTGACCGCTGTTGCAGCGGCCGGCACCAAATCCGCCGTCACCATGGAAACCAGCGTTTCCGACCTGAGCATCCTGACTGCCGCTTCTTCGCAGCAGGCTACCCAGGCTCTGGACGATGCCATGCAGCAGATCGACAGCCAGCGTTCGCAGCTGGGTGCCGTACAAAACCGCTTTACCAGCACCGTGGCCAACCTGCAGAGCATTTCGCAGAACTCCTCCGCTGCCAAAGGCCGCGTAGAAGACGCTGACTTTGCTTCTGAAGCGGCTGAACTGACCAAGCAACAAACCCTGCAACAGGCTTCCACTGCGATCCTGTCCCAGGCCAACCAACTGCCATCCGCTGTACTGAAGCTGCTTCAGTAATATCGGCTAGCGGTTAAATAACGGGAGGGTGCGTTTAACGACGTGCCCTTCCGTTTTTTCAGTTTGGAGGTGGTGACATGGACATGAGCATTAAGCTGAACACGCCTTACGCCTCTGGTACAGCCCAGCCTAGCCCCGCACCGGTGGCTCAGGCAAAGACTATAGCCAGCACCAGCAGTGAACCCGTCCAGGGCGAAGAGCCACAACGCGTCGCGCTGGAAAAAGCGGTAACCGATATACGAGAGTTTGTGCAGGCTTCACAGCGCAACCTGGATTTTTCCATCGACGACAGCACTGGCAAAGTGGTCGTCAAGGTGATCGCCACTGACAGTGGTGAAGTGATTCGACAGATACCATCGGAGACAGCGCTGAAGTTGGCGCAAAACCTGAGCGATGCCAGCAGCCTGTTGTTTGATAGCAAGGCTTGAGTTGGCACGAAACATGTCTCTGATAGCGGTCAGGGCGTATAAGCGCCAAAAAAACGGCCGCCGCAGGACAAGGAGAAAGGCAAATGGCTAGTTCAACGATTTCCGGCCCAGGTTCGGGCTACGACACGCAAGCTATCGTCAAGGCGTTGGTGGGGGCTGAGCAAGCGCCCAAACAACAGCAGATCACCAACGAGCAAAAAACGGCCACCGTCCAGTTGTCGGCAGTTGGTTCGATCAAGACGGCGTTGGAAGCCTACCAGGCGGCGATCACCAAATTGAATAACGCCTCCGCATTCAACGGCTTGGCGGCGACTTCCTCGGAAGAGAAAAACGCCAAAGTCACGTTGGGTGACGGAGCATCCAGCGGCAAGTACCTGTTGAAGATCGCTAACCTGGCGACCGCTTCGAAAGTCACCACGGCGGTGAATGTTGATGGCGCATCGGGCAAGGCCAACAGCACGGACGAAGACCAGACGCTGACCATCAACCAGTCGGGCAAAAGCTACGACGTGGTGATCCCTGGCGGCGCAACCTTGCAACAGGTGCGCGAGTCCATCAACACCCAGCTTTCCTCACAGGGTATCAGTGCCAACGTATTGAGCGACTCCAATGGCGCGCGACTGGTATTGACCTCGACGAATATGGGCGAAGGCACCGACATCACCCTCAGCGGCGATTCGCAACTGGCTACCGGGTATGACAAGGGCAAGGCGCCGACCAATGCCAAGTACTCCATCGATGGCATTGACATGTCCTCCACCAGCAACAAGATCACTTCGGCGATCAGTGGCGTGACTCTGGACCTGTTGGATACCTTTGACATTACCAAGCCGACCACAATTACCGTGGGCAGCAACACTGACACGTTGAAAACCTCGGTGCAGTCCTTTGTCAGCTCATACAACACGCTGATGACCGCCATCAATACCCAGACTAAAGTCACTGCAACCGGCGATGCGTCGACCACCACCGCGGGTGCCTTGACTGGTGATGCATCGATGCGGCAGTTGGTGAACAGCCTACGCTCCGAGCTGATCAACGGTTCCGGTGCAGGCAGCATGAGCAGCCTGGCGCAGATGGGTATAACCACCGACCAGAAAACCGGCCTGCTGAGCCTGGATGACAAGACGTGGGACAAGGCTGTGGTCAAGGGGGCGGGTGATATCGCCAAGCTGTTCACCGGCGACACTGGCTTGATCACGCGCATGAACAAGGCGACCAAGAGCTATGTGGGCACCACTGGCACCCTGGCGACACGTGCTACAGATCTCAATAACAAACTGACTGACTTGACCAAGCAGACGGATGATCTGAAGCAGCGTATGGATGCATTGCAAAAATCCCTGATGGCCAAGTACACGGCGATGGACACCATGATCGCGCAGATCAACGCCAGCAGCAAAAGCATCATGACCACCCTCAACTCGCTGAACAATCCGAAGTCGGACTGATAGACGGAGCGCGCGCAGGCCCTGCTTCAGGGCCTTGGCGCAGGGTTCTGGATTAAAGTTTTTATCGCCACGGTCGAAAAACTGGTTAAGCAAACCTATTCGATTGTCGCCAGTTACGAGGTAGCAACATGAACCCGATGAGAGCCCTTCGCCAGTACCAGAAGGTCAGTTCCCATGCTCAGGTCTCCGAAGCCAGCCCGCACCGCCTGGTGCAGATGCTGATGGAGGGTGGCCTCGATCGCATGGCGCAAGCCAAGGGCGCATTAGCTCGTGGGGATATCGCCCAGAAAGGGTTGATGCTGGGCAAAGCGATTGAAATTATTTCTGGCCTGCGCGACGGTCTGGAGCCGGAAAAGGCCGAGGATCCGGCGGCAGTGCAACGGTTGGACGCCTTGTATGAGTACATGAGCAATCGTTTGGTCGAGGCCAACCACGTGAATGATGTCGAGATGATCGACGAAGTCGCCCGTCTGCTGATCACCGTCAAAACCGGCTGGGATGCCATCGCTCCACAATAAGGCGGATCGCCTTGAGGTACACATCATGAGCCACGCACTGCAACGCATCGACGAAACCCGCGAAGCCCTGATCGGCGCGCTGGCGGAGCGCAACTGGGAAGCCGTTGGCGAGTTGGACCTGGGTTGCCGCGCAGTGATTGATGAGGCGCTCAGCGAGGCGCCGGAAGATGAAGACGCGCTGCGGGAAAAGCTGGAAAGCCTGCTGGCGGTTTATCAGCAGTTGCTTGAGGTAACCACCGGCGAGCGTCAGGCGATTTTCGAAGAGATGTCGCAGATCAACCAAGCTAAAAATGCGTCAAAGGTTTACCATCTGTTCGGCTGAATGGGCTCAGTTAATCCGAACGGCGCGTCATATATTTGACTGTGCTCGCATTTTTGACTTAACTAGTGCTGTTTTCAGATTTCAGACGTCTAGTAAGGTAATAAGTCTTACGGGCGTCTTGATTGCCCTCACTCTGGGGCAGGAAGTTTTACTAGGGAAGTTGCTATTGCATGTGGCGTGAAACCAAAATTCTGCTGATCGATGACGATAGCGTCCGCCGCCGCGATTTGGCGGTGATTTTAAATTTTCTTGGTGAAGAAAATTTTCCCTGCGGCAGCCATGATTGGCAGCAGGCGGTCAGCTCTTTGTCATCGAGCCGTGAAGTCATTTGTGTGCTGATCGGGACGGTAAACGCTCCTGGCGCAGTTCAAGGCCTTTTAAAGACACTGGCGACCTGGGATGAGTTCCTTCCCGTGTTGCTGATGGGCGATATTTCTTCCGTGGACCTGCCGGAAGACCAGCGCCGCCGCGTGCTTTCCACCTTGGAAATGCCGCCCAGCTATAGCAAATTGCTCGACTCGCTGCACCGTGCCCAGGTCTACCGCGAGATGTACGACCAGGCCCGCGAGTGCGGCCGTCACCGTGAACCCAACCTGTTCCGCAGCCTTGTCGGCACCAGCCGTGCGATCCAGCACGTGCGCCAGATGATGCAGCAAGTGGCCGACACCGACGCCAGCGTGCTGATCCTCGGCGAGTCGGGCACCGGCAAGGAAGTGGTTGCGCGCAACCTGCACTATCACTCCAAGCGCCGCGACGGGCCTTTTGTGCCGGTCAACTGCGGGGCGATCCCGGCAGAGCTGCTCGAAAGCGAATTGTTCGGCCATGAGAAGGGCGCCTTTACCGGGGCGATCACCAGCCGTGCCGGGCGTTTCGAGCTGGCCAATGGCGGTACCTTGTTTCTCGACGAAATCGGCGACATGCCGCTGCCGATGCAGGTCAAGCTGCTGCGCGTATTGCAGGAGCGCACCTTCGAGCGCGTGGGCAGCAACAAGACCCAGAGCGTCGACGTGCGCATCATCGCGGCCACGCACAAGAACCTCGAAAGCATGATCGAGGTCGGCACCTTCCGCGAAGATTTATACTACCGCCTCAACGTATTCCCCATCGAGATGGCCCCGCTGCGTGAGCGCGTGGAAGACATCCCGTTGCTGATGAACGAACTGATTTCGCGCATGGAACACGAAAAGCGCGGCTCGATTCGCTTCAACTCCGCTGCGATCATGTCCCTGTGCCGCCACGGCTGGCCGGGCAACGTCCGCGAGCTGGCCAACCTGGTGGAGCGTATGGCGATCATGCACCCCTACGGTGTGATCGGCGTGGTCGAGCTGCCGAAGAAGTTCCGCTACGTCGATGACGAAGACGAGCAGTTGGTAGACAGCCTGCGCAGTGACCTGGAAGAACGCGTGGCCATCAACGGCCATACGCCGGACTTCGGTTCCACCGCCATGCTGCCGCCCGAAGGCCTGGACTTGAAAGACTACCTCGGTAGCCTCGAACAAGGCTTGATCCAGCAGGCGCTGGACGATGCCAATGGCATCGTTGCGCGTGCCGCCGAACGCTTGCGTATCCGCCGAACCACCCTGGTTGAGAAGATGCGCAAGTACGGCATGAGCCGTCGAGAAGGTGATGAACAGGCAGATGATTGACGCCTGTTTTTTAAGTCACTGAAATATAGATAGTTTTTTTTCGGCACGGGTATTGCTACAGCCCTCGCAACGTTCCGTTTAACTGACGGTCAGCCAAGCGAGAGAGCATGATGCCCCACGCCGCCCAACTTTCTTCAGGCCCTGCTATCCCAGGGCTCGTTCCGTCCGCAGAGCCGCTTACCCGGCAAGGTCTTGAACAGGCGTTCTCGCAGTTCAGCCAGATGTCGAACCAGCTCACCGACTCTTACAGCCTGCTCGAAGCCCGGGTTTCCGAGCTTAAAGGCGAGTTGGCGGTGGTCAGTGCCCAGCGCATGGAAGAGCTGGCCGAGAAAGAGCGCCTGGCCAACCGCCTGCAAAACCTCCTCGACCTGTTGCCCGGTGGCGTGATCGTCATCGATGAAATGGGCCGTGTCCGTGAAGCCAACCCGGCCGCGAGCGACTTGCTCGGCGAACCGCTTGAAGGCGAGCTGTGGCGCCATGTCATTACCCGCTGCTTTGCGCCGCGCGAAGACGATGGCCACGAAATTTCCCTCAAGGACGGCCGCCGACTTTCGATCGCCACCCGTTCCCTGGACGCTGAGCCCGGCCAACTGGTGCTGCTCAATGACTTGACTGAAACCCGTCACCTGCAAGACCAACTGGCGCGCCATGAACGGTTGTCGTCACTGGGGCGGATGGTCGCTTCTTTGGCGCATCAGATCCGCACGCCGTTATCGGCGGCGCTGATCTACGCCAGTCATTTGACTGATGAGCAATTGCCCGCGGCCACCCACCAACGATTTGCTGGCCGCCTCAAGGAGCGCCTGCATGAATTGGAGCACCAGGTGCGCGACATGCTGGTGTTTGCCCGCGGCGAATTGCCGCTGACCGATCGCGTCACGCCGTGCGCACTGATGCAGTCGCTGCAAGCGGCCGCCGCCACGCATATTCAAGAGGCGAATGTGCGCTGGCAGTGCGACAGCCACCAAGGCGAGTTGCTGTGCAACCGCGACACGCTGGTCGGCGCCTTGCTCAACCTGATCGAAAACGCCACCCAGGCCAGCGGCCCGGGTGCACAGCTTAAAGTGCACCTGTACTGCCGTGAGCAAACCCTGCGCCTGTGCATCAGCGACAACGGCAGCGGCATCGACCCGGCGGTGTTGCAGCGCCTGGGCGAACCTTTTTTTACCACCAAGACTAACGGCACTGGCCTGGGCCTGACCGTGGTCAAGGCAGTGGCGCGTGCTCATCAGGGAGAATTGCAACTGCATTCCCGATTGGGGCGTGGCACCTGTGCATTGATGACCTTGCCGCTGTTTTTCGGCGCGGCAAGCGCGGAGTAAAACGACTATGGCTATCAAGGTTTTATTGGTGGAAGACGATCGCGCCCTGCGTGAAGCATTGGCTGACACGCTGCTGTTGGCGGGCCATGACTACCGGGCGGTCGGTTCTGCCGAGGACGCCTTGGAGGCCGTGGAGCAGGAGCCCTTCAGCCTGGTGGTCAGCGACGTGAACATGCCCGGCATGGACGGCCATCAGTTGCTCAGCCTGCTGCGTGCGCGCCAGCCGCAACTGCCGGTGCTGCTGATGACCGCCCATGGCGCCGTGGAGCGTGCGGTGGACGCCATGCGCCAAGGGGCGGCGGATTACCTGGTCAAACCGTTCGAGCCCAAAGCCTTGATCGAGTTGGTCGCCCGTCACGCACTCGGCGTGATTTCGAGCGTCGAAGGCGAGGGTCCGATTGCCTTCGAGCCGGCCAGCGCGCAACTGCTGGACCTAGCGGCCCGTGTGGCGCGCAGTGATTCCACTGTGTTGATTTCCGGCGAGTCCGGCACCGGTAAAGAAGTGCTGGCGCGGTATATCCACCAGCAATCCGGCCGTGCCAAACAACCGTTTATCGCGATCAACTGCGCGGCGATTCCCGACAACATGCTCGAAGCCACGCTGTTCGGCCATGAAAAAGGCTCGTTCACTGGCGCCATCGCCGCCCAGGCCGGCAAGTTCGAACAGGCCGACGGCGGCACCATCCTGCTCGACGAAATCTCGGAAATGCCCTTGGGCCTGCAAGCCAAGCTGCTGCGGGTATTGCAGGAGCGCGAAGTCGAGCGCGTGGGCGCGCGCAAGCCGATCCAGTTGGACATTCGCGTGGTCGCCACCACCAACCGTGATTTGGCGGGCGAAGTGGCGGCGGGGCGCTTCCGTGAAGACTTGTTCTACCGACTCTCGGTGTTCCCGCTGGCCTGGCGCCCCTTGCGCGAGCGCCCGGCGGACATCATCCCGCTGGCCGAGCGCCTGTTGAACAACCACGTCAAGAAAATGAAGCATGCCCAGGCGCGGCTGTCGGCTGAGGCTCAGGCCTGCCTGATCAGCTACCCATGGCCCGGCAACGTGCGTGAATTGGATAACGCCATCCAGCGCGCGCTGATTTTGCAGCAAGGCGGGCTGATCCAGCCGCAAGACTTCTGCCTGGCCGTTGGCAGTGGCGCAGCACCGTTGCCGAGCCTGGCGCCGGCGCCTGTGGTGGTCGCCGAAGCCGAGTCCGCTGGCGCCTTGGGCGACGACCTGCGCCGCCGCGAATTCCAGATGATCATCGACACCCTGCGCGCCGAGCGCGGCCGCCGCAAAGAGGCTGCCGAACGCTTAGGCATCAGTCCGCGCACCTTGCGCTACAAGCTGGCGCAGATGCGCGACGCGGGAATGGATGTGGAAGCCTACCTTTTCGCCACCTAAAAAATGTGTAGGCCGACAGGGTTTGTCGCCTTTTCTTACAAGCTGCCATGGAGCTGGCACCCTTGTTGCTACTACCCCCAGTAATCGTTGCGTAGTGTCAAAAAATTGCGGGTCGTCGGAGAGAGAAGGTCATGAGCCAGGGTATTGAGTTCAATCGGTTGATGTTGGATATGCGCTCCATGCAAATGGATGCCATGGCTCAACCGAAATCCGTCGCGCCAGCGCCGGAATTGGGCCAAAGCAGTTTTGCCGACATGCTCGGTCAGGCAATCAACAAAGTCAGTGATACCCAGCAAGCCTCGAGTCAGTTGGCCACCGCCTTCGAGATCGGCAAAAGCGGCGTGGACCTCACCGATGTGATGGTGGCCTCGCAAAAGGCCAGTGTTTCCTTTCAGGCCTTGACCCAAGTGCGTAACAAGCTGGTTCAGGCTTATCAAGACATCATGCAGATGCCGGTTTAAGGACGAGATTTAAGTCATGGCAGAAGCAGTCGTGGACAACGTACCCGCCAAGGCAGACGGCAAGCCGCCGCTGTTTGGCCTGTCGTTCCTGGAAAACCTTTCCGAAATGACCATGTTGCGTCAGGTGGGCCTGATGGTCGGCCTGGCTGCCAGCGTGGCGATTGGTTTTGCCGTGGTGCTGTGGTCGCAGCAACCTGATTACCGCCCGCTGTACGGCAGCCTGGCCGGCATGGATTCCAAGCAGATCATGGAAACCCTGGCCGCCGCCGACATCGCCTACACCGTGGAACCCAACTCCGGTGCCTTGCTGGTCAAGGCCGATGATGTGGCCCGTGCACGGATGAAACTGGCCGCCGCCGGCGTAACGCCGTCCGACAGCAATATCGGTTTTGAAATCCTCGACAAGGACCAAGGCCTGGGCACCAGCCAGTTCATGGAAGCCACCCGCTACCGTCGTGGCCTGGAAGGCGAACTGGCGCGCACCATCTCCAGTTTGAATAACGTCAAAGGCGCCCGCGTGCACCTGGCGATTCCGAAAAGCTCGGTGTTCGTGCGTGACGAACGCAAGCCAAGCGCCTCGGTATTGGTCGAGCTGTTCTCCGGCCGCTCCTTGGAGCCCGGCCAAGTCCTGGCGATCATCAACTTGGTGGCCACCAGCGTTCCCGAATTGAGCAAGTCGCAAATCACCGTGGTCGACCAGAAGGGCAACCTGCTGTCCGACATGGCGGAAAACTCCGCGCTGACCCAGGCCGGCAAGCAGTTCGACTACAGCCGCCGTATGGAAAGCATGCTCACCCAGCGCGTGCACAACATCCTGCAACCGGTATTGGGCAATGACCGCTACAAAGCTGAAGTGTCCGCCGACGTCGACTTCAGCGCCGTCGAGTCGACGTCCGAGCAGTTCAACCCGGACCAGCCGGCCCTGCGCAGCGAACAGTCGACCAGCGAACAACGCACCGCCAGCAATGGCCCGCAAGGTGTGCCGGGTGCCCTGAGCAACCAGCCACCAGCCCCGGCCTCGGCGCCGCAAACCACCGGTGGCGCCGCCGCGGCCGCAGGCGCGATTCAGCCTGGCCAGCCACTGTTGGACGCCAACGGTCAGCAGATCATGGACCCGGCCACCGGCCAGCCGATGCTCGCGCCGTACCCAGCCGACAAGCGTAACCAGTCGACCAAGAACTTCGAGCTCGACCGTTCCATCAGCCACACCAAGCAGCAACAGGGCAAAATCAATCGCCTGTCGGTGTCGGTGGTGGTCGATGACCAAGTCAAGGTCAATGCCGCTGACGGTGCAGTGACCCGTGCGCCATGGAACGCCGACGAATTGGCGCGCTTCACGCGCCTGGTGCAGGACGCCGTCGGTTTTGACGCCAGCCGCGGTGACAGCGTCAGCGTGATCAACATGCCGTTCTCCGTCGAGCGTGGTGAAGTCATCACCGACCCGGCCTTCTACACCCAGCCGTGGTTCTGGGACATCGTCAAGCAAGTGCTGGGTGTGTTGTTCATCCTGGTGCTGGTGTTTGGCGTGCTGCGCCCGGTGCTCAACAACATCACCGGGCATGGCAAGAAACAGCTGGCCCTGGCCGGCAGCGACGTCGAGTTGGGTGGCATGGGCGGCCTGGATGGTGAACTGGCCAACGACCGCGTCAGCCTCGGTGGCCCGCAAAGCATTCTGTTGCCAAGCCCGAGCGAAGGCTATGACGCTCAGTTGAACGCAATCAAGAGTCTGGTGGCAGAAGACCCGGGCCGTGTGGCCCAGGTCGTGAAAGAGTGGATTAACGCAGATGAATGATCGAGCCGCTGTTGCCAAGCTCACCAAAGTCGACAAAGCCGCAGTGTTGCTGCTGTCTTTGGGTGAGACCGACGCCGCACAAGTGCTGCGCCACATGGGCCCCAAAGAGGTTCAACGCGTAGGCGTGGCCATGGCGCAAATGCGCAATGTGCACCGTGAGCAAGTCGAGCAGGTGATGAGCGAGTTCGTCGAGATCGTCGGCGACCAGACCAGCCTGGGCGTCGGCTCCGACAGCTATATCCGCAAGATGCTCACCTCGGCCCTGGGCGAAGACAAAGCCAACGGCCTGATCGACCGCATCCTGTTGGGCGGCAACACCAGCGGCCTCGACAGCCTCAAATGGATGGAGCCGCGCGCCGTCGCCGACGTGATCCGCTACGAGCACCCGCAGATCCAGGCCATCGTCGTCGCCTATCTGGACCCGGACCAGGCCGGTGAAGTGCTCGGCCACTTTGACCATAAAGTGCGCCTGGACATCATCCTGCGCGTGTCGTCGCTGAACACCGTGCAGCCGGCGGCGCTGAAAGAACTCAACACGATTCTCGAGAAGCAGTTCTCGGGTAATTCCAACGCCTCGCGCACCACCTTGGGTGGCATCAAGCGCGCGGCCGACATCATGAACTTCCTCGACAGCTCGGTCGAAGGCCAGTTGATGGACTCGATCCGCGAGATCGACGACACCCTGTCCGGCCAGATCGAAGACCTCATGTTTGTGTTCAACAACCTCTCCGATGTCGACGACCGTGGCATCCAGGCGTTGTTGCGCGAAGTCTCCTCCGATGTGCTGGTACTGGCACTCAAGGGCTCCGACGAAGGCGTCAAGGAAAAGATCTTCAAGAACATGTCCAAGCGTGCTTCCGAACTGTTGCGCGACGACCTGGAAGCCAAAGGCCCAGTGCGCGTCAGCGACGTGGAAACCGCCCAGAAGGAAATCCTCACCATTGCCCGCCGTATGGCCGAAGCCGGAGAAATCGTTCTCGGCGGGAAGGGCGGCGAAGAAATGATCTAAGGCGCTGCCCATGTCGAACAAAGATGAGACGCCCAGCGATCTGATTCGCGCACGGGATGTCGGCGGGTTCGACATCTGGTCGTTGCCCAGCTTCGACCCGCACGTGCCGGAGCCTGAGCCTGAGCCGGTGGTTGAAACGCCTGCTGAGATGGAAGAAGTGCCGCTGGATGAAGTCCAGCCACTGACCCTCGAAGAATTGGAAGCTATCCGCCAGGAGGCCTACAACGAAGGCTTCGCAGCGGGCGAAAAAGACGGTTTTCGCAGCACCACCCTCAAGGTCCGCCAGGAATCCGAAGCGGCGCTGGGCCTCAAACTGGGCAGCCTGGAACGCTTGATGCGCAGCCTGTTCGACCCTATTGCCGAACAAGATTCGCAACTGGAAAAATCCATGGTCGGCCTGGTCGAGCACATCGCCCGCCAGGTGATCCAGCGCGAACTGGCGCTCGATTCCAGCCATATCGAAAGCGTGATGCGCGAAGCCCTCAAGCTGCTGCCTTTGGGCGTTGGCAATGTGCGGCTGTACATCAACCCGCAGGATTTCGAACAGGTCAAAGCCCTGCGCGAGCGCCATGAAGAAACCTGGCGCATCGTCGAGGACGCGGCGCTGCAGCCCGGTGGTTGCCGCGTCGAAACCGAACACAGCCGTATCGATGCCACCGTCGAAACCCGCATCAGCCAGATCATGGCCAAACTGTTTGACCAGCTCCACGAACAAGTCCTGCACCCGGCCGAGCCCGACCTGAGCGTGGACCTGGACGCCCCTGATGCGCCTTGATCGCACCAGCTTCGCCAAGCGCCTGAGCGGCTACGCCGAGGCCACTGAGCTGCCCGGCCAGCCCATCCTCGAAGGGCGCCTGTTGCGTATGGTCGGCCTGACCCTCGAAGCCGAAGGCCTGCGCGCCGCCATGGGCAGCCGTTGCCTGGTGATCAACGACGACAGCTACCATCCGGTGCAGGTCGAAGCCGAAGTGATGGGCTTTTCCGGCAGCAAGATTTTCCTGATGCCGGTGGGCAGCCTGGCGGGTATCGCGCCCGGTGCCCGGGTGGTGCCGCTGGCCGATACCGGCCGCCTGCCGATGGGCATGAGCATGCTCGGCCGCGTGCTCGACGGTGCCGGTCGCGCGCTGGACGGCAAAGGCGGCATGAAGGCTGAAGACTGGGTGCCGATGGACGGCCCGACCATCAACCCGCTTAACCGCAACCCCATCAGCGTGCCGCTGGACGTGGGTATTCGCAGCATCAACGGTTTATTGACGGTCGGGCGCGGCCAGCGTCTGGGCCTGTTTGCCGGTACCGGTGTGGGTAAATCCGTGCTGCTGGGCATGATGACGCGCTTCACCGAGGCCGACATCATCGTGGTCGGGCTGATCGGTGAGCGGGGCCGTGAGGTTAAGGAGTTCATCGAGCACAGCCTCGGTGAAGAAGGCCTCAAGCGCTCGGTGGTCGTCGCGTCCCCGGCCGATGACGCGCCGCTGATGCGCTTACGCGCCGCCATGTATTGCACGCGCATCGCCGAATATTTTCGCGACAAGGGCAAGAACGTCCTGTTGCTGATGGACTCGCTCACACGTTTCGCCCAGGCCCAGCGGGAAATTGCCCTGGCCATCGGCGAGCCGCCCGCCACCAAAGGCTACCCGCCGTCAGTGTTCGCCAAGCTGCCCAAGCTGGTGGAGCGCGCCGGTAATGCCGAGGCCGGCGGCGGTTCGATCACCGCGTTCTATACCGTGTTGTCCGAAGGCGATGACCAGCAAGACCCAATTGCCGACTCGGCGCGGGGCGTGCTCGACGGCCACATCGTGCTGTCGCGACGCTTGGCCGAAGAAGGGCACTACCCGGCCATCGACATCGAAGCGTCGATCAGCCGGGTAATGCCGGCGGTGGTCACGCCGGAACACATGGCTCGCGCGCAGCATTTCAAGCAACTGTGGTCGCGTTATCAGCAGAGCCGTGACCTGATCAGCGTCGGCGCCTATGTGGCCGGTGGTGATCGCGAGACCGACCTGGCGATTGCCCTGCAACCGCAGTTGGTGACCTACCTGCGCCAGGGCCTCAACGACAAGATCAGCATGGGCGAAAGCGAAGCGCACCTGGGTTCGATTTTCGCCCCGGCGCCAGGCGGTTAAGCCATGGCCAGTACGCGTTCTTCACGCTTGGCACCGGTGGTGGACATGGCCGAAAAGGCCGAGAAAACTGCGGTCCAGCGCCTGGGTTATTTCCAAGGCCAGGTGCGCCTGGCGCAAAGCAAGCTCGGCGACTTGGAGCGCTTTCGTGGTGAATACCAGCAGCAGTGGATCGAACGCGGCAGCAAGGGTGTGTCCGGCCAATGGCTGATGGGCTACCAAGGCTTCCTCAACCAGCTGGAAACCGCTGTCGGCCAACAGCGCCAGAGCCTGGCCTGGCACCAGAACAACCTCGATAAAGCCCGTGAAAGCTGGCAAGCGGCGTTTGCTCGAGTCGAAGGCTTGCGCAAGCTGGTGCAGCGCTATATCGACGAAGCGCGGGCGATTGAAGATAAACGCGAGCAAAAGCTGCTCGACGAGCTCTCACAGCGGCTTCCACGCCAATCACCGTACTAACGGCCACCACCGGCCCACTGTGGGAGTCGGGCTTGCCCGCGATACAGGCACCGAGGTGGATCAGGCACACCGCAGTGATGCTATCGCAGGCAAGCCAGCTCCCACATTTGGTCGTCTGTGTTGCCCATACCCGGTTCACCTGCTAAACCTTGTTGCATATTGCCAATGACAAGGAAGCAGTCGTATGTCAGTCGAATCAGAAGTATCCCTGGATGGGACGAAGTTGATGATCACCGTCACGGGGCGGTTCGATTTCGGTAGCCACCAAGCCTTTCGTGATGCCTACGAGCGGTTCTACAAGGTGCCCGAGGTCTACGTGGTGGACTTGAAAGACACCACCTACATGGACAGCTCCGCCTTAGGCATGCTCCTGCTGTTGCGTGACCATGCCGGTGGCGATAATGCCGAAGTGCAGGTGATCAACAGCAACTCCGATGTGCGTAAGATTCTCGCCATCTCTAACTTCGACAAACTGTTCGACATCAGTTGAGCACCCTGGCCCCGGTTCTCGAACCGCTGACGATCCTGATCGCCGAAGACAGCGCTGCCGATTTGCTGTTGCTGTCGACCATCATTCGGCGCCAGGGTCATCAGGTGCTCACCGCCGCCGACGGCGCGCAGGCCGTCGAGGTGTTTACCCGCGAGCGCCCGCAACTGGTGTTGATGGACGCGCTGATGCCGGTGATGGACGGCTTTGAAGCCGCGCGGCGCATCAAGCAGCTTGCCGGGGAAGCACTGGTGCCGATCATCTTCCTCACCTCGCTGCGCGAGAGCGAAGCCCTGGCCCAATGCCTGGATGCCGGCGGCGATGACTTCCTGCCCAAGCCCTACAACCAAGTGATCCTGGCGGCGAAGATCAACGCCATGGACCGCCTGCGCCGCCTGCAAGCCACGGTGTTGCAGCAGCGTGACCTGATCGCCAAGCACCACGATTACCTGCTGCATGAGCAGCGCGCGGCCAAGGCGGTGTTCGACAAGGTGGCGCATTCGGGCTGTATAAACGCGGCGCCGAACATTCGCTACCTGCAATCGCCCTATGCGCTGTTTAACGGCGACCTGCTGCTAGCGGCATACACGCCCTCCGGTGACATGCACGTGCTGCTTGGTGACTTTACTGGGCACGGCCTGCCTGCCGCCGTCGGTGCCATGCCCCTGGCGGAAGTGTTCTACGGCATGACCGCCAAGGGCTACGGCCTGGCGCAGACCCTGCGCGAGATGAACGCCAAGCTCAAGCGCATCCTGCCGGTGGACATGTTCTGCTGCGCCACCCTGATAGGCCTGAGTGCCCAGCGGCGTGTGGTGGAGGTGTGGAACGGCGGCATGCCCGAAGGTTATGTGCATGAAGTCGCCACGGGCAAGCGTACGCCGTTGGTGTCGCGGCACTTGCCGTTAGGTGTGCTCTCGGCCGAGAGGTTTGATGACAGCACCGAAGTCTGGCCCATGGCCTTGGGCGACCGTGTGTTTTTGCTCTCCGATGGCGTGCTGGACACCGCTAATGCCAATGACCAGCTGTTCGGCGCCGAGCGCTTGCAGCAGGTGTTCGCGGCCAACCGTGAGCCTGATCGCTTGTTCGAAGATATCGAACTGGCACTGGCGGCGTTTCGTGGCCAGGCGCGGGATGACGTCAGCATGGTCGAGATCACCTTGCAGGCCGGCCAGCCGTTGCGGGCGGCCGAGCCGATATATGCCGACAGCGGGCAGTCGTGCCCGCTGGACTGGTCGGTGAGTTTCGAGTTCCGCGCGCAGACCCTCAAAAGCTACAACCCGTTGCCGTATCTGCTGCAATTGTTGCTGGAAATTCATGGCATGCGTGAGCAGAGCGGGGCGCTTTACAGTGTGATGGCCGAGTTGTATTCCAATGCGCTGGAGCATGGGGTACTGGGGTTGGATTCGCGGCTCAAGCGCGATGCACAGGGGTTCGCCGACTATTACCGCCAGCGCAATGAGCGGCTGGGGCAATTGAGCAGCGGTTATGTGCGTGTGCATGTGCAGGTCGTGCCGACGGGCACTGGCGGCACAATGACGCTGCGTATCGAGGACAGTGGTCTTGGGTTTGACGTGGAACAGGTGTTGGCGCGACCGCTGGATATCGACCGTCTGTCTGGCCGGGGCTTGAGCCTGGTGCGGCAGTTGAGCAGCAATGTACGCTGGTCGGATGGCGGGCGTAGCGTATGCGTGGAGTTTTGCTGGGGGGCTCTGGCATAATCCGCCGATTCTTGATCAAGGAGCGAACAAGTGGCAGAGATTCATTTGGACCCTGATGTGTTGTCGGGTTTGCAGGAGGTTATGGAGAGCGAGTATCCCAAGCTGCTCGATACCTTTCTGGACGATTCGCAGAAGCGTGTCGAGGCGTTGCGCAAAGCGCGCGATGATGCCAAGGCGTTGGGGCAGATTGCGCACAGCTTCAAAGGCAGCAGCGGCAACCTTGGGGCGGTGCGGTTGGCACAGTTGTGTCAGCGCTTGGAAGCTGAATCGGGCCAGTCGACGGCGGACCTTGGGGCGTTGGTTGATCAGATTGATCATGAGTTTGCTTTGGTGCGGCCGTTGTATGAGTCGGAACGGCAGCGGTTCAGTCTCTGAGTCACCTTCGTAACAGCTATTAATGGCGACCCAACTGTGGGAGCTGGCTTGCCTGCGATAGCGGTGAGTCAGTCAGCCCATCTGGCACTGTTACACCGCAATCGCAGGCAAGCCAGCTCCCACATTAAGCGAGTCATTTGCCTGCAAAGTGTAATCTGGCCCGACTCTTGCTATATCTCCCAATACTGCATCCCCGACCCCCAATGCAGTGGAGACCTTTACCTATGCCAGTCGCCCCGAATTCGCTCCTTCAGGCTGCCCCTGCGGCCAAGCCTCAAGCGTCTGTCTCTACGCCCCCAGTAGCGGCTGCGAGCCCGCGAGACAAGGGGCCTGGCTTCGCTCAAGTGTTTGCAAATCAAAGCCCGAAACCGACGCTGAAGATCGACGACGCCCCGGCCAAAGTCACGCGTGACAAGTCGCCGGACACCAACTCCAAGCCCGTTTCCAGCAACGACAAGCCTGCCGCCAGTAAGCCAGCCGTTGCCGATAGCGGCAATCCCTTGCCTGCCAAACCGCCGACTAAATCCGACGACGCCAGCAGTGACGACGACAAGCCCACCGACCCATCCCTGGCGCAACAACCCCCGGTTGACCCCGTCGTCGACCCGGCAGTGATTGCCACCGTCACCCCGGTTGCCGTGCCTGTCCCCGTGGAAACGCCGGCGCCTGTAGCCGCCAAGGACGACAAGGCGTTGCCGGTTGTTGTGGCGACGGATGAGGTCAAGCAGCCTGCCTTCGACCCTGACGCCGACCCGCTGGACTCGATGCCGGCCGTGCGCCTGGCGATGGAGCAGGGCGGTCACGTCTCGGCCAGCAGCCAGACGCCGCAGAAGGCCGCCCCGACGTCTCAGGACCAGCCGACCGCTGCACAGAGCTTCGCTGCCGGCCTTGCCAATATGGTCGACCAGCAAGCCACCAAAGACAGCACTGACCAGGGCGGCGACAAGGCCTTCAGCGGGCTGATCGAAGGCGGCCTCAAGGATCTGAAAGACGCCAGGAGTGACACCCGCGTCGATGATTTCGCCAACCGCCTGGCTGCGCTGACACAGGCCGCCACGCCGAAAACCGCGAATGCCTTGCCGCCGGTGGCGAATGCGCCGTTGGCCATGCACCAGAGCGGCTGGACCGAAGAAGTGGTCAACCGCGTGATGTACCTGTCCAGCGCCAACCTCAAGTCGGCAGAGATCCAGTTGCAGCCGGCTGAGCTGGGGCGCCTGGATATCAAGGTCAACATGGCGGCGGACCAACAGGCCCAGGTCACCTTCATGAGTGGCCACGCCGTGGTGCGTGAAGCGCTGGAAAGCCAGTCCGGCCGCCTGCGCGAGATGTTTGCCCAGCAAGGCATGGGGCAGGTTGACGTGAATGTGTCCGACCAGTCCCGTGGCTGGCAGGGGCAAGGTCAGGAGCAACAACAGCAGAACCAGGCGCGCGGTGTGAGTGGTGGCGGTGGGCGGGGTGATGGCGGTGATGCCGGTGATCATGCTGAAGTGGCGGCGGCCGTCGCGCCGGTGACCCAGACCGTCGTGGGCTCCAGCGCGGTTGATTACTACGCCTGATTTCAGCCTTATGAAGATCAAAATGTGGGAGCTGGTTTGACTGCGATGGCCTTAGGTATTTACACATCTTTTTATGGGTTGAGTTCTTTGGTTGTCGTGGGCGCGCGGGGTA
>NZ_JBJGXU010000067.1:0-31386 GCF_045447305.1 Pseudomonas sp. D47 | reverse complement strand
TTTGCGGGTCATTGGCTGATACACCGCTATCGCAGGCAAGCCAGCTCCCACATTGATAGGCGTGTTCCCGAGAGCACCATTCATCAAGCCGTAAAGAAACCTGTTCAGATCCTCACCGAGGCTGAGTGGATGACTGATATAATCCCGGCCTTTCGTGGAGAACAGACTTTTATGCCAACGTCCTTTCTGGAAATTGTTGAACTGCCTGACGGCCGAATTGAGCTGCGCCGGGCTGAGGACGAGGGTTCTCTAGTAATTTTGGATTTTTCCGAAGACGCAAAAGCGTTCCTGCAAGGCCAGCACGTGGAAGTAGCAAAAGCCATGTTGAGCGTCGGTGTGCAGATGGCCGGTCGCCTGGCAGAAGGCGAGCCGGAGAAGGACGACGGGCCGCGGGTTCTTCACTGAGTTTGTGATAAGTGCGCTTGTTCTAGTGAGCGGGCTTGTTGCTGCAGCAGGCGGGCTTCTGTGGCGAGCGGGCTTGCCCCGCGTTGGGCTGCGAAGCGGCCCCAAATAGGTTTGACGCGGTACATCAGGTATTCCACCGTGCTTGGTTTTGGGGCCGCTTCGCAGCCCAGCGCGGGGCAAGCCCGCTCGCCACAACAAGCATGCAGGCCACAAAAGCCCCTCCACAGGGCTAGCCTGCGCACATCCTATTACCCCAACCGAATATTCAAGCTCTGCGCATCGCCCGTACGTGCGGCGCTGATCAGTTGTTGCTTGGCTGTAGCATTCAACGGGTTCAACCAACTCACCACCGTATGGCTACGGCCCAGGCGCAAGGCTTCGCAGGTCAACTGCTGGGCACTTTGCATGCCGCGCGGCTGCAGCAACAGAATGCGCTCGCGATTGAGGCCGGCGTCCCGCAGCCAGGCCTGGGTCAGGCTGGCGGGCGGGGCGATCAGCGTCAGCCAGCGCGCGTCCTGCTCCTCGCTCAGTTCGCGAAGGATCGGCGCCAGTAGGCTCAGGCAGCTCCCGGCTGCACCGCGCAACGACAGTTCACTGAACGCCTCAGGTTCGGAGCCCCACGGGGCCTCGACCGTTTCCTTGAGGATGGGCGCAAGGGGTTGGGCCATAAAGGCCTCGAACAGCGACAGTTGTGTGTGTTGTGGGGTGTGCACGAGCTGCATGGTGCCTCCTTTAGCGGCGAATGACGCCGACGCTCAAGCCTTCGATCACCAGGTCCTGATCTTTCAGGTTCACTTCAATCGGGGCGAACTCAGGGTTCTCGGCCAATAGCCAGACCTTGCTGCCTTCGCGCTTGAAGCGTTTTACGGTGACTTCATCGCCGATACGCGCGACGACGATCTGGCCATTACGGGCTTCACGAGTGGTATGGACGGCCAGCAGGTCACCGTCGAAAATGCCCACGTCCTTCATGCTCATGCCGTGTACGCGCAACAGGTAGTCGGCACGCGGATGGAAGAAGGTCGGGTTGATGTTGCAGGACTCCTCGACGTGCTGCTGCGCCAGGATCGGCGCACCGGCGGCGACGCGACCGATGATCGGCAGGGTCGATTCGTCGGCCTTGGCTTCGAAGCCAGGGATGCGAATACCGCGTGACGCACCTGGGGTCATCTCGATCGCGCCTTTGCGGGCGAGGGCCTTGAGGTGTTCTTCAGCGGCGTTGGGGGATTTGAACCCCAGCTCCAGCGCAATTTCCGCTCGGGTCGGCGGGTAGCCGTTGTCATCGAGGCAGCGCTTGATAAAAGCCAGAATCTCAGCTTGGCGTGGCGTCAGTTTTAGCATGTTGATCGCTCTGTCTTTTTATACAGTGACTGGGATTATATACAGTGAACTGCGCTTGGCAATCATCCTTTTTTAGCACTCCGCTGGACGGTCATTCGCCACCCGTCCTACAAGGCAGAGACAGCGCTGCCTACAGAGCGAGAAGGATGTGATTAAATAGCGATGAAATAGATGACTGCCCGGCCGGAAAACGGACTCGCAGGCTTGACAAGACACACCCTGAAACGTATGTTTCAAACAAGTGTTTGTCAGGCGGAGTAGCCATGGCCCAGTCGGAAACCGTTGAACGCATTCTCGATGCTGCCGAGCAATTGTTCGCGGAAAAAGGATTTGCTGAAACTTCATTGCGGCTGATCACCAGCAAGGCTGGGGTCAACCTCGCCGCAGTGAATTACCATTTCGGCTCGAAAAAAGCCCTGATCCAGGCGGTGTTCTCGCGCTTTCTGGGGCCGTTCTGCGCCAGCCTCGACCGTGAGTTGGAGCGCCGCCAGACCAAGCCTGATAACAAGCCAAGCCTGGAAGAATTGCTGGAAATCTTGGTTGAGCAAGCGCTGGTGGTTCAACCGCGTAGCGGCAATGACCTGTCGATCTTCATGCGTTTGCTGGGCCTGGCCTTCAGTCAGAGCCAGGGTCACTTGCGGCGTTACCTGGAAGACATGTACGGCAAAGTTTTCCGTCGCTACATGTTGCTGGTCAACGAAGCTGCGCCGCGTATTCCACCGATCGAACTGTTCTGGCGCGTGCACTTCATGCTCGGTGCTGCCGCGTTCAGCATGTCCGGCATCAAAGCCTTGCGTGCGATTGCCGAGACCGATTTCGGCGTCAACACCTCGATAGAGCAGGTGATGCGCCTGATGGTGCCGTTCCTTGCCGCCGGCATGCGCGCCGAAACCGGCGTGACCGACCAAGCCATGGCTGCTGCGCAATTGCGCCCCCGCAGCAAATCCACGCCGGCCACTGCCAAGGCATGATCGCCCGGGTGTGCGCGGCCGCTTGCATCCGCTAAGCTAGCTGCATGCCGATTTCAGCTATTTACTCGCAACCCGTTATGCTCACTGCGCTTATCGCGCCACGTGAGGGCAACGGGTTGTGTGCGTTATTTAAGGAAGGTTTATGACTGCTGCCCTGCAAGGTTCTTTAATGGTCGACGTTGCCGGTACCTGGCTGACGGCCGAGGATCGCCACCTGTTGCGTCAGCCTGAAGTGGGCGGCCTGATCATTTTTGCGCGCAATATCGAGCACCCACGCCAGGTGCGCGAGTTGAGCGCGGCGATTCGTGCGGTGCGTCCCGACTTGCTGCTGGCCGTCGACCAGGAAGGCGGTCGCGTGCAACGTCTGCGCCAAGGTTTTGTGCGCCTGCCGGCCATGCGCGCGTTGGCAGATAACCCGAATGCCGAATACCTGGCCGAGCAGTGCGGCTGGATCATGGCCACAGAAGTGCTGGCGGTCGGCCTTGACCTGAGCTTCGCCCCGGTACTGGACCTGGACTACCAGCGCAGTGCCGTGGTCGGCACCCGTTCCTTTGAAGGCGACCCCGAGCGCGCCGCTGTGCTCGCCGGTGCATTCATGCGCGGCATGAACAGCGCCGGCATGGCTGCCACCGGCAAACACTTCCCAGGCCACGGGTGGGCCGAGGCGGATTCCCACGTCGCGATTCCCAATGATGAACGCAGCCTGGAACAGATTCGCGCCAATGACCTGGTGCCTTTCACACGCCTGAGCAAGCAATTGGCCGCCGTAATGCCTGCGCACGTCATCTACCCGCAGGTTGATGCCCAGCCGGCTGGTTTCTCGCGCCGCTGGTTGCAGGACATTCTGCGTGGCGAGTTGCAGTTTGATGGGGTGATTTTCAGCGATGACCTGTCCATGGCCGGGGCGCATGTGGTTGGGGATGCGGCCAGCCGGATTGAAGCGGCGCTGACGGCCGGTTGCGACATGGGGTTGGTGTGTAACGATCGTGCGGCTGCTGAGCTGGCACTGAGCGCGGCACATCGCATGAAGGTCATCCCTTCGGCGCGGATTGCGCGGATGCGTGGGCAGGCGATTGCTTCGACGGACTACAAGCAGGATCCGCGTTGGCTGACAGCGCTTACTGCGTTGCGGGATGCTCAGTTGATCGAGTGACAAGACGTGTTTGTTAAGAGCAAAAAACGTCGGAAATATCGGAATTCAGTTGCCGCTTATTCGTACTCGTAGGCAGGAAGTAACCGTCTTTATTTTGGCCACGCTTGGCGTAAATTGAGTCCCCATGAATAGCCTATTGACGCGTCTTGCTGGTCTGGACTGGCAAGAGAATTTCACCCCTCGCACACTTGATCGTGGTTTTGACTATGTGGCCGAAGACCGCGTCCAAGTCTTGGAGGTCGGGACACAGCGACTGCTCGCAAGGTGCAGAGGTTCTGGCGGTAGTATCTATTCGTTGGTGATCTCTCTGGTCGCCAAGGAAGACCCGCATTGGGCTGATATCGATTGCGTGTGTTCTTGCCCGGTCGGGGTGGACTGCAAACACGCCGCCGCCGTTTTATTCCGAGTCCTTGCACTGGCGGACGAGCTGGATGAGCCCAAGGCACCTAGTGATCGCCTCAGCCCGCAGATCGAGCAATGGCTTAACAACATGCCCGCCGCGACGCCAGAGGTTGAGTCGTTACCCAAAAGCAGCAACACCTGTTTGCTGTACCAGCTCAGTCCCGACGCCTACTCAAACCGTTGGTCGCTGGCGGTCTTCCGGGCACGCACCCTGAAAAAGGGCGGCTATAGCGAAATCAAGGCGCTGTACTCGCTCGATGAAACCCTGGCGCGTGCGCCCGGTTATATGCTCGATGTGGACAAGCGCATCTGTCGGCTTCTTATGCTTGGGCGAGCGTACGGTCGCTACGGCAGCAGTTTTGCGCTGGAGGGCGAGGACGGCGCCGAAATTCTAAAACTGGCGCTCAAAACCGAGCGGTTATTCGTGGACTTTGATGCCCAATTGGCGCTCAACCCAGGTCCCACGCGTGTCGCCCGCTTCAATTGGGCCGTGCAGCCAGACGGTAGCTATCGACCGCAATGGCTAAGCGACGATCTACTGTTGCACGAGGTCTTACCACTCAAGCCGCTTCATTATTTGAACCTGGATAACATGGAGCTGGGGCCGCTTGAGTATGAGATGGATGATCGCCTGGCTATTCACCTGTCCAGCTTGCCCGAGATTCCGGAAAACCAGGTCGCGTTATTCAGTCATCGCATCAGTGCCGTGGGCGCCGCGATCCCGCCGCCGCGTGCGTTGACCGAGCGAGTGGTCGATACGCTCGAGCCCCAGGCGTGCCTGTCATTGGGCAGCGACGAAACCTATGCTTATAGCGCAGAATTTCGCAGGCCAATGCCGACGTTTGAACACCGTGCCGCGTTGGCTTATCGCTATGGCGATAGCCTAGCCAGCGACAAGGGCGGCGCTGAGATACGGTTGTTGAGCGGTACCGAAACCCAGCGTATCAAGCGTAAACCTGCGGCTGAAAAAGCCTTGCGCAAAGTCTTGACCAAACTCGGTTTTGCCAAGGTCACTCGCAAAACACACGCGTTGGCGCAAAACGCCGGCGAGATGTTTGATCTGGCTACCGATAACGACTGGTTGAACTTCATTGAGGATCATCTGCCAGCCCTTCAAAAGGCTGGGTGGGATATCAGCATCCAGCCTGGTTTTTACTACCATGTGGAAGATGTGGACCATTGGTACGCTGATATCGAAGAATCTCCCGGTCACGAATGGTTTGATCTTGAGCTGGGGATCGAGGTCAATGGCCAGCGCTACAGCCTGCTACCCATTGTGCTGGAATTAATGGCTCGTCAGCCCAAACTGCTCGACGCCGATTACATGATTGAACGCGCTGACGAGGAGCGCGTGCTCGTAAGCCTGGGGACTCGCGAGCGTACTAAGGTCGCTCTGCCTTATGGTCGGATCAAACCTCTGATGGCGACGTTAGGTGCCCTGTATCTACGCGACCCCGGCAGCGACAAGCTGCGATTGAGTGCCCCTGATGCAGCCCGTCTCAGTGATTTGGACGGTATTCCTCTGATCTGGCAGGGTGGTGAGCGCGTGCGGCATTTCGCCAAGCGCCTCAAGGAATCGACCCATGTGCAAGTCTCGGCTCCCCAGGGCTTGAATGCCGAACTGCGTGGCTACCAGCTCGAAGGCCTGAATTGGATGCAAACCCTGCGAGAGCTGGGCGTCGGCGGGATTCTTGGCGATGACATGGGGCTGGGCAAAACCTTGCAAGCCTTGGCGCATCTACTCTGTGAAAAGCAGGCCGGCCGATTGCAAACCCCTGCGCTGGTGGTGATGCCCACCAGCCTGATCCCTAACTGGTTGGATGAAGCCGCGCGTTTTACCCCACAGCTCAAGGTGCTGGCCCTGCATGGCGCGCAACGCCAGAACGATTTCACGCGTTTGGGCGATTACGATCTGGTGCTCACCACGTATGCGTTGTTGCCACGCGATCTTGACGTCTTGCAGCCCAAACGCTGGAGCATGCTGATCCTCGACGAAGCGCAAAACATCAAGAATCCCAACAGCAAGGCCGCCCAGGCTGCCCGGCAATTAGAGGCCGATCAACGTCTGTGTCTTTCAGGCACGCCGCTGGAAAACCACTTGGGCGAACTGTGGTCGCTGTTTCATTTTCTGCTGCCGGGATGGCTGGGCGACAGTAAAACCTTCAACCGGGATTACCGCACGCCCATCGAAAAACACGCGAATGCACATCGTATGCAGCACCTCACAGCGCGTATCAAACCTTTTCTGTTACGTCGCAAGAAGGAGCAGGTCGCCACTGAGTTGCCGCCCAAGACTGAAATTATTCATTGGGTGGAGTTGAATGATGCGCAACGGGATGTGTACGAAACCGTACGTGTGGCCATGGATAAAAAGGTGCGCGATGAAATCAGCCGCCACGGTGTGGCCCGCAGCCAGATCATCATCCTTGAAGCGTTGCTCAAACTGCGCCAGGTGTGTTGCGATTTACGCCTGGTAAAGTCTGCCCCGGTTTCTAAAGCGGCCAAGGCCGGCACCGGCAAGCTGGGTAGCTTGATGGAGATGGTGGAGGAGTTGCTCAGTGAAGGGCGACGGATTTTGCTGTTCTCGCAATTCACTTCGATGCTGGCGCTGATTGAAGAAGAGTTGAAGCAGCGTGAGATTGGGTATTCGATACTGACCGGTGACACCCTTGACCGACGCACTCCGGTGAAGGACTTCCAGGACGGCAAGACGCCGTTGTTCCTGATCAGCCTGAAAGCCGGTGGCACGGGCTTGAACCTGACGGCGGCCGACACGGTGATTCATTACGACCCATGGTGGAACCCAGCGGTGGAGAACCAGGCGACCGACCGGGCTTATCGCATTGGGCAGGACAAACCGGTGTTTGTGTACAAGATGATTGCGCGCGGCACCGTGGAGGAGAAAATCCAGGCGTTGCAGTTGGAAAAAGCAGCGTTGGCCGATGGGGTTCTTGAAGGCGGCGCCAGTGCCGGGTGGAAGCTGGAGCAGCGGGATATCGAGGCGCTGTTTGCGCCGTTGCCAGGCTGAAAACCGTGGCGCGCCCTTCGCGAGCAAGCCCGCTCCCACATTCGATCGCATTCCAAGCGATGTACGCGATTAAATGTGGGAGCGGGCTTGCCCGCGATAGCGATCTGAAGGTCAACGCTTCTCTTGTTTGTTAGGCAACGGCGCAAACAACGCCTCAATATCGTCATTGCCCAACTGCCAATCCCCCGTCGTACGCCCATCCAGCACACCGGCTGCCAAGTCAGACTTTTCCTTCTGCAGGTGTTGGATTTTCTCCTCCACCGTACCCCGTGCAATCATCTTGTAGACGAACACTGGCTTCTCTTGGCCAATACGATAAGCCCGGTCGGTCGCCTGGTTCTCCGTGGCCGGGTTCCACCACGGGTCATAGTGGATCACCGTGTCGGCCTCAGTCAGGTTCAACCCCACACCGCCGGCCTTCAAACTGATCAGAAAAATCTGCAGCTTGCCGCTCTGGAAGTCCTTCACCGGGGTACGTCGGTCGCGGGTCTGGCCGGTCAGCAGCGCGTAGTCCACGCCACGTTTTTTCAGTTCGACTTCGATCAGGCTCAGCATCGAGGTGAACTGGGAAAACAGCAAAATCCGGCGCCCTTCGGCAAACAGTTCTTCGAGCATTTCCATCAGGCTGTCGAGCTTGCCCGAGCTGCTGCCACGGGCGGGCAGGGTGGCATCGTTGACCAGGCGCAGGTCGCAGCACACTTGGCGCAGCTTGAGCAGCGCTTCAAGAATGATGATCTGGCTGCGCGCCACGCCCTTGCGGGTGATCTCGTCGCGCACCTTCTTGTCCATGGCCAGGCGCATGGTTTCGTACACATCGCGCTGGGCTTCGTTGAGGTCGACCCAATGGATGATCTCAGTCTTGGGCGGCAATTCCGTCGCCACTTGTTCCTTGGTGCGGCGCAGCAGAAAGGGTTTGATCCGACCGTTAAGGTGCTGCAATCGCACATCGCTGGCGCGTTTTTCGATGGGCACGCGGTAATCGCGGTTAAAGCTTTTCACGTCGCCCAGCCAGCCTGGCAGCAGGAAGTGGAACAGCGACCACAACTCGCCCAGGTGGTTTTCCAGCGGTGTGCCGCTCAGGCACAGGCGCTGGCGCGCGTTCAGCTCGCGCGCGGCCTGGGCGGCCTTGCTGTTGGGGTTCTTGATGTACTGCGCTTCATCGAGGATCAGCACGTGCAAGGGCAGGGCGGCGAGCTGCTCGATGTCTTTGGGCAGCAGCGCGTAGGTGGTCAGCAGCAGGTCATAGTCCTGCAAGTTCTGGAAATGTTTCTTACGCGTCGCGCCGTACAGTGCCAGCACCTTGAGCTGCGGGGTGAAGTGCGCCGCTTCGTCGAGCCAGTTAGGGATCAGGCTGGTGGGCATCACCACCATGCACGGCCGATCGAGGCGCCCGGCGATTTTTTCACTGAGAATATGCGCCAGAGTCTGCAGGGTTTTGCCCAGGCCCATGTCATCCGCGAGAATCCCGCCGACATCAAGCTGGCGCAGCGACTGCATCCAGCTCAAACCTTCGAGCTGATACGGGCGCAAGGTTGCGTTCAAGCCTTCGGGCGCCACGCAGGTGAAGCCCTTGATGTCGCGCAGGCGCTGGGCGAAGTTGCGGATCTTCTCGCCGCCTTCCCATTGCAGCGGCAGGTCTTCCAGCGGGTTGAGACGAATCGCATCGGCCTTGGCCAGGCGCAACGTGGTGTTGCCGGGTTCCTGCAGGTAAAACTCGCCAAGGGTGGCCAGTACCGGTTTCAAGCGACCGTAGGGCAGCGCCACTTGCAGCGGGCCGTGGCCGTTGGGCAGGCCGGGGATGTTCACCAGAATCAGCTCGTCATCGCGACGCCGGGCGAGTTTTTCCGGGTTGAGGATCTCGGTGTGCGAACGCATCAGGTTCAACAGGATCGGCAACAGGCTCAGCCGCTCACCGTTGACGATGATCCCCAATTCCAGGTCAAACCAGTCGCGCTCCGGGCCTTCATCGACGGTGGCGTACCAGTCATCGACGGTGCTCAAGTCGAAACCGAAATCCTCATCGATCTGCAGCTCCCAGCCCTCGGCGCGCAGGGTCGGCGATGCGTTGAGGGTGAAGTTCAGCCAGGCGCTGTCATTGACCATCTCGAACAGTTCACCGGCGCTTTCCGGCAACGCTTTGCTCTGGCGCGTGGCGATCTTGAAGCCGAGCAGGCGCAGTTGCTCGCGATACGGCTGTTCCAACTCCGGATGGCGCTTGATGCGCAGGCTCTGGGTCTCCTGGCGCACGACGATGTCGGCGTTTTTTTGCCCGCTGACATAGTTGCCCAGGTAATTGAACGACAACGCTGCGCGGTGCTGGATGTAGCGCTGCATTTTGCCATTGCGCGGTTCAAACGCGCTGAACTCGACACTCGCCAGCCACAGGCGCGGCACCGGTCGCACATCCTCCATCACCACCTGCGGCAGCACCACGCGGTTATCCAGCACGGCCTGGAGTTTTTCCAGCAGCTCGGCATCCTGGGCGGCCGCCGGGTAGGCCAGGGTTTCCTGGACCTTGAGCAGCACCGCCGCGATGTGTTTGCAGTTGGTGTGCACCGGGCACGTGCAGCGGCTGTCCACCAGAATCAGCATGCCTTTGGCGGATTCGCGCAGCGAGATGGTTTGCCGGTAAACGTTACCGCCCGAGCCTTCGCAACTGGCAATGATGGTGCTGTCGCCAGACTCGACGATGCGCACGCGGTTTTCCAGGGCATAGCGGCGCCCACGCTCAAGGCTTTGCTCTTTAAAGCGATTGGCCCACGAAGGGGCCAGGGGTTTGGTCAACGACGACGTCAGGGGCATGGCGCTGGATCAGTCCTGAATGTCGGGCGGTGGTGCGCTGGGTGGTTTGGCGGTCAGCGAGGTGATCTTGATCAGCAGCGCCAAGTGGCCGCCGTCGAGGTAGTTGAGCTGGTTGTTTTTGGTGCGCACGTCTTGCTGGCTCAGGTGTTCGCTGGCAATGACGCTGCCGTTGGCGTCGAACTGGTTGATCCAGAAGTTTGCGTCGATATCGGTAAAGCGCCCCAGTTGCAGGTTCAGCGTGCCTTCGATGGGGAACTGGCCGAATTGCTCCTGGCCGTCGGTAATGGCCAGCTTCACCGGTTGTTCGCCCAGGTTTTGGTCCCAGGCGCGGTGCAGCAGCACGGTATAGCTGTTGTCGGCACTGAGTTTGTCGACGATGTTGCCCAGCCGTGGCGGGCTCATTTTGTCCGCCGGCAGCCGTGGTGCCCCGGCGTCCCAGTTTTCCGGCGCGGCGCGGCTAGTGATCACCGGCTCGGCGTTCTGGCGCACCAGGACCATTTCCACCAGGTACGGGCTGTCGGCAAACGCCGAAGGAGCAACGACCACCAACAACAAGCTCAAAATGCGGAACAGGCGCATTGGGGCGTCCTTCAAGCAGATTTCGGAATGAGGCGCTCAAACAGCGCCTCTAATGTATTAAAGCGTTCTTCGGCACGTTCCATCGGCACCATGAATTTGAACAGCGTAGCCCCTTCGAACTTGTAGCGGTTGGGCTGGCCCTGAATCAGCTTGATCAGCACCAGTGGGTCCACCGGCGTTTGCGCTTCGAACTCGATACGCCCGCCTTGCGGCCCGGCATCGACTTTCTTTATTCCAAGCTGCTCGGCCTGCAATTTGAGCAGGGTCAGACGCACCAGGTTCTTGGTCGGCTCCGGCAACAGGCCGAAACGGTCGATCATCTCCACTTGCAGGTCCTTGAGGCCCTCTTCGTCGGTGGCCGAGGCAATGCGCTTGTACAGGATCAGCCGCGCATGCACATCCGGCAGGTAGTCTTCGGGAATCAACGCCGGCAAGCGCAGGTTGATTTCCGGGCCGCCACCCAAGGGTTGATCCAGGTTCGGTTGTTCGCCTTTGCGGATGGCTTTTACCGCGCGCTCGAGCATTTCCATATAAAGGGTGAAGCCCACGGCCTGGATCTGCCCGCTCTGGCCGTCGCCGAGCAGTTCGCCGGCGCCACGGATTTCCAGGTCGTTGGTGGCCAGTACAAAACCGGCACCGAGGTCCTGGGTGTTGGCGATGGCTTCCAGGCGCTTTTCAGCGTCGCCGGTAATTTGCTGGCGCGGTGGCGTCAGCAAGTAGGCATAGGCTTGGTGGTGACTACGCCCAACCCGGCCGCGCAATTGGTGCAACTGCGCCAGGCCGAACTTATCCGCACGCTCGATGATGATGGTGTTGGCGCTCGGCACGTCGATGCCGGTCTCGATGATGGTCGAGGCGATCAGCACGTTGAAGCGCTTGTGGTAGAAATCGCTCATCACCTGTTCGAGTTCGCGTTCACGCATCTGCCCATGGCCGATGGCAATGCGCGCTTCCGGCACCAGTTCGGCGAGGTCGGCGGCGCATTTCTCGATGGTCTTCACGTCGTTGTGCAGGTAGTACACCTGACCGCCGCGCAGCAGTTCACGCAACAGCGCTTCCTTGACCGTGCTTTTGTTCTGCTCCATCACGAAAGTGCGCACCGACAAGCGCCGTGCCGGTGGCGTGGCGATGATCGACAGGTCGCGCATGCCCGACACGGCCATGTTCAGCGTGCGCGGAATCGGCGTGGCGGTGAGGGTAAGAATGTCGACTTCGCTGCGCAGGTTTTTCAGCTGTTCTTTCTGGCGCACACCGAAACGGTGTTCTTCGTCGATGATCACCAGCCCCAGGTTTTTGATCTTCACATCGTCCGACAGCAGCTTGTGGGTACCGATCACAATGTCGATTTTACCTTCCGCCAAGTCGGCGACGGCGGCATTCACTTCCTTGGCGGACTTGAAGCGGCTCATCACTTCCACGCTCACCGGCCAGTCGGCGAAGCGGTCGCGGAAGCTGTTGTAATGCTGCTGGGCGAGCAGGGTGGTCGGCACCAGAATCGCTACCTGCTTGCCGCCATGCACGGCAATAAAGGCGGCGCGCATGGCCACTTCGGTTTTGCCGAAGCCCACGTCGCCGCACACCAGGCGGTCCATCGGCTTGGGCGCGAGCATGTCAGCGCGCACCGCTTCAATGGTGGTTTGCTGGTCCGGGGTTTCTTCAAAGGCGAAGCCGGCGCTGAACGTGGCGTAGTCGGCTTTCGGGTCAGCGAAGGCGTAACCCTCGCGTGCTGCACGGCGTGCATAGATGTCGAGCAATTCGGCGGCGACGTCGCGCACCTGCTCGGCGGCTTTGCGCTTGGCTTTCTGCCAGGTCTCGGAGCCCAGGCGGTGCAACGGCGCCAGGGCGTCGTCGCTGCCGGTGTAGCGTGCGATCAAGTGCAGGCTGGCCACCGGCACGTAGAGCTTGGCGCCCTCAGCGTATTCCATGGTGAGGAATTCGGCGGCCTGGTTGTCGATCTCCAGGGTCTGCAGGCCCAAGTAGCGGCCCACGCCGTGGTCGATATGCACCACCGGCGCGCCTTCGCGCAGCTCGGTCAGGTTCTTGATCACCGCGTCGTTGTTGGCGTCCGCGCGTTTTTCACGGCGACGGCGCTGCATCACGCGTTGGCCGAACAGCGGGCTCTCGGCGATCAACGCCAAGGCCGGGTCATCCAGCAACAAGCCTTCGTCCAGCGGCGCAATGGTGATCGCCAGGCGCTCTTTGCTGGCGACAAAATCCGGCCAGCTGTCGACGGTTTTCGGGCGCAACTTCAGGCGTTCCAGCAACTCCAGCAGCACTTCGCGGCGGCCGGCGGATTCGGCGGTAAACAGCACGCGGCCAGGGAAGTCGCCGAGGAAGTTGGATAACGCTTCCAGCGGTTGCGTGGCTTTGGCCTGGATCGCCAAGTCCGGCAGTGTGCCTGCCGGGAAGCGTTCGCGGCCGCTGCCGGCGTCCACGTCCTGTTGGCTGGCGACGACGCGCGGCCAGTTTTTCAGGCGGGCGAAGCAGTCTTCCACCGGCAGGAACAGCTCGGCAGGCGGTAATAGAGGCCGCGATGGGTCGACGCGGCGCTCTTCATAGCGGTTGCGCACGTCGTTCCAGAAGTTTTCCGCTGCCTGCTCGATGCCCGGCAGCGAGAACACTTGGGTGTCCTGAGGCAGGTAGTCGAACAGCGTGGAGGTTTCGTCGAAGAACAGCGGCAGGTAGTACTCGATACCGGCCGGTGTAATCCCACTGCTCAAGTCCTGGAAAATCGGGCAGCGGCGGAAGTCCACGTCGAAGCGTTCACGAAAGCGTGCCTTGAAGCGCGTGACCGCGTCTTTTTGCAGCGGGAATTCCCGTGCCGGCAGCAGCTTGATCGAGTCCACTTTATCAATGGAGCGTTGGTTGTCTGGGTCGAAGGTGCGCAGCGTTTCGATTTCGTCATCGAACAGGTCGATGCGGTACGGCAGTTTGCTGCCCATCGGGAACAGGTCGATCAACGCCCCGCGCACGGCGAACTCGCCGTGTTCGTACACCGTGTCGACGCAGCGGTAGCCGCTGGCTTCCAGGCGCGTGCGCATCTGTTCCACGTCGAGCTTCTGGCCGATATCCAGCACCAGGCTGCTGCCCAGCAGGAACTTGGTCGGCGCCAGGCGATGCAGGGCCGTGGTGATCGGCACCACCAGCACGCCGTGGGCCAGTTCCGGCAAGCGGTACAGGCTGGCGATGCGCTGGGAAATGATGTCCTGGTGCGGCGAGAACAGATCGTAGGGCAGGGTTTCCCAGTCGGGAAAATGCAGCACCGGCAAATCGGGGGCGAAGAAGCTCAGCTCCTGCTCCAGCCGCTCGGCGCTTTGGCTGTCGGCGGTGAGCAGCAGGGTAAAGCGCTTGGCTGCGCTGGCAGCCTCGGCAATGGCCAGGCTCAGGGCGGCACCGGGCAGGTTGCCCCAGTGCTGTTTACCTGCCGCGGCAGGGAGAAGCGGTAGACGCAGAACGGGCACGGAAGGTTGAGCTCCAAGCGTTGCGACAAAGTCGGTAATTGTAACGGCCCTAGGTGCCGCCTGTCAGTTGCTGACTGTGCCTATTACGGTTTGTAGGAAATGTAGTGGCTAAGACAAACAATGGCGTGTTTTGACTCAATATGTAGTGCCATTTAGCACGGATATTTCGGAGGGTTACGGACAAGTTGGCGGCGCGACGCCATTGGTGGCCTTCTGGAACCCGCGTGTTTCCTGGCCTGTAGCGGGGTGGTATTTTTTTGCAAGGGCTTTTTGTTGTGGTTGGCGCATTGCTCAACGGGCGGTCGGACGACATAATGTAGCCCCTTTTTTCTGCCCCTACATGTGGAAGGTTCCCGTGACTCAGAAGCCCGACCAGTGTCTTGGTGAATGGATCGACCGTGAAGCGCTCGCTGAAGCGATGATTCCGCTTATCGGTCAGCTGTACCGCAATAACAATGTGGTGAGCTCGATCTATGGCCGCAGCCTGATCAACCAATCAGTCATCGCGATTCTCAAGGCGCATCGCTTTGCTCGCCATCGTTCTGCCGACGACAGCGAACTCTCCGTCCACGAAACATTCCCTCTGCTCAAAGCCATGAGCGAGCTCAAGCTCGGCGCGGCCTCGGTAGACCTGGGCAAGTTGGCTTACAAATTCCGCAAAGAAGGTGCCGGCCGCAGCGCCGAGCAGTTCGTGCGTGAAGAAATGGCCGATGTAGTTGGCCAGCAAAACGCTGCTGCCCGTAAAGGCACCGATGTTGTGCTGTACGGCTTCGGTCGTATCGGCCGCCTGCTGGCACGCATCCTGATCGAAAAAACCGGTGGCGGCGACGGCCTGCGCCTGCGTGCCATCGTGGTGCGTAAAGGCGCCGAGAACGACCTGACCAAGCGTGCTAGCCTGCTGCGCCGCGACTCGGTACACGGTCCGTTCAACGGCACCATCGTCATCGACGAAGAAAACAACACCATCACCGCCAACGGTAACCTGATCCAGGTGATCTACGCGAAGAACCCGGCTGAGGTGGATTACACCCAGTACGGCATCAAGGACGCTCTGTTGGTGGATAACACCGGCGTATGGCGTGATGCCGAGGGCCTGGGCCAGCATTTGGCCTGCCCGGGTATCGACCGCGTTGTGCTGACTGCGCCTGGCAAAGGCAAGCTGAAGAACATCGTTCACGGTATCAACCACGGCGAAATCACCGCTGACGACAAGATCGTGTCCGCCGCTTCCTGCACCACCAACGCCATCGTGCCGGTGCTCAAGGCTGTGAATGACAAGTTCGGTATCGTTAACGGCCACGTTGAAACCGTTCACTCGTATACCAACGACCAGAACCTGATCGACAACTTCCACAAAGGCGATCGCCGTGGCCGTAGCGCCGCGTTGAACATGGTGATCACCGAGACCGGTGCTGCCACCGCTGCTGCCAAGGCCCTGCCTGAGCTGGCCGGCAAGCTGACCGGTAACGCGATCCGCGTGCCGACGCCGAACGTGTCGATGGCCATTCTCAACCTGAACCTTGAGAAAGCCGCCACCCGTGAAGAAATGAACGAGTACCTGCGCTACATGGCGCTGCACTCCGATCTGCATAAGCAAATCGACTTCGTTAACTCGCAGGAAGTGGTCTCCACCGACTTCGTTGGCTCGCGCCACGCTGGCGTAGTGGATGCTGAGGCAACCATCACCCAGGACAACCGCGTTGTGCTGTACGTTTGGTACGACAACGAGTTTGGCTACAGCTGCCAGGTGGTTCGCGTGATGGAAGACATGGCTGGGGTTAACCCGCCTGCGTTTCCGCGCTAAGCATTTGCAGTAAATGAAAAAGCCCCGACTGGTTCGGGGCTTTTTTATGGGTGTGGGTTTTGTGGTGTTTGGGTTGGCCTCTTCGCGGCATAGGTATCTACACATCTTTTTATGGGTTGAATTCTTTGGTTGTCGCGGGGGCGCTGGGGGGGGCGCTGGGTACATATCCGTTATTTGGGTAACGGCTGCTATGGGTTCCGCTCTTACAGCGGGTCACTTTTGGAAAAGAGCCCCAAAAGTAACCAAAAGGGCTCTTGCCCCACCACTCGGCACCTCGCTTAGGCTCGGTGTGCCCTCACGCAGGCTTTGGACCGTGGGCCGCCGCCATGGGCCATCCTTGGCCCATCGCGGCTAACCCGGCGTCCTGCCGGTTTACCCACGCTCCAAAGCCTGCGTTCGGCCAGCGTGGTTTAACGGGGCGCCTAAGATCAAAAGCAGATCAAGATCAAAAGCAAGAGCACGGCGGCCTAGTAGCCGACCTGAGTGGTTAGATCAAAAGCGAAGCCGAGGCGGCCTGACAGCCGACCTGATATTTGAAACTGAACTCAATCTAATGTGGGAGCTGGCTTGCCTGCGATGCAGACACCTCGGTCTATCAAGTACACCGAGTTGATGCCATCGCAGGCAAGCCCGCTCCCACAGTTGGATCTCGGTACATCAGACAGAGAGTGTGCTGCTGTGCTTTTGCCCTGCTTTTGCTTCTACCACTCAGGTCGGCTACTAGGCCGCCGTGCTCTTGCTTTTGATCTTGATCTTAGGCGCCCCGTTAAACCACGATGGCCGAACGCAGGCTTGAATCCGTGGGTAACCCGGCAGGACGCCGGGTTAGCCGCGATGGGCCAAGGATGGCCCATGGCGGCGGCCCACGGATTCAAGCCGGAGTGAGGGCATGCCGAGCCTAGGCGAGGCAACGAGTGGTGGGGCAAGAGCCCTTTTGGTTACTTTTGGGGCTCTTTTCCAAAAGTGACCCGCTGTAAGAGCGGAACCAATAGCCGCCGTTACCGCAGCAACGGATATGTACTCATATCTACCTAAAAAACCCTAACGCAACACAAAAAGTTGCGTAGATACCTATGCTCGCGAAAGCGCTCTATCAAGCGCCACCGACTACTGAAGCCTGCGCAGTCCTCAGTTCATGCCGATTGCCCTTGAACAGGACCAGTGTGGCAATCAAACCCAAAATCGCTGCCCCACTGAGCCAAATCCCCGGCGCTGCCTTGTTATCCAGCACATGAATCAAATAGGTACAGGCCGCCGGTGTAAACCCACCAAACGTCGCCGTCGCCAGGCTGTAGGCCAGGGAGAACCCGGTAGTGCGCACCTCCACCGGCATGATCTCCGTCAACGCCACCACCATCGCCCCGTTATACGAGCCATACAGGAACGACAGCCACAACAGCACAATCAGCAAATGGCTGAAGCTTGGGTTGACCACCAGCCACGACAGCGCCGGATACGCCGTAAGAATCGCCAGAATCGTCGCCCCAAGCAGCAAGGGTTTGCGCCCGATCTTGTCGGACACCGCGCCCATCACCGGCAGCCAGATGAAGTTGGAGATGCCCACGCACACCGTCACCAGCAACGCATCGAAGTCGGACAGATGCAGCTCGGCCTTGCCGAAGGTCGGGGTGTAGGCGGTGATCAGGTAGAACGACACGGTGGTCATCACCACCAGCGCCATGCCGGCGATGACGATGCCAAAGTTCTGGCCGATCGAGCGCATGATTTCCTGCAGGGTAGGGCGGTGTTTACGCGCCTGGAACTCGGGCGTTTCTTCCAGCGAGCGGCGAATCACAAAGATCACCGGCACGATCAAGCAGCCGATCAAGAACGGCACGCGCCAGCCCCAGTCACCCATGTCTTCGGGGCTGAGCCAGTGGTTCAAACCTACGCCGAGCAAACCGGCGAACACTACGGCGGCCTGTTGGCTGGCGGATTGCCAACTGACGAAAAAACCTTTGCGCCCCGGCGTGGCGATTTCCGCCAGGTACACCGACACACCGCCCAGTTCGACGCCGGCGGAGAAGCCTTGAAGCAGACGGCCGAACAGCACGATCAGCGGCGCAGCCACGCCCAACGTGGCATAGCCGGGCACGCAGGCGATGAGGATAGTACCGGCGGCCATCATGGCCAGGGTGATGACCAGGCCTTTCTTACGGCCGTGGCGGTCGATGTAGGCGCCGAGGAAGATCGCGCCCAAGGGCCGCATCAGAAAACCGGCGCCGAAGGTCGCCAGGGACAGCATCAGCGAGGCAAACGCGCTGTCGCTGGGGAAGAAGGTTTTGGCAATGGCCGTGGCGTAGAAGCCGTAGACCATGAAGTCGAACATCTCAAGGAAGTTACCGCTGACAACGCGAAAAATCGCCTTGCCTTTGCCCGTTGTAGTGGACATGTCATGCACTCATCTTGGCTGTCTTATTGGTGATCCTTGGTCATCACTCGTCCTTGCTGCAGTTTTGTAACCATATGTGTATTGGCCACTACCCGCAACAGAAACCGATAGCAAGCTGACTAAATGCCGCAAGAGCTGATGGCAATGAAAGCCTATGTGGGAGAGGGCTTGCTCGCGAAAGCGGTTTATCAGTAACTCATAAGCCGACTGACACACCGCCTTCGCGAGCAAGCCCGCTCTCACAGGGGATTTGCGTTTAATTCAGTAGGCTTTTGCGCAGGCTGTCCGACAGGCCTTTCGGCGCCAGCCAGATGCCCAGATAGGCTTTCGCCAATTCATCATCACCACTGCTGAACACCACCTGCTCATTAATCTCCAGGTTCAACCCGCGCCCAGGGCGGAAGTCCAAGGCATAGCGATCGCCGCTGCGGATGTTGCGGAAACTTGCATGCAGTTGATCCAACGCAGGCTTCAAACGGGCGAGGGTAGCGCTGCTTTGCTGGCGCTCCAGGGCGGTGGTGGCCGCCTTGATCACATCGTTACGGTCGATGTCGCGAAAGTAATACAACGCCAGGCGCAGGTCCTTTTGCTGGTCCCAGGCCTGTTTCGCGCGCAGGTTGGCCGGGGCGTACAGCGCTGCCGCGTAGACATCCGCCCAGAGATAGACCAGCACGGCCTGGTTTTTCCGGGCCAGGTCCTGAGATTGCGCAGGGAAAGCCGCCTGCCTGAGCCGGTCCGCTTCACTGGCTTGCACGGTCACAGAGAAAATCAGCAATAAACACAAAAGCACATGCCGCATAATGGCTCGTCCTGCAAAGGTTCGTGTCAGCAGTGTAATGCCAGTTTCCTGCTGCTGTAGTAAAGGCAAGGCTGGCCTACGACGCGACCAAGGGTTAATGTTCGCGGCGTTGAGCCTTATATAGACTGTGCCCCGGCTCACACACTTGAGCCAAATTGTCCTTCATGCCCGCTGGCCGCGGCATGATTTAGCCAGGCGTCCAACCGTGCGCCTGGCCTGTTCTGAGGAGTACGCATGGCTGTCTACAACTACGACGTGGTGGTACTGGGTTCCGGCCCGGCTGGAGAAGGTGCGGCGATGAACGCCGCCAAAGCTGGGCGCAAGGTGGCGATGGTCGATAGCCGTCGCCAGGTCGGCGGTAACTGCACCCACCTGGGTACCATCCCGTCTAAGGCCTTGCGTCACTCGGTGCGCCAGATCATGCAGTTCAACACCAACCCGATGTTCCGGGCCATTGGTGAGCCGCGCTGGTTCTCGTTCCCGGACGTGTTGAAAAGCGCTGAAAAAGTCATCTCCAAGCAAGTCGCCTCGCGTACCGGCTACTACGCCCGTAACCGCGTCGACCTGTTCTTCGGCACCGGCAGCTTTGCCGATGAGCAAACCGTCGAAGTGGTCTGCGCCAACGGCGTGGTCGAGAAGCTGGTGGCCAAGCACATCATCATCGCCACCGGTTCGCGGCCGTATCGCCCGGCGGACATCGATTTCCACCACCCGCGTATCTACGATAGCGACACCATCCTGAGCCTGGGCCACACCCCGCGCAAACTGATCATCTACGGCGCCGGTGTAATCGGCTGTGAATACGCCTCGATCTTCAGCGGCCTGGGTGTTCTGGTGGAGCTGGTGGATAACCGCGACCAGCTGCTGAGCTTCCTCGACTCGGAAATTTCCCAGGCGTTGAGCTACCACTTCAGCAACAACAACATCACCGTGCGCCATAACGAAGAGTACGAGCGGGTCGAAGGCCTGGACAACGGCGTGATCCTGCACCTCAAGTCCGGCAAGAAGATCAAGGCCGACGCCTTGCTGTGGTGCAACGGCCGTACCGGCAACACCGACAAGCTGGGCATGGAAAACGTCGGGGTCAAGGTCAACAGCCGTGGCCAGATCGAAGTGGACGAGAACTACCGCACCTGCGTGACCAATATCTATGGCGCCGGTGACGTGATCGGCTGGCCAAGCCTGGCGAGTGCCGCGCATGACCAAGGCCGTTCGGCGGCCGGCAGCATTGTCGACAACGGCAGCTGGCGCTATGTGAACGACGTGCCGACCGGGATCTACACCATTCCCGAGATCAGCTCGATCGGCAAGAACGAACACGAACTGACCAAGGCCAAGGTGCCTTATGAAGTCGGCAAGGCGTTCTTCAAGAGCATGGCGCGTGCGCAGATCGCCGGCGAGCCGCAAGGCATGCTCAAGATCCTGTTCCACCGCGAAACCCTGGAAGTCCTCGGCGTGCATTGCTTCGGCTACCAGGCCTCGGAGATCGTGCACATTGGCCAGGCGATCATGAACCAGCCGGGCGAGCAAAATACCCTCAAGTATTTTGTGAACACCACGTTCAACTACCCGACCATGGCAGAAGCCTATCGGGTAGCGGCCTACGATGGCCTCAACCGGCTTTTTTGAGCGGCTCCGGCCGGTGGCCTGAGCCGGCCGGGGAGACCGATTTCAGTAATTCTCGAGGGTGGCAGTGGCCAAACCGGGAAAGTCTGTAATCAGGCTATCTACGCCGAAGTCGGCGAGCCTGCGCATCAGCGCAGGTTCGTTGACCGTCCACACGGACACGTGCAAATCCTGGCGCTGGGCTTTTTCCAGACGCTCGGGGGTGCACAACGTCCAGTTCAACGCCAGGTATTCACAGCCGTAGTTTTGCGCGACCTTCAGCGGGTCGAGCCAGGCGTATTCGGCGACCAGTCCCCGCGACAGGTCCGGGGTGAGTTCAACCGCCGCTTTCAATACTTCCCGCGAACTTGAGGTCACCGTGACCTTGTCCATCAGGCCATGACGCACGGCCATCTCACGAATTGCCAGCACGGTAGTCGCGGCGCGGGTGCGTGAGGCGCTTTTGACTTCCAGTTGCCAGTGATCGAAGTCGCACTTTTCGAACAGTTCTTCCAAGCGTGGGATCGGGCACGGGTTGACCCAGCCAGGGCCGCCTTTGCGCGCGTCCATCTTCACAAGGTCGGCCGCCGAATACTCGACGACTTTGCCGCGCCGGTCGGCGGTACGTTTGAGGGTCGGGTCGTGGATCACCATCAACTCGCCGTCCATGGACAGGTGCAAGTCCAGTTCGCAGCGGCGTACACCGTGCTTGAGGCACTCCTGAAAGCTGGTCAGGGTGTTTTCCGGTGCTTCGCCTTTGGCACCGCGGTGGCCATAAATCAGGGTCACAGTTGCTCCTTTGCGCCGGATAGCCCGGCGGGGTCATACGAGATTCAGGTGTCTTGGGCGTCGCTCTGTTCCCGCGCCAGGCGTCGTTCCTGGGCTTGTTTCTGCAGAATGTAGCGCGCCAGCAGCTGGCGCTGGGCATCGGTCATGGATTCGAACTCCGTGCCTACGTCAAACCGGTCGCCCTTGGCGTCGCAATGGGTGACGCGGGCACGCAGCAGCAGGCCGAGCGCCTGGGGCATCAATACCAGCTTGACCGCCAGGTGCGCGCCAGGCGCCAAGGGCGTGGGGTGCTGGAAGTCGATGCCGCCTTCGGAAATGATCACCGGCTGCGGCGCGCCCACCTCATCCAGCAGGCCGCGCGCCATGATCTGGCTGAGCAGGTCCACGCGTTTGTTCTGGACTTTGAGGAAGGCGGCCAGGCTGCGATCCTTCTCGTTGATCTGGCGCAGCAGGTGCTGGGCTTCGAATTCGCTGAGGTGCAATTCGCTGAGCAGGTTGAATAGCGGCGAATCATCCAGCAACACTTCCTTGCTCGCCGCTTCCGGGGCAGACAGTGCGCTGATTTGAAGTGCGATCATGTCGTCGATACGGTAGTATTCGCGGCGTTCTTCTTCATCTAATGTCGACATGGCGAACCCAAAGTAGCGGTAATGGTCTGAGTGTAAAGCTGCTTACCTGACCCCGCCACCGGGACGTCTTCTTTTCCTCCGAACAAGCCCCGACATGTTCAGACCTCTCTTCGTATTTATCGGCACGCGTTATACCCGTGCAAAGCGTCGCAATCATTTTGTGTCGTTCATTTCCCTGACCTCGATGATCGGGCTCGCCTTGGGCGTGGTCGTGATGATTGTGGTGCTGTCGGTGATGAACGGCTTCGATCATGAGATGCGCACCCGCGTGCTGGGCATGGTGCCCCACGCGACCATCGAGGGCGATTCGCCCATCAGCGACTGGCCTAGCCTTGCCGACAAGGTCAAGCAGAACCCCAAGGTAGTGGCCGTTGCGCCGTTTACCCAGATGCAGGGGTTGCTGACCAACGACGGCAAGGTGCAGAAAATCCTGCTCAATGGCATCGATCCGGCTCAGGAACGTAACGTGTCGATCATCGACAAGTTCATGTTGCAGGGCAAACTCGACGAGTTGGCGCCCGGAAGCTTCGGCATCGTGATCGGCGACAAGGCCGCGGCCAAGCTCGGCGTGGGCATCGGCGACAAGCTGACCTTCGTCGCTCCGGAAGTCACCGTGACCCCGGCCGGCATGTTCCCACGTATGAAGCGCTTCACCGTGGTCGGCACCTTCCACGTCGGCGCCGGCGAGATCGACGGCTATCTTGGCCTGACCAACCTCACCGATCTGGCGCGCCTGCATCGCTGGAAGCCGGATCAGGTGCAGGGCCTGCGCCTCAAATTCAACGACCTGTTCGAGGCACCGCGCGGCGCCTGGGAAATCGCCCAGCATTTGGGTGAATCCCAGTACTACGCCCGCGACTGGACCCGCACTCACGGCAACCTCTACCAGGCCATCCGCATGGAAAAAGCCATGATCGGCCTGTTGTTGCTGCTGATCGTCGCCGTGGCGGCGTTCAACATCATCTCCACCTTGGTGATGGTGGTGAACGACAAGAAGGGCGACATCGCCATCCTGCGCACCCTTGGCGCCACGCCGGGGCAGATCATGGCGATCTTCATGGTGCAGGGCACCGTGATCGGCGTGGTCGGCACCTTGATCGGCACCGCGGTCGGCATCCTGGCGGCACTGAACGTCAGCGCCGCCATCGCCGCGCTGGAAAAAGTCCTCGGCCACAAGTTTCTTAATGCCGACGTCTACTTCATCGACTACTTACCGTCCCAGGTTCAGGCCCAGGACGTGTTGATGGTGGGCGGCGCTGCGTTGGTCCTGAGTTTTCTTGCCACCCTGTATCCAGCCTGGCGCGCGGCACGTACCCAGCCAGCACAGGCCTTACGTTATGAGTGAATCGGGCATGAGTGAAAAAGCAATCCTGAGCTGCCGCAACCTGGGCAAATCCTACGAGGAAGGTCCGGAATCGGTGGTGGTGTTGTCCAACCTGCAGCTGGAACTGCACCCGGGCGAGCGCGTGGCGATCGTCGGCAGTTCCGGTTCCGGCAAAAGTACCTTGCTCAACCTGTTGGGCGGCCTTGATACGCCGTCCCAGGGCAGCGTGTGGCTGGCCGGCGAAGAACTGTCGGCCCTGGGTGAGAAAGCGCGTGGCCAACTGCGCAACCGTTCGTTGGGCTTTGTGTATCAGTTCCACCACCTGCTGGCGGAATTCACCGCGCTGGAAAACGTGTGCATGCCGCTGCTGATCGGCAAGACCGCGATCCCGCAAGCGCGCCAGCGTGCCACAGCCCTGCTGGAGCGCGTTGGCCTCGGGCATCGCCTGGAGCACAAGCCGGCCGAGCTGTCTGGCGGTGAGCGCCAGCGTGTGGCAATCGCCCGCGCCCTGGTGAACAACCCAGGGCTGGTGATGCTCGATGAGCCAACCGGCAACCTCGACGCCCACACCGCCCAGGGCATCAAGGACTTGATGCTGGAACTGAGCACCCAGATGCGCACCGCGTTCCTGGTGGTGACCCATGACATGAGCATGGCCCGCCAGATGGACCGTGTGCTGCACCTGCAGGAAGGTCATTTGGTCGCCATCTGACCCGTTTCAAGCCCGGCGCCTGGCGCTGGGCTTTTTCATTTTTTTAAACGGTGCCCGCGAATGTTCAGACCGTTATCGATTTTCATCGGCACGCGCTATACCCGCGCCAAGCGCCGCAACCGTTTTGTTTCGTTTATCTCGATGACCTCGATGATCGGCCTCGCCCTCGGCGTGCTGGCGATGATCGTGGTGTTGTCGGTGATGAACGGCTTCCAGCGTGAAATGAGCTCACGCATCCTCGGCATGGTGCCCCACGCCACCATCGTCGGCGTGAATCCGATTGATGACTGGCAGCCCGTGGCGGCTGCGGCGATGAAGAACCCTGAAGTCACCGCCGCAGTGCCGTTCACACAGATGGACGGCATGTTTTCCTACAAGGGCGCGATGCAGCCGATCGAAATCAGCGGCGTCGACCCGGCCCAGGAAGGCAAGGTCTCGATCGTGGCCCAGCATATCGTGCGCGGGAAACTGGAAGACCTGAAGGCCGGCGAATTTGGCGTGGTCATCGGCGACATCACCGCTCGGCGCTTCCGCCTGAGCGTGGGCGACAAGCTGACCCTGATCGTCCCGGAAATCAGCACTGCCCCGGGTGGCTTCACCCCGCGCATGCAGCGGTTGAACGTGGTCGGTATCTTCAAGGTCGGCGCTGAGCTGGACGGCTCCATGGCCTTGATCAACATGGCTGACGCTGCCGAGATACAGCATTGGCAGCCCAACCAGGTGCAAAGTGTGCGCCTGGCGGTGAAAGACCTGTATGCAGCGCCCAAAGTCTCGGCGGACATCGCCGCCAGCCTTGGCGCAGCCTACAAGCCCGATGACTGGACCCACACCCAGGGCAGCCTGTTCAGCGCGATGAAGATGGAAAAGACCATGATCGGCCTGCTGTTGCTGATGATCGTCGCCGTTGCCGCGTTCAACATCATCGCCACCTTGATCATGGTGGTGAACGACAAGGGCGCAGACATCGCGATCTTGCGCACCATCGGCGCCACGCCACGCCAGATCATGGCGATCTTCATGGTGCAGGGCACGGTGATTGGTATTGTCGGCACCTTGATCGGCGGCGTACTGGGCGTGATTGCGGCGCTGAACGTGAGTGAACTGGTGGGCTGGCTGGAGCGCGTGAGCGGGCAGCATATCTTCAGTTCGGATGTGTACTTCGTCAGCAACCTGCCTTCGGAACTGCAAGGCGGCGATGTGCTGCTGATTTGCACGGCTGGGTTTGTGTTGAGCTTTTTGGCGACTGTTTACCCGGCGTATCGGGCGGCGAAGATTGAGCCGGCGCATGCGCTCAGGTATTCCTGACGTGCTCGTTCCCACGCTCAGCGTGGGAACGATCAACGTTGTAATCTAGCAGTCAGCTGGCTGGTAGCGGCGCCATCTTAGAGTGCTGGCGAAGCTGTTCACACACGTTTGGAGAATTGAGATGGCGTTGCGTACACCTCTGATATTGGCGGGCTGCCTGTTGGCATTGAGTTTCGCTGCTGTGGCTGACACGGCCCACACCTTCGCCTTTGGCCAGCCGGCGTCTGCCGACAAAGCCACGCGCACCGTGGAAGTGGTGCTGCAGGACATTTCCTTTTCGCCCAAGTCGATCGACGTAAAAGCCGGTGAGACCGTGCGCTTTGTACTGGTCAACAAAGGCCAGTTGCTCCACGAATTCAACCTGGGCGACGCGGCGATGCATGCCGAACACCAGAAGGAAATGTTAAAGATGCAGGCCAGCGGCATGCTCACCGCTACCGGCATGGGCAAGATGGACCACAGCGCCATGCGTCAGGATGATATGCGCCATGGCGACATGAGTGGCATGAAGCATGACGATCCCAACAGCGTGCTGGTCGAACCCGGCAAGACTGCCGAGCTGACCTGGACCTTCACCAAAGCCACGGGTCTGGAGTTTGCCTGCAATCTCCCTGGGCATTATCAGGCCGGCATGGTCGGCAAACTGACCGTTGAGTGAGGCGTTTCTTAAGGGCGGGAGCAAAGGCTGGTAGACTGGCGCGGTTTATTTAGCCAGGTTTCCGCCATGCATCCCGCAGCCGAACATTCGCCGCTGGGCAAGTCCAGTGAATACATCAGCACCTACACCCCATCGTTGCTGTTCCCGATCCCTCGCGCCGCCAAGTGGGCCGAGCTGGGCCTGAGCGCCGAAACACTGCCGTATAAAGGCGTGGATTTCTGGAACTGCTTCGAATTGTCCTGGCTGCTGCCGTCGGGCAAGCCGGTGGTGGCCATCGGTGAGTTCAGCATCCCGGCCGACTCGCCGAATATCATCGAGTCCAAGTCCTTTAAGCTCTACCTCAACTCGTTGAACCAGACCGCGTTTGCCGATACGGCAAGCCTGGAAGCGACCTTGCGCACCGACCTAAGCGCCGCCGCCGGCAAGCCGGTGAGCGTGCGCATCCGCCGTTTGGCCGAGGTTGAAGCCGAAGGTGTGCAGGCACTGCCGGGCGTGTGCATTGACGAGTTGGACATCAGCGTCAGCAACTACGAACACCCGCGCCCGGAACTGCTGCGCTGCGATGACTCGCGCATTGTCGAGGAGAGCGTGCACAGCCACTTGCTCAAATCCAACTGCCCGGTCACCAGTCAGCCCGATTGGGGCAGCGTGGCGGTGGAATACCGGGGTTCGGCACTGGATCACGCCAGCCTGCTGGAGTACCTGGTGAGCTTTCGCCAGCACTCCGACTTCCATGAACAGTGTGTGGAGCGTATTTTTCTCGACCTGCAGCGCTTGCTCAAGCCGCAGAAACTGACGGTGTATGCGCGCTATGTGCGCCGGGGCGGGTTGGATATCAACCCGTACCGCAGCACGGAAGATGTGCAGTTCCAAAACCTGCGACTGGCCCGTCAGTAGCCTTCACGCAAAACAAATGTGGGAGCTGGCTTGCCTGCGATAGCAATTTTCAGTCATCCATAGGTGACTGATACACCGCTATCGCAGGCAAGCCCGCGCCCACATTTTGGTTCTGCGTTTGGCTTGGGCTGGGGTTAGATCCCGATATTGCCCAAGGTGATCACGATATTGCGCAGCGTCCCCGCAATACCTGGGTGATCCAGTTCGAAGCCTTCCACTGCGCGATTCACATCGTCAGCGATACTCGGGGATTGGGTGGCGGGTTCCAACTCAAGTTGCACTTCAAACTTCGCAATCAATTCTTCCAGCGCCTCACGCTTTTCGGGTGGCAGCGGTGGCTCCTGGTTCAATTGCTCGCGCAGGATGGTGACCTGTTCTTGCAGTTTTTCGCGGGCAGGCATGGCGTTCTTCCTTTTATCGATAGGCACTGGCATAGACCGCGGCACGTCGCGAAAGGTCTACGGGCTGACCTGTAGATTAATCCACCGGCGCCCTTAGTGCATGATCTCGATCAGGGCTTCTCGCCTTTGAGCTGGCGCAGGCTGATGTCGGCCAGGCAGGTGCCGAGTTCACCGAGGTGATCGATCACCGAGTGCACGCCCAACCCATACAGCGCCACCGTGGCCTTGCCGCGCTTGTACTCGCGTTGTTGCTCGGTCAGCGCCTGCCATTGCTCGGGCCCCAGGCCACACAGCGAGCCGCAGGACGCCAGGCCAATGGTCCACAACCCGGCATTCAGGCCCGCTTGCAGCAAGCGCGGCTCGCCGCTGACCAGTACGCAGCCTTCCAGGCGTTCGATATTCAGTTCCATCAAGGCCTGCCAGCACGCATGCGGCGCCGGCCAGCGGATGGAGGAGGGCGAGGCCGCCTTGATCCAGTCGGGCAGTGCGGCAGCCAGCGGGGTGGTGACCGAGGGGGGCAGTTCGTCCAGCCAGGCGCAGGGCACGCCCTGGTCCTTGAGGCTGCGCAGGCTCTTCAGCGCGCCCGGCGTGGCGTGGGAGTCCGGGGCGGGCGAATCGGTGCGCGCCTGGGAACCAAAATCCACCAGGCAGCCACTCAGGCCAAAGAGTACGGCAGTCAAAGAAGGGGCATTGGCGACGGCAATCTCGGCGTGAGGCATTTCTACATCCCTGAAATAGCAATGACGCTATCGAGGCGGGATGACAAGCGCATGACACTGAGGGGTAATTGTAGGAGTTTTGTGCATTTTTCGTATGTCGTTTCCTCGCAGCTGCCTAAACCAGCACTTCCGTCATATACTGACATCCTTATTCAGGGCATAGCGCCCATGACAGACCATTCAAGGAGCAAAAGCTATGCGCTGGAGCCACTACTTCGCTCAGCTATCTGTGTGTGCCACTGTCCTGTTGGCCCCGTTCGCGGCCCAGGCTGCGTCGGAAGACGACCCGTGGGAAAGCGTCAACCGCCCGATCTTCACCTTCAACGACACCGTTGATACCTACGCGCTCAAGCCAATTGCCCAGGGTTATCAGTTTGTCACCCCGCAATTTGTGCAAGACGGCGTGCACAACTTCTTCCGCAACATCGGCGATGTTGGCAATCTGGCCAACAACGTGCTGCAGCTCAAGCCGCACGCCGCCGGTGTGGACACTGCCCGCCTGCTGATGAACACCACCTTTGGCGTGCTGGGCTTTATTGATGTCGGCACCAAAATGGGGCTGCAGCGCAGCGATGAAGACTTCGGCCAGACCCTCGGTTACTGGGGCGTCGGCAGCGGTCCTTACGTGATGCTGCCGCTGCTGGGCCCAAGCACCTTGCGTGATGCGCCGTCCAAATACGTCGACAGCTACACCCAGCCGTACCGCTACATGAACGACATCGGCTGGCGTAACAGCACCTTCGGCCTGAACATTGTCGATACCCGTGCCAGCCTGCTCGACAGCGAGAAGCTGATCACCGGTGACAAGTACACCTTCATCCGTAACGCTTACTTGCAGAACCGTGAGTTCAAGGTCAAAGACGGCAAGGTCGTCGACGACTTTTAAGCTGTGATGTTTTGAAACGAAAAAAGGCGACCCAAGTGGTCGCCTTTTTTTGTGCGCGGTTTCAGCGCATTTTCAAGATCTTGAGGCCCAATTGCTGATCTGTATCTGTGGCCTTGGTCCATACCACTTCGGTATCTGCTTCCAGGCCCTTGAGAGCGGCGTGATCTGAATCGATCCGCACGGTCAGTTGGTCGCCCACCTGAAACTGGCGCGGCGCCTGGACCTGCATGCCAGAGCTGGAAAGGTCCACGCAGACCCCGGCAATCTCCTGCCCTGCGTGGATCAACGACACATCGGCATCCACTCGCATGCGGATGAAATCGCGTTTTTCGGCGTAGTCGCGCTCGTGTTCGCTCACGGGTTCCATCCTTACTTTGTGTTGTGGTCGTGAGTGTTCTTATAACTCCCAGTGATTTGCGGTGTAAAGACGCTTGGCGACCATCGGCATGAGCTTGAAACCCCTGACGGATGGGAGTACCGTCTGCGCCTTAGAAGGGCACCTCTGCTTTACCTTTGTGCATGGGCAAAATCCCAATGCTTTGTAGGACAGAGTGGCTAGAAAGCGAATCCAGTAAGTGCGCCCGGCCATTGTCGAGCCACCTACGCCAACCTAATTCTGGCGCCGTTTGCCCACATGCAAAAAACCAGTGCCACGCTGCTGATAATCGATGACGACGAAGTAGTGCGCGCGAGCCTCGCGGCCTATTTGGAAGACAGTGGCTTCAGCGTCCTGCAGGCCAGCAATGGCCAACAGGGTCTCCAGGTATTCGGGCGCGACAAGCCCGACCTTGTGATCTGCGATCTGCGCATGCCCCAGATGGGCGGCCTCGAACTGATCCGCCAGGTGACTGAGCTTGCCCCGCAGACGCCGGTGATTGTCGTGTCCGGTGCCGGCGTGATGAACGACGCCGTCGAGGCCTTGCGCCTGGGCGCCGCCGATTACCTGATCAAACCCCTGGAAGACCTGGCCGTGCTGGAGCACTCGGTGCGCCGCGCACTGGACCGTGCCCGCCTACTGCTGGAAAACCAGCGCTACCGCGAAAAGCTCGAAACCGCCAACCGCGAACTCGAAGCCAGCCTCAACCTGCTCCAGGAAGACCAGAACGCCGGTCGCCAGGTGCAGATGAACATGCTGCCGGTCAGCCCCTGGACCATCGATGAGTTCAAGTTCGCTCACCAGATCATCCCGTCGTTGTACCTGTCGGGTGATTTTGTCGACTATTTCCGCGTCGACGAGCGGCGTGTCGCGTTCTACCTGGCCGACGTCTCCGGCCACGGTGCTTCATCTGCTTTTGTCACCGTGTTGTTGAAGTTCATGACCACACGGCTGCTGTTCGAATCCAAGCGCAATGGCACCTTGCCGGAGTTCACCCCCTCCGAGGTGCTGGGCCACATCAACCGAGGCCTGATCAGCTGTAAGCTGGGCAAGCACGTGACGATGGTCGGCGGCGTAATTGATGAAGAAACGGGTCTTTTGACCTACAGCATCGGCGGTCACCTGCCGATGCCGGTTTTATACACTCCAGACAGTGTGCGTTACCTGGAAGGGCGTGGTCTGCCGGTGGGCTTGTTCAATGAAGCCACCTACGAAGACCACATCCTGGAACTGCCGCCGACCTTCAGCCTCACGCTGATGTCCGACGGTATCCTGGACCTTCTTCCAGAGCCTACACTCAAAGAGAAAGAAGCCGCCTTGCCCCAAAAGGTCAAGTCGGCGGGCGGCAGCCTGGATGGCCTGCGGCAGGTTTTTGGATTGGCCACGCTAGGGGAGATGCCGGATGATATCGCCCTATTGGTGTTGAGCAGGAATCTTTGATGAGTACCGGAAGAATCCAATTCGCCGAGCAAGACGGGACCTTCGTCCTGAAGTTTGTCGGTGAAGTGCGCCTGACCTTGTGTTCGGCGCTGGATGCAACGATTGAGCGGATTTTCACAGCCCTGAATTTCTCGGCGATCGTGATCGATCTGACCGAAACCCGCAGCATCGACAGCACCACCCTGGGCCTGTTGGCCAAGTTGTCCATTCTGTCTCGGCAGAAGGTCGGCCTGTTGCCGACTGTGGTCACCACCCACGAAGACATCACCCGTCTGCTGCAGTCCATGGGCTTTGATCAAGTGTTCAACATCGTTGACCGCCCGATCCCCTGCCCGGAATGCCTGACCGACCTGCCTTCGCAAGACCAGTCCGAAGAAGTGGTACGGGTCAAGGTGCTCGAAGCGCACAAGATCCTGATGGGCCTGAACGAGTCCAACCGCGAAGCGTTCCATGACCTTGTGAACGCCCTAGAGCGCCACTAAGCCCCCGCTGCTGAGAACAACACAGT
>NZ_JBJGXU010000066.1:0-31477 GCF_045447305.1 Pseudomonas sp. D47 | reverse complement strand
TTCAGCCGTAACCCAAACAACGGATATGTACTCAAATCCACCCCCCACCCCACCATTCCCAAGCCAGCAAATTGACGTCAAAACGCCACTAATGGCCCCTTGATAATTAATCAACTGTCCAATAATTATTCTCGCTACAATCGCCCGCTTTGCCACCTGCCACGGGCCTTCAATGCCCGTCAGTCTTGAGAAACCCCATGCTGATCGGTAGCTATTCCCCCTCCCTGGTCGTGATCTCGCTGTTCGTCGCGATCCTGGCGTCCTACACCGCGCTGGACCTCGCCGGCCGCATCGCGACCACCAAGGGCCGCGCGGTGTATTTGTGGATGACGGGCGGTGCATTGGCGATGGGCGTAGGCGTGTGGTCCATGCACTTTATCGGCATGTTGGCCTTACACCTGCCGTTTGCCCTGGGGTTCGACCTGAGCATTACCGCGCTGTCGCTGCTAATCGCCGTGTTGTCCAGCGGCTTTGCTTTGTGGCTGGTCAGCCAACCACGCCTGCCCGCGTGGCAACTGGGGTTTGGCGCATTGATCATGGGCGCGGGCATCAGCAGCATGCACTACACCGGCATGGCCGCAATGCGCATGACCCCGGGTATCGACTACGATCCCACCCTGTTCGGCGCCTCGTTGCTGATTGCCGTCGGGGCGTCTGGCGCAGCCCTGTGGATCGCCTTCAACCTGCGGCGCAACACGCCGTACGTGCGCCTGGCACGTGGCGGGGCAGCGGTGGTGATGGGCATTGCGATCGTGGGCATGCACTACACCGGCATGGCGGCGGCACGTTTTGACGACGACAGTTTCTGCGGCGCCGCGCTGACAGGGCTGAGCGGCACAGGCCTGGATAACCTGGTGCTGGTCACCTCGTTGGCGGTGTTAACCATCGCGTTGCTGACCTCCTTGCTCGACGCACGCCTGGAGACGCGCACTGCCGTACTCGCCGACTCCCTGAGCCTGGCCAACCAGGAACTGACCCACCTGGCCCTGCATGACATGCTCACCGGTCTGCCCAATCGCACCTTGCTCGCCGACCGCATTCAACAAGCCATCCAGGCGGTGAAGGAGTAGGGCGGTTGCTTTGCGTTGATGTTTATCGACCTGGATGGTTTCAAACCGGTCAACGATGCGTTTGGTCATCACATGGGCGACCAGTTGCTGCGCGAAGTGGGCCTGCGCTTGCGCGAAGATCTGCGCAGCCAGGACACCTTGGCACGCATCGGCGGTGATGAATTTGTATTGCTGGTGCAATTGACGCAGCCGGACGATGCCATGGGCTTGGCTGAACGCCAGGTCGGCTTGATCAACCGTGCGTTCACGGTGGCCGAGCATGAGCTGAAAATCTCCGCCAGCATCGGTATCGCGCTGTTTCCGGGCAACGGCGGCAACCCCGAGGAACTGTTGATGAATGCTGACGCCGCGATGTACCACGCCAAGGGCATGGGCAAGAACGGCTACAGCTTCTTTGACGTGTCGATGAATACCAACGCGCGCAAACAACTGCAGTTGCTGCAGGACCTGCGCAATGCCCTGGAGCACGAGCAGTTTCGGTTGTATTACCAGCCTAAGTTCGATGCGCTTAGTGGTCTGCCTGTCGGCGCCGAAGCACTGCTGCGCTGGGAGCACCCGCAGCAAGGTTTACTGATGCCGGCGGCCTTTATCGAGCTGGCGGAAAAGACCGGGTTGATCATCCCGATCGGCGAGTGGGTGCTGAATGAAGCGTGTCGCCAGATGCGCGTGTGGTACGCCCTGGGCTATGAAGACTGGCGCATTGCCGTGAATCTGTCGGCACTGCAGTTTTGCCATGTCGGGTTGGTCAACAGTGTCGCCGCCGCCCTCGAACGTCACCAGTTGCCGGCCAACAGCCTGACCCTGGAAATCACTGAAACCACCGCCATGAGCGATGCCGATGCGAGCATGACGGTGTTGCAGCAGTTGTCGGACATGGGTGTGGACCTGTCCATCGACGACTTTGGCACGGGCTATTCCAGCCTGATGTACCTCAAGCGCTTGCCGGCTAACGAGTTGAAGATCGACCGTGGTTTTGTTCGCGACCTGGAGCATGACAGCGACGATGCGGCCATCGTTTCCGCGATCGTCGCCCTCGGCCAGGCCCTGGGGCTGCGGATTGTCGCTGAAGGTGTGGAGACCGATGTGCAGCAGAGTTTCCTGACGCGTTTGGGTTGCAACTCGCTGCAAGGCTACTTGCTGGGGCACCCCTTGCCGGCTGAGGGTTTCATGGCCGACATCCAGCGCGCCAAAGAGGCGGTAGCGCCTGACAAGAGCGGTGGGTGACGGGTATTCTTGGATCCAACCTTAAACAGATGGTTGAATCAGGAGACTGCACGCATGGACAAAGTCGTCATCATCACCGGGGGCAGCCGTGGTATCGGCGCCGAGACGGCATTGCTGGCTGCTCGCGAGGGCTACCGTATCTGCATCAACTACCAGTGCGACGAAAAAGCCGCCCATAGTGTGCTGGAACACGTTCGCGCCCTGGGCGCCCAGGCGATTGCAGTGCGTGCGGATGTCAGCATCGAAGATGAAGTGATCGCGCTGTTCAACCGCGTGGATGCGGAACTGGGCCGTGTGACCGCGCTGGTCAATAACGCCGGTACCGTGGGGCATAAGTCGCGGGTCGATGAGATGTCCGAGTTCCGCATCCTGAAGATCATGAAGACCAATGTGCTGGGGCCGATGCTGTGCGCCAAGCACGCGGTGCTGCGCATGTCACCCAAGCATGGCGGGCAGGGCGGCAGTATCGTCAATGTGTCGTCGGTGGCCGCGCGTCTGGGGTCGCCGGGTGAATATGTCGACTACGCCGCCTCCAAGGGCGCGCTGGACACCTTCACCATTGGCCTGTCCAAAGAAGTGGCGGGTGAGGGGATTCGCGTCAACGCCGTGCGCCCTGGCTATATCTTTACCGACTTCCACGCGCTCAGTGGCGACCCGGACCGCGTCAGCAAACTGGAGTCCGGCATTCCCATGGCCCGTGGCGGTCGCCCGGATGAAGTGGCGGAAGCGATCATCTGGCTGCTGTCGGACAAGGCTTCCTACACCACCGGGGCATTCCTGGATTTGGGCGGCGGGCGCTGATATTGATAAAAAAGACCATTTCCTGACAAGGAAATGGTCAGAAAATAAGCGTAAGGCAGCCGGTGTTAATAATGTTTTGCCCACAGTATGCGATCGACCCGTTCCCCTATACGTTGTTTCGGCCCGAGCTGTTCCCGATCAGCGTCCATAGCGCAAACGAAATTGGCGACCTTCACTTTGCCCTCAAAATGACCGCACAATCCGCCCCAACGTCTCCATTGCCTTCTCCGACGCCTCGGTCCACGGGCTGCCATAATTCAAACGGATACAATTCCTGAAGCGCTGAGTCGCCGAAAAAATCGGCCCCGGCGCAATGCTGATGCCTTGTGCCAGGGCCATCTGGAACAACTTCAGCGAATCGGTCTGTTCCGGCAGTTCCAACCACAGGAAATACCCGCCGGCCGGCTGGCTGACCCGCGTCTGTGCGGGGAAGTAACGGGCGATGGCGGCCAGCATGGCACTTTGCTGCTCTTCCAGGGCGTAACGCAATTTGCGCAGGTGCCGGTCATAGCCACCATGTTGCAGGTAGTCGGCAATCGCTGCCTGGGCCGGCATCGAGGGGCACAACGAGGTCATCAATTTGAGGCGCTCGACCTTCTGCGCATAACGCCCGGCCGCGACCCAGCCGACGCGGTAACCCGGCGCGAGGCTCTTGGCAAAGGAACCGCAGTGCATGACCAACCCTTCGGTGTCGAAGGCCTTGGCCGGTTTCGGTGCTTGTTGCCCGTAATACAACTCGGCATACACATCATCTTCGATCAGCGGCACCTGGTGGCTGCGCAGCAGTTCTACCAGCGCTTGTTTTTTCGCCTCCGGTAAGGTGGCGCCCATGGGGTTCTGGAAACTGGTCATGGTCCAGCAGGCCTTGATCGGGTAACGCTCAAGGCTTTGCGCCCAGGCGTTGAGGTCGATGCCATCGCGCGGGTGCACGGGGATTTCCACCGCCTTGAGTTTCAGGCGTTCCAGCACTTGCAGGCAGGCATAAAACGCGGGGGCTTCAATGGCGACCAGGTCGCCCGGCTCGGTCACGGCCTGCAAGCACAGGTTCAACGCTTCGAGGGCGCCGTTGGTGATCAGCAGCTCCTCCATGGGCAGCATCAGGCCGCCGACCATGTAACGCAGAGCAATCTGTCGACGCAGTTGCGGGTTGCCCGGTGACATGTCGGTGACCACCAGGCGAGGGTCCATCTCGCGGCTGGCGCTGGCCAGGGAGCGGGCCAGGCGCGGCAACGGAAACAGCATCGGGCTGGGGAAGGCCGAGCCGAAGGGCACCGTATTGGGGTCCTTGATGGAGTCGAGCACCGAAAACACCAGCTCACTCACATCCACTTCGGTGGACTCATGCACGTGCTCGCTTACCACCGGCTCGGAAAACGGGCTCGGCGCATGGGCGTTGACGAAGTAGCCAGAACGCGGCCGCGCACGAATCAGCCCACGGCGCTCCAGCAGGTAGTACGCCTGGAAGACCGTGGACGGGCTGACGCCATAGGTCTGGCTCGCATAACGCACCGACGGCACCCGCTGGCCGGGCCCGAGGACGCCGGAGCGGATCAGTTCTGCGATGTCATCGGCAAATTTTTCGTAGCGTTTCATGAGGGCCTAATTAGCTTTGTAAAAGTGTACGCAGGGCTAAAGGTGGGAGCTGGCAAGCCAGCTCCCACCATTGATCGTTTGTGTTTGCCAGACCTCAGCGGATCATCGGCGCCACAAAGCGGCTATCGGCAGCACTGTAGATCCACGGCTCATCCACATCCGTCACCTTGAAGCGCAGGGGCTGCGAACTGCTCGCCGGTTTGTCGGCCAACAACGCCACCGACACCGGCACATCGCTGATTTCCCCCGGTGCCAGGCTGATTTCGGTCTTGCCTTGCAACTCGAAGCCATCGGCATCCACCAGTTCCAGACGGTAGTCCTGGCGCTGCTGGGTCTTGTTGATGACCTTGAGGCTGTAGATGTTTTCGATCAAGCCCTGACTGTTTTCGCGGAACATGCCGCGGTCCTTGGTCACGTCGAGCGATACCATCGGCCGCCCCACAAGGGCCACCACCAACGCGGCGATCATCACCAGCAGCACGGCACTGTAGCCGATCAGCCGCGGCCTGAGCAGGTGGGTTTTGCCGCCTTGCAGTTGGTGTTCGGAGGTATAGCTGACCAGGCCACGGGCATAGCCCATCTTGTCCATGATCGAATCACAGGCGTCGATACAGGCCGCGCAGCCGATACACTCCATTTGCAGGCCGTCGCGGATGTCGATGCCGGTGGGGCACACCTGCACGCATAGCTGGCAGTCGATGCAGTCACCCAGGCCGACATCGGCAGGCTTCACCTCGCGCTTGCGTGGCCCACGGTTTTCTCCACGGGCCACGTCGTAGGAAATGGTCAGCGTGTCCTTGTCGAACATCACACTCTGGAACCGCGCATAAGGGCACATGTGCATGCACACCGCTTCGCGCAGCCAACCGGCATTGATGTAGGTGGCGGCCGTAAAAAACAGCACCCAGAACAGGCTCACACCACCCATTTGCCAGGTCAGCAGCTCCAGGGCCAAGGGGCGGATGGGCGTGAAGTAGCCGACAAAGGTCAGCCCGGTCAGCACGCTAATACCCAGCCACAACGTATGTTTGGCCGAGCGCCGCGCCAGTTTGTTCAGGCTCCAGGGTGCCGCCTGCAGTTTGATGCGTTGGTTGCGCTCGCCCTCGGTGATTTTTTCGCACCACATGAACAGCCAGGTAAACGAGCTTTGCGGGCAGGTGTAGCCGCACCACACGCGGCCTGCAAACACGGTAATCGCAAACAGGCCGAAGGCGCAGATGATCAACAGCGCTGACAGCAGGATGAAGTCCTGGGGCCAGAAGGTCGCACCAAAGATGTGGAACTTGCTTTCGGCCAGGTCCCACAGCACGGCTTGCCGTGCACCCCAGTTCAGCCACACGGTGCCGAAAAACGCCAGGAACAGTAGGGCTGCACCGCTCACGCGCAAGGTGCGGAACAGGCCGGTGAAGCTGCGGGTATGGATCAGGTTATCGCTGGTTTTGGCCTTCACCTTCTTTGGGTGTATGGGCTCAAAGGTTTCCACGGTGGGGATTCTTTCGCTCATGGTCGTTCGCTCATCAGCCTCCATCAGGCCGATGAACTATGAACGCCGCTCTGTTTGCATAACAGACTCAGCTAGGGCGATAAAAAGCGGATCAGATGGGTTTTGCAGGCAGGCCTGCGACGATCTGCTGCACCCCGTGGCGCCTGGAGTGCAGCGCTATTGAGCGGGTGCTGATACAGATCAATCAAATCACCGAATCACTGTCGGTCGCCTTCAAGTGTTTACGCCCATCCACGGCGCCGGCGACGGTCAACGCGTCGGCTTGCGCTTCGGTGATGTAGATTCGCTCGCCTTCCACCACCACAAAAGACATGGACTTGAGGCTGTCGGTAAGGACCTCTATCTCAGGCGCCGGCAGGCTGCGTTCCTGGCCGTTTTCGTCGACCTTGAAGTAGCACGTTTGGTTGTCGATACGTACAGGCATGGTGATCTCCTTTTCCGTAGGCTGGTAATTGTTAGGGCTCACCACTGTGCCAAGCGTTCCAGGCAACTGACTGGCGGTCGCCGCTGTCCATCGTTTATCAATAATCACAAAGGAGTGCTTCCATGGACGCCTGGTGGCAAGAAGTGTGGCAAACCCTGCAAGCCGAGTTCGCTGACATCGGCGATGCGAAGCAACTTACCCAGATCACCGTGCGCCTGCTGATCGCCGCGATCCTGGGCGGTATTCTCGGGTTTGAGCGCGAGCACAAGGGCAAGGCGGCGGGTGTGCGCACCCATATGCTGGTGGCATTGGGTGCGGCGCTGTTTGTATTGGTGCCGCAGATGTCCGGTAATCAGGCCGATGCCATGAGCCGCGTCGTGCAGGGGGTGATTGCGGGGATTGGCTTTCTTGGCGCCGGCACCATCCTCAAAGGCAAGGAAGATGAGGACGGCCAGCACGTCAAAGGCCTGACCACCGCTGCCGGCCTTTGGATGACCGCTGCGATTGGGGTTGCCGCGGGTATGGGCCGCGAATCGACCGCGGTGCTCAGTACGTTGTTGGCCTTGGCGGTATTTAGCGTGATGCCCCGGATTGTCAGGGCGTTCGAGGCCCATGATGACCGCCGGTCAGATCAGTAGGTCCTTTTCTTTCACTTGGCCGAATATCTTCGCGACCAGCGCCGGCTCCCCTTTGATGCCGGAAATCACCAGCACACTGGCATTATTTTCACGCGAGTATTTCAACTGCATCTCGCCACTGGCGCCGGATAATTGGTTGACCCAGTGCAGGGGTTTATTGAGCTGCTTACTAATACCGGTGACGTCGATTTTGTCTCGGTCAGCGACGAAATTCCTGATTTCGGAGGGGTGTTCAAGGGTAGATGCTGCGGTATTACTGAAGCTGTAGGTTTTGGAATGCTTTGCGTGGTCAGGTTCGCGGTATTTCTCTGGCTCCAAACCTTCAGGATGTGCAATTTGCAGCGCCCCGATCGCTTTGTGCACCTCGGTGGCAATGTCGTAGAGGTGCTTACTCTTGGCGTACACGTCATTTATATAGTGTTGAATGCTCGTCAGGCGGGGGTCCTCTTTTCGGAAAGAATCGCGGGCTATTTCAAAGCGTTTTTCATCCGGTTCCATTATCAAGCGGACCTTTAGATCGAACAGTATCGATTCCACATGTCTGCGGTAGGCCTCGACCTGCTCGTTTGAGATAGGATCGAGAGCAGTGTCGATCGACTCTTTTTTTAATTGGGTCTCGATCTTGGCAAGCGTCTTTGTGCAAGACGCCGCATTCTTGCCGGCCAACATGCCCTTGATGTTGTCTGGGGTCAACACCCTGTCGATCTTATCGTAATGGGCTTTTGACTCGTCGGATTCAGGGTGGCGCATCATGAGCTCGACCGTTGCAGGAGTTAGCTGGGCACTGAGTTCTTTGAGCTCTCCCTCTATTATGGCCCGGCCTTCAGGCGTCATCTTGGGCTCATCGGGGCGCATCGGCTGCCGGTCGCTGTTGGGGCCCGACTGGAGCAGGTCGTCCATGGCTTTGTCAGACACGACGGCGGGTGCTGGGGGAGTGGCCTGCGACTTAGCGTGGATTGGAGGCGCGTCGGAGCGGACTTGCGATGGCTGATAGATGGTCGACACGGTAATTCCTCATATGCGGATCGGCTGAACGCTGGGGCCTCGGACTTGGCGTTGAAGTCAGCGTCAGATCAGTATGGGAACTACCAGGTCGGTTGGATTTGGGGTTTTCCTTTAATGTAGGTGGGAAATTTCGACTATTAACGTCCGCCTGCACGTCTTGGTTCGATTGCCACCATTACGCGGATTGAGCAAGCGGACGTCGAACCAGCAGCGAATACGTCAGAGGATGACCGGCGGCTCGCTTGTTGGAGGTTCCTGCACTGGCGGCGGCTCATTTTCAGGGGGTTCCTGTTCAGGAATCGGCGGTGGCTGCGCAGGCGGTAATGTCGGATCGTCGATATTCGGATCAGGTGTTTCAGCCGGGATCGGGATATTCATCGGTGTGGCCTCCTTTGTGCTTTGCTCTACCGGTGGACAACCGCCGGGGAGATTTGATTCCCCGCCCAATGGCGGCACATCCACCTGAACTTTTGCGCTGACGGCAGGCTCGGACCTATTACGGCCCTGCTCAGGGAGAGCGCTGCCGCCTCAGAATTCGGATCAAGCAAAGAGCGTCCACAGGGCGTAAGGGGAAGATGCTCGATGACTGCTGAAACACTGGCTCCAGACGATTCTTTATTGCCACTGTCCCAGGCGCTGCTGCTGCCTAGGATCGCTATCGAAAGCACCGCGCCCGTGATCGACGGCGGCGAATTTGCTGTAAAGGCGGTGGTTGGCCAGCGGGTCAACGTCACCAGTAAGGTGTTCGCCGACGGCCATGACAAGCTCGCCGTGCTGATTCGCTGGCGCCCGCTGCAGGACGAAAGCTGGCACAGCGTGGTCATGGCAGATGTGGGCAACAATGGCTGGGAGGGCGCGTTTAGCGTGACCCAGCAAGGCCCCCATGAATATTGCATCGAAGCCTGGATCGATACGTTCGCCAGCTTCTGCTACGAATTGCGTAAAAAGCACGAAGCCGGCGTGCCGGTCAGCCTGGAATTGCAGGAAGGCCGCAGCCTGGTGCTGCAGGCCGCTGAGCGCAGTGACAATGAGCTGCGTGACCGCCTGATGCTGTTGCACCATGAACTCTCCGGGCTGCTGGAAACCGAGCAGGTCGCACAATTTTTGCACGAAGACAGTGCGCACTTGATGACCCAGGCCGACCACCGCGCCTACTTGAGTATCAGCCCCGTCTACCCGATTGATGTTGAGCGTGAGGCTGCGCAGTTTGCCAGCTGGTATGAGCTGTTTCCCCGCTCGATTACCGACGATCCCGCGCGTCACGGCACCTTCAACGATGTTCACTCGCGGCTGTCGATGATCCACGACATGGGCTTCGACGTGCTGTATTTCCCGCCGATTCACCCGATTGGTCGCAGCCACCGCAAAGGCAAGAACAATTCCCTGACCGCCGGCCCGGATGATCCCGGTAGCCCGTACGCGATTGGCAGCGAGGAGGGCGGCCATGAGGCCATCAACCCACAATTGGGTAGCCGCGATGACTTCCGCCGACTGGTCAAGGCCGCCGCCGAGCATGGTTTGGAGATCGCCCTGGATTTTGCCATCCAGTGTTCCCAGGACCACCCGTGGCTCAAGCAGCACCCCGGATGGTTCAACTGGCGCCCGGACGGCACCATTAAATACGCCGAGAACCCGCCGAAGAAGTATCAGGACATCGTCAACGTTGACTTCTATGCCGCCGACTCAATCCCCAGCCTATGGACCGAGCTGCGCGACGTGGTGGTCGGTTGGGTGGAAGAGGGCGTGAAGACCTTTCGCGTCGACAACCCGCACACAAAACCGCTGCCGTTCTGGCAGTGGCTGATCAGCGATGTGCGCGCCAAACACCCGGACGTGATCTTCCTGGCCGAGGCGTTCACCACCCCGGCGATGATGGCGCGCCTGGGCAAGGTCGGTTACTCGCAGAGTTACACCTATTTCACCTGGCGCAACACCAAGGCCGAGCTGAGTGAATACTTCGCGCAGTTGAACGAATCACCGTGGCGCGAGTGCTACCGGCCGAATTTCTTCGTCAACACGCCGGACATCAACCCGGGCTTCCTGCATCAGTCCGGCCGACCAGGCTTTTTGATCCGCGCGGCGCTTGCCACCATGGGCTCGGGCCTATGGGGCATGTATTCGGGTTTCGAACTGTGCGAAGCCGGCCCGGTGCCGGGCAAGGAAGAGTACCTGGACTCGGAAAAATACGAGATCCGCCCACGGGACTTCACCGCGCCGGGCAACATCATTGCCGAGATTGCCCAGCTCAACCGTATCCGCCGGCAGAACCCCGCGTTGCAGACCCACTTGGGCCTGAAGCTCTACAACGCCTGGAACGACAACATTCTGTACTTCGGCAAGCGCAGTGAAGACGGCAGCAATTTCATCCTCGTCGCCGTCAACCTCGACCCGTTCAATGCCCAAGAGGCGGATTTCGAGTTGCCGCTGTGGGAAATGGGCTTGCCGGATGATGCCCAGACCCAAGGCGAAGACTTGATGAACGGCCATCGCTGGACTTGGTACGGCAAGACCCAGTGGCTGCGGCTGGAGCCGCACACCCCGTTTGGAATATGGCGCATCACCACTTCCTAAGCCGAGCCTGATCTTCAGACTGATGAAGAGTAAAGGTGGGAGCTGGCTTGCCTGCGATAGCGGTCTGTCAGTGACAGATTTTTTGCCTGACACACGGCTATCGCAGGCAACCCAGCTCCCACATCGAACGCGCCCCTTCAGGTAAATGTTCAAGCATTTCAGGAGTTTCCAATGGCGAAGAAACCCAAGGCTGCCACCTTTATCAAAGACCCGCTCTGGTACAAGGACGCGGTGATCTACCAGGTTCACGTCAAATCCTATTTCGACTCCAACAATGACGGCATCGGTGACTTTCCCGGGCTGATCGCTAAGCTCGACTACATCGCCGACCTGGGCGTGAACACCATCTGGCTCTTGCCGTTCTACCCCTCGCCACGCCGCGATGACGGCTATGACATCGCCGAATACCGTGGCGTGCACAGCGATTACGGGACCATGGCCGACGCCAAACGCTTTATTGCCGAAGCGCACAACCGCGAGCTGCGGGTTATCACCGAACTGGTGATCAACCACACCTCCGACCAGCACCCCTGGTTCCAGCGTGCGCGCAAGGCTAAGCCGGGTTCGGCCGCTCGAGACTTCTACGTGTGGTCCGACGACGACCAGAAATACGACGGCACCCGCATCATTTTCCTCGACACCGAGAAGTCCAACTGGACCTGGGACCCGGTCGCCGGCCAGTACTTCTGGCACCGGTTCTATTCCCACCAGCCGGACCTCAACTTCGACAACCCGCAGGTGATGAAAGCGGTGCTGTCGGTGATGCGTTACTGGCTGGACATGGGCATCGACGGCCTGCGCCTGGATGCCATCCCGTACTTGATCGAGCGCGACGGCACCAATAACGAGAACCTGCCGGAAACCCACGACGTCCTCAAGCAGATCCGCGCCGAGATCGACGCGCATTACCCGGACCGCATGCTGCTCGCCGAGGCCAACCAGTGGCCGGAAGACACGCAGCTCTACTTTGGTGACAAAAAGGGTGATGACGGCGATGAGTGCCACATGGCCTTTCACTTCCCGCTAATGCCGCGCATGTACATGGCCCTGGCCCAGGAAGATCGCTTCCCCATCACCGACATTTTGCGCCAAACCCCGGAGATCCCTGCCAACTGCCAATGGGCGATCTTCCTGCGCAACCACGATGAACTGACCCTGGAAATGGTCACCGACAAAGAGCGTGACTACCTGTGGAACTACTATGCCGCCGACCGTCGCGCACGGATCAACCTGGGTATTCGTCGGCGCCTGGCGCCGCTGATGGAGCGCGACCGCCGTCGCGTTGAATTGCTTAACAGCCTGTTGCTTTCAATGCCGGGCACGCCGACCTTGTATTACGGCGATGAGATCGGCATGGGCGACAACATCTACCTCGGCGACCGTGACGGCGTGCGCACGCCGATGCAATGGTCCATCGACCGCAACGGCGGCTTCTCCCGCGCCGACCCGGCCAGCCTGGTGCTGCCGCCGATCATGGACCCGCTTTACGGCTACCAGTCGGTCAACGTCGAGACTCAGGCCCAGGACCCGCATTCGCTGCTGAACTGGACCCGACGCATGCTGGCGGTGCGCAAGCAGTCCAAGGCCTTTGGCCGGGGCAGCTTGAAAATGCTCTCGCCGAGCAACCGCCGTATCCTGGCCTATACCCGCGAATACACCGGCGACGATGGGCGCAACGAGATCATCCTGTGCGTGGCCAACGTGTCGCGCAGTGCCCAAGCGGCCGAGCTGGACTTGTCGGCCTTTGCCGGCATGGTGCCGGTGGAGATGCTCGGCGGTAATGCCTTCCCGCCGATTGGCCAGCTGAATTTCCTGCTGACCCTGGCGCCGTACGGTTTCTATTGGTTCGTGTTGGCGGCGGAAAACCAAATGCCGAGCTGGCATGTGGAACCGGCGCAGAGCATTCCGGACTTCACTACGTTGGTGCTGAAAAAACGCATGGAAGAGTTACTCGAAGAACCGTGCCGCACCACCTTGGAGCACACCTCGCTGCCGGCCTGGCTGCCCAAACGGCGCTGGTTCGCGGGCAAGGACACCGCCATCGACAGTGTGCACATCGCCTACGGCGTGCGCTTCGGCGACCCGCAGTACCCGGTGCTGCTCAGCGAAATCGAGGTCAGCAGCGGTGGTCAGGTCAGTCGCTACCAACTGCCGTTCGGCTTTCTCGGTGAAGACCAGTTCACCAGCGCCTTGCCGCAGCAGTTGGCGCTGGCCCGCGTACGCCGAGCGCGTCAGGTGGGCTTGGTGACCGATGCCTTCAGCCTTGAGCACTTTATTCGTGCGGTGATTCACGGCCTGCAAGCCGGCACGGTGTTGAACACCCGTGAAGGTGATTTGCGCTTTGAGGCCACGCCGAACTTGGCCCAGTTGCAACTGAGCGATGAGTCGCAGGTGCGCTACCTGGCGGCCGAACAGTCCAACAGCTCCGTGGTGGTGGGCGAAAGCCTGGTGCTCAAACTTATCCGCAAAGTCAGCGCCGGGGTACATCCGGAGCTGGAAATGAGCGCTTATTTGACCGCCGCCGGCTACCCGAATATCTCGCCGCTGCTGGGCTCGATGATTCGCCATGATGCCGAGGGCCATGACAACCTGCTGATGATCGCCCAGGGCTACTTGAGCAACCAGGGCGATGCGTGGGGCTGGACCCAGAACAACCTGGAGCGCGCGATTCGCGACGAGCTGGCTGAAGCCATCTCCGAGCAGGAACAGCACTACAACGCCTTGGGTGAGTTGAAAGACTTTGCCGGCCTGCTCGGCCAGCGCCTGGGTGAAATGCATGGGGTGCTGGCGGCGAAAACCACCAACAAGGCCTTCAACCCCGAAGCCACCACGGTCAAGGACACCCAGGCCTGGGCCAAGGACGTCGGGGCGCAGATCGACCGCGCGCTGCACTTGCTCAAGCTGCATCAAAACCAATTGAACCCTGCCGATCAGGCGCGGGTCAGTGAGTTGCTGGCGCAGAAAAGAGCCATCACCGGTCACGTCCAGGCCTTGGCGAAAGCCACGGCGGGCGGCTTGCGGATTCGGGTCCACGGTGACTTGCACCTGGGCCAGGTGTTGGTGGTCAAGGGCGATGCTTACTTGATCGACTTTGAAGGTGAACCGGCGCGGCCGCTGCATGAGCGGCGCGGCAAGCACAGCCCGTATAAAGATGTGAGTGGCGTGCTGCGTTCGTTTGATTACGCTGCCGCCATGGCCCTGAATGTGCAAGGAGTGGATCACTCGCCCGAAGCGGATATCGCCCGTAAACGCGTGACCGAGCGTTACCTGAATGAAGCGCGAGCGGCATTTACCCAGGCTTATCATCAGGCGACGACTACACTGGCGCATGACTGGCAGGATGCCAAAGGCCAGAGCGCCGCGCTGACGTTGTTCAGCCTGGAGAAGGCCGCGTACGAAGTGGCCTACGAAGCGGAAAACCGCCCGACCTGGTTGCCGGTGCCGTTGCAAGGTTTGCACGGCCTGCTCAGCGGGCTGACACCTATATCGAAAACTGCACGCGGTGGGGAGACGTCATGAGCTTTACAAATAAAGAACCGCTGCAACCGAAATTGACTGCAATGCCGGCGTCCAAGGACGTCGAAGCACTGGTGCGCGCCGAGCACCATGACCCGTTCTCGATTCTGGGGCCGCATGATGACGAGCAGGGCGGGCAGTTTATCCGCGCGTTCCTGCCCGAAGCCCTGAGTGTTCAGGTCTTGGCGCGTGACAGCGGTGAACAGATCGGCAGCCTCGACGCGACTCAGGTGCCGGGTTTGTTTGTCGGGCATTTCAACACGCGCCAGGGTTACCTGCTGAAGATCCAGTGGGCCGGCGGTGAGCAAATCACCGAAGACCCTTACAGCTTCAACCAATTGCTCCTCGGTGAAATGGACCTGTACCTGTTTGCCGAAGGCAATCACCGTGACCTGAGCAGTTGCCTCGGTGCGCAGGTGACCAGCGTCGACGGCGTGCAGGGTGTGCGCTTCGCCGTGTGGGCGCCGAATGCCCGGCGTGTGTCGGTGGTGGGCGACTTCAATATCTGGGACGGCCGCCGTCACCCGATGCGCCTGCGTCATCCGTCTGGCGTGTGGGAAATCTTTATCCCACGCCTGCAACCGGGTGCGGCCTACAAGTACGAAATTCTCGGTGCCAACGGGATTCTGCCGCTCAAGGCCGACCCGATGGCACTGGCCACCCAACTGCCGCCCGACACCGCCTCGAAAGTCGCCGCGCCGTTGCAGGTGGACTGGCAAGACCATGAGTGGATGCAGTCGCGCGGCGACAAGCACAAGACCACGGCGCCACTGTCGATTTATGAGCTGCACGTCGGTTCCTGGCAATGCGAGCTGGACGAGGCCGGCGAAGTATCGCGCCAGTACGGCTGGCGCGAGCTGGCCGATCGATTGATTCCGTATGTGCAGCAATTGGGCTTCACCCATATCGAGCTGATGCCGATTATGGAACACCCGTTCGGCGGCTCTTGGGGTTACCAAGCGTTGTCACAATTCGCTCCGAGTGCGCGTTTTGGCTCGCCGGAAGATTTCGGCTTTTTCGTCAATGCCCTGCACCAGGCCAATATCGGCGTGATCCTCGACTGGGTGCCAGCGCATTTCCCCACCGACACCCACGGCCTGGCCCAGTTCGACGGCACCGCGCTGTATGAATACGCCAACCCGCTGGAAGGCTTTCACCAGGATTGGGACACGCTGATCTACAACCTGGGCCGCACGGAAGTGCACGGCTTTATGCTGGCCTCGGCGCTGCACTGGCTTAAACATTTCCATGTCGACGGTTTACGGGTGGATGCCGTGGCCTCGATGCTGTATCGCGACTACTCGCGCAAAGCCGGCGAGTGGGTGCCCAACCGCCATGGCGGCCGCGAGAACCTCGAAGCCATCGATTTCCTGCGGCACTTGAACGACGTGGTGGCGCTGGAAGCACCCGGCGCGCTGGTGATTGCCGAGGAGTCCACCGCCTGGCCGGGTGTGAGCCAGAGCACGCAGCAAGGTGGCCTGGGTTTCAACTACAAGTGGAACATGGGCTGGATGCACGATTCCTTGCATTACATCCAGCAAGACCCGGTGTACCGCGCCCATCACCACAATGAGCTGAGTTTCGGCCTGGTGTATGCCTGGTCCGAGCGGTTTATCCTGCCGATCTCTCACGATGAAGTGGTGCACGGCAAGCATTCGCTGATCGACAAGATGCCCGGCGATCGCTGGCAGAAGTTTGCCAACCTGCGGGCTTACCTGAGCTTCATGTGGATGCACCCGGGTAAGAAATTGCTGTTCATGGGCTGCGAGTTCGGCCAATGGCGTGAGTGGAACCACGATCAGCAGTTGGACTGGTACCTGCTGCAATACCCCGAGCACCGGGGCGTGCAGAAGCTGGTCGGCGACCTGAACCGCCTGTACCGCGAGGAGCCGGCGCTGCACGAACAGGACGACGCACCTCAAGGGTTCCAGTGGCTAATCGGCGACGATGCGATCAACAGCGTCTACGCTTGGCTGCGTTGGAGCAAGGACGGCAAACCGGTATTGGTAGTTGCCAATTTCACCCCAGTACCGCGCGAGGCGTATTCGGTCGGCGTGCCGATTGCGGGGCGTTGGAGCGAGGTGATCAACAGTGATGCCGACACCTATGCCGGTTCCAACTATGGCAACGGTGGGGGAGTGTTCACTCAGGATGAGGCGCGCCATGGGCAACCGGTGTCGCTCTCGCTGAATCTGCCACCACTGGGTGTATTGATTCTGCGGCCGGAAGCCCTTTAAAGGCTCTAGCATGCCGGATTCTGTTGTCCGCACTACTGGCAGGGTGCCACAATGGCGCCTTTGTCGAGGCAGTCGAAACAGGCGTATTTCATGAATAGCCTTGGACGTGGGCAGGACCAGGATGGTTTTATCGAAGAGCAGGTGCGAACCGACCGGTTGCACCAGCTATTTCGCCAATCGTTCTCCGCCATTTTCGGCAGTTACCTGGCCGCCAGTATGCTCTGCTGGCTGTGTTGGGACCGCTTTGACCACCAGGTCATGCTGGTCTGGCTGCCGGTGCTGGCGGGCACCTCGCTGTTGCGCATCAAGATGTTCTTGGAATGGTTTCGTTGCCCCATTAACGAGCGTACGCCCCAGCGTTGGGAGCGTCGTTACTGGGTGACGCTGATGCTGTCGGCGGGCGTGTGGGGCATTGGCGCGTTGGCGGTGATGCCCACGGACGACCGCCTATCCCAAGCGCTGGTCATGCTGTTTACCGTGGGCATGTCAGTCAGCGCGGTCTCGTGTTATTCAGCCTATCGCTACATGACCCTGGGCTCCATTGCCCTGGTGCTGATGCCGTGTACGCTGTGGCTGCTGTTCCAGCCCTCGTCGATGCAAGTGGGTGTGGCCATTGCGGTGCTGGTGTTCGCGTTTTTCGTGGCCAGCGCCACGCACAAACTGTCCGATGCCCTGGAAAAAGCCTTTCGCCTGACCCGGCAAATGGAGCGTGCGTACACGATTTCCACACGCGCCGCCCAGACCGACGAGCTCACCGGGCTGATGAACCGTCGGGCGTTTTTCGAACACGCCCAAGTGCTCTACGCGCAGTGTCGCCACAACCAGCAGCCGCTGTGCGCGCTGATGATGGACATGGACCACTTCAAAGATATCAACGACACCTACGGCCACCAGGCCGGCGACCAAGTGCTGCGCCAAGTCGGCGGGGTGATCAGTGCATCGTTTCGTCAGGCCGATGTCTACGGGCGGCTCGGCGGCGAGGAGTTTGCGGTGCTGTTGCCCAATACCTCACTGGAAACTGCACGGGGTATCGCTGAGCAACTGGTCAAGGCGATTTCCGGGCTGGCCTCCGAGCCGGTGCAGGGCTTGACCGCGAGCCTGGGCGTTGCCACCACCCGCAGCCTCGATCAGGACCTGCACAGCCTGATGAACACCGCCGACAAGGCGCTGTACCGCGCCAAGGCCATGGGGCGTAACCAGGTGGCGGTAGCAGAGTAGGGCGCTTGAGGCAGGGCTCAGTCGCGTTGCATCGATTTGGCCAGCGCACGGGCCACTTGGTCGGCGGAGTAGGGCTTGGCCAGGAACTCGACGCCTTCGTAGCCACTGTCGGCCAGCTCTTCGCTGTAGCCCGAGGTCAGCACTATCGGCAAGTCCGGCCGCCTCTGGCGCAGCAGCTTGGCCATCGCCACGCCGGTCATGCCCGGCATCACCACATCCGAGAAAATCGCGTCGAACGCCATCCCGTCGGGCCCGGCCAGCGCCAATGCCTGTTCGGCATCGGTGGCCCAGGTGGTCTGGTAGCCGAGGTCCTGCAGGATCTGATTGGCGAAACGGCCGACTTCCAGGTTGTCTTCCACGATCAGAATATGGTGCATTGCCGTGTCGTGGGTTGGGTTGCAGTCTTCCTGCGCCAGGCTGGGTTGCTCCGCCGCCGGTTCCGCTTCAGGCAGGTACAGGGTAAACACACTGCCCTGGCCCAAGTGGCTGGCTACATCGACATTGCCGCCGGACTGCTTGGCAAACCCGAACACTTGCGACAAGCCCAGGCCCGTGCCTTTGCCCACGGCCTTGGTGGTAAAGAACGGCTCGAAAATGCGCTCGACGGTGTCGCCGGGAATCCCGCTGCCGGTGTCCGCCAGCGCAATCGCCACAAACGGCTGATGGGCTTCGGCATCGCCCCGGATACGCGGCAGCGCCGCCAGCGTTGCCACGCGCAGTGTCAGGGTGCCTCGGCCCTCCATGGCATCGCGGGCGTTGAGCGCGATGTTGATCAGCGCGGTTTCAAACTGGCTGGGGTCGACGCGCACATAGCAAGGCTGGCCGGGCAATTGAGTCTGCACATGGATACGCGCACCGGTCACGCTTTCGAGCATTTCGCCGATGTTCTTGACCCGCAGGCACACATCGAACACTTCCGGGTTCAGCGGTTGGCGGCGGGCGAAGGCGAGCAACTGGCTGGTGAGCTTGCTGGCGCGCTCGACGGTGTCCGAGACGGCGCCCATGTAGCGTTGGCGCCGCTCTTCGGACAGCCCGGGCTGGCGCAGGAAGTCCACCGAGGAGCGAATGATCGTCAGCAGGTTGTTGAAGTCGTGGGCCACGCCGCCGGTCAACTGGCCGATGGCTTCGAGCTTTTGCGACTGATGCAGCGCCGCTTCGGCCTGGGTCAGGGCGCTGGTGCGTTCTTCGACGCGCTGCTCCAGGGTGGCGTTCAGCTCGGTAATGGCCGCCAGGCCCTCGCGTACGGCGGCGTCGGCGCGCACCCGTTCGATATGCGCCCAGGAGCGCTCGGTGACTTCCCTCACCAGGGCCAAGTCATAGGGCGACCAGACGCGCGCGAACTTGTGATGCACGGCCATCAGGGCGGTCAGGCGCCCGTCTTTGATCAGCGGGAAACACGCCGTCGCCGTGACGCCCAAGGTCTGGTAGCAGGCGGACTCCTCGGGCGTGCACTCCACGCGGTTGTCGCCAATCACCAGCGCTTCACCGGCGTTGAGCTGTTTTATCGCGTGTGCGCCGAACGAGGCCAGGCTGTACCGCCCGACGATACTTGGCGAGCCGGGCGCCGCCCAATTACCGCGAATGGTGAAGCCGTCTTCATCGGCGTCCATATCGGCATAGGCGCAATTGGACACATGCAGGTGTTCGGCCAACAGGCGCGTGGTGGTGGTCATGATGGATTCGGCGTCGGTGGCGTTGGCCACCGCGCTACCAATGGCATCCAGTACGGCCAGGCGACGGGCGAGAAAGACCGTGGCGGTGGTTTCTGTGACCGTATTGAGCATGCCGACGACCGTGCCTTGCGGGTCGCGCACAGGGCTGTAGCAAAACGTAAAGTACGCTTGCTCCGGGCCATTGCCACGCTCAATCACCAGCGGGTAGTTTTCTACGTAGGTCGCATTGCCTTGAAAGGCAGCATTGGCGAAGTGGCTCACTTCGTCCCAGACTTCACGCCAGGTGTCGCTGAAAGCACGCCCCAATGCGTAGGGCTTATCGCCCAGAATAGGGATAAACGCATCATTGTAGAGCGTGATCAGGTGCGGGCCCCAACTGATGGACTGGGGGAAGCTTGAGGCAAAACACAGCGCAACGGTGGTTTTGAGTACATCAGGCCATTGTTCCAATGGACCTAATGGCGTACTTGCCCAATCATGCTGGCGAACTCGCTCGGCCATGTCGCTGCTGCTTTGCAGCCAATTCATCATTGGGTGAACACCTTGTTTTCCAGAGTCTTTAGCGTGCCTGAATGCCTCAGGTATCAAGCTACTGACCCGGTTGACCGCTGCCAGTTCAGCGCAATTATCGCCTAGATGGCAATTTGATTCTCCCTCCGTTTGGATAGATTGCGCTCGGCGGAGTTCGGCGCCTGCTCACGCCCTACTGCGCGCCGAATAAACCGGTCCAATAAATCCCCGCGTCACTCTTCGGGTCCATGGCATAGGCTGCGCCCAACTCGCGAAATTGCGGGTTCATCAAGTTGGCGCAATGGCCGGGGCTGGCGAGCCAGCCGTCCACCACTTTGCGCGGGGTGTCGAGGCCGGCGGCGATGTTTTCACCGATGTTTTTTGCGATGTAGCCGGCCAGCTCCGCGCGGTCGCCCGGGGTGCGGCCATCGTGGTCGAGGTGGTCGAAGAAGTTGCCGTTGGCCATGTTGCGTGTGTGGCTGTTGGCGGCATTGGCCAGCTCATCGTTCCACGACACCGGCGTGGTCGCGGTAAACGCCTGGGTGCCGCACTGGCGCGGTTGCGCGCGCGCGGTGTTGATCAGGTTCAGCAGTTGCTTGCCTTCGGTCTGCCAGTCGCCCAGGCCGCTGGTCAACAACGGGCGCGCGAGCACGATGCGCCAATCCTGGCCGCTGTTGCTTACGCCGATGTCGACAAATTGCGGGTCGAGCACTACGCGGCAGAAACTTTCGCGCACGGCCTTCATCGCCGCCTCGGCATTTTTGGGGCCGGACAGGCTGATGGCTTGCACATTCACCATCGGGTACGCGGCCCGCGCCAGCGCTTGCTGCAAGTCGCCGACATTGGTGGCCGGCAGCACCAGCCGCGTGTCGTTGGCCAACGGTGGCAGTTCCTGGGAACCCTGGTTACCGCAGCGCTGCACCTGGCTGCGGTACTGATTGATCTGTTGCACCAACTGACTTTCTTCATTCGCCATCGCGCTGGCGCAGAACGCCAAACTGGCGGCCAGCGTCGTAAGACCCATCATCAATGACAGCACGCGCATGGACATTACCCTTGAGCTTGAAAGTGCCCATGATGCGCGATGTAACCCGGTCTGGCGCAACGCCTTTTTTGTTTTTTTGCCTCAACGGGTGTTCTGCGCGCCGTTCTCGGCGCTGTGGCGGCGCCAGGCAAAGGTGCTGGCGGCGATGATCAGGGCCAGTGCTGCGGCGAAGGTCACGTGCAGGCCATTAGCCACGGTTTGCGCCGCTGCGCGGGTGACATCGGGGCTGGCCCAGGCAAACACAGCGCCCAGGGCCGAGGCACCGAAAATCAGGCCCAGGTTGCGCGACAGGTTCAACAGGCCGGAGATCGTGCCCCGGCGTGACGCGTCGACATCGCTCATGACCGCCGTGTTGTTGGCGGCCTGGAACAGGCTGTAGCCCATCGTCAGCAGCACCAGCGCGGCAAGGTACGCCACCAGGGCGCTGACCAGCGACAGCGCCAGGGCGCCGACGGCCATGAGGCCCAACCCCGCGAGCGTCATGCGCTGGCTGCCCAGGCGCTCGGTGAGGTGGCCGGCCGGCACACCGGTGGCCGCTGAAACGCACGGCCCGACGGCCATCGCCAGGCCCATCCACGCCGCCTCAAGCTCCAGGCCCCGGGAAAGATAGAACGGGCCGACCACGAAGGTGGTCATGATTACTGCCGATACCAAGGTGCTCATCGCCAGGCCTGCGCGCAAGGCTGGGTCTTTCAACGGCAGCCAGAATGCATTGCCCGAGGCCGACGTGCGGCCTTGCTGATCTGCCGGCAAATACCGCCAGGCGAGGGTGGCGGCCAACAAACCCAGAGGCGCGCCCACTAGAAACAACGCGCGCCAGCCCCACAGGCTGAGCAGCACGCCGCCGACGCTGGGGCCCATGGCGGTGCCCACCGCCGACATCGTGCCGAGCAGGCCCATCACACGCCCGGTGCGTTGCGCGGGCACGGTGTCGCCGACCAAGCCTAAAGTCATCGCCATCATGCTCGCTGCGCCCAGCCCTTGCAGGACGCGCGCGGCAACGAGCCATTGCAGTGAAGGTGCGGCGCCGCACAGCGCGCAGGCCACGGCGAACAGCAGCAACCCGGCGAGCAACAATCGGCGCCGCCCCAGACGGTCGCCCAGGCTGCCTGCACTGACAATCACCGCCGTGATCGCCAGCAAGTACGCCAGCACCACCCACTGCACCGCGTGAAACGAGGCATCAAACGCCTGCGCCAGGCTGGGCAGGCCGACATTGGCAATGCTGGTGCCGAGGGCGGCCAGCAGCATGGACAGGGACAGGCTGATAAGTCGGCCTTTTGATGAGGTGTGCATGGGGCGATTCCTTGAGTGAACGCAGCTGTCGCCAATCTACGTCCTCGCCTACTATGGCGGAAGGCGCAGGGTTTGCAGCCTATACGTGCATCAAACGCTTTATGAGGATTGCCCATGCCCGATCTCAACTTGCTGATCACCCTGGATGTGTTGCTGACCGAAGGCAGCGTCGCGCGTGCCGCCCAGCGCCTGCGCCTGAGCCCATCAGCCATGAGCCGGGCACTTGCACGCTTGCGCGAGACCACCGGCGACCCCTTGCTGGTGCGGGCCGGGCGCGGCCTGGTACCGACGCCGCGTGCATTGGCACTGCGTGAACAGGTCAGCCGGCTGGTGCAGGAGGCCCAGGCGGTGCTGCGCCCCGTGCAATCTCTGGACATGGGCCAGGTTGTGCGCACGTTCACCCTGCGTGCCAGCGAGGAGTTTGTGGAGAACCTCGGCCCGGCCTTGCTGGCGCGAATCGCCCACGAGGCGCCCGGCGTGCGGCTGCGCTTCGTGAATAAGACCGACAACGACTACGCGCTGCTGCGCGAAGGCAGCGTCGACGTGGCCATCGGCGTGGTCGACCCCAGCGCCAGCCCCGAAGTGCTGACCCAGGCGCTGTTTCGTGATCGCCTGGTCGGCGTGGTGCGCAGCGGCCATCCCTTGAGCCGGGGCGCCGTCAGCGCCGAGCGGTTTGCCCAGGGGCAGCATGTCTATGTCTCCCGGCGCGGCCTGGCGCGTGGCCAGGTTGATGACGCCTTGCTCGCCTTGGGCCTCACGCGCGAGATCAGCACCCTCGTCGCCGGCTTTGCCACCGCCATCGCCCTGGCCCGCGATACCGACCTGATCGCCAGCGTGCCCGAGCGCTACACCGCCAACCAGCGTGAAGGGCTGTTCAGCTTTGCACTGCCGGTATCCATACCGACGTTCACCGTGGCCATGCTCTGGCACCCGCGCCTGGACGCCGACCTGGCCCACCGCTGGCTGCGCGGTTGTTTGCGCGAGGTGTGCGGGCAATAACGCGGCTGCAACAGGTACAATCGCCGCTGCCTTGACGCGAAACCCCAGGAATTTGCATGTTCAGCCTTACCCGCTATACCACGCCGTGCCCCGAGCCGATCAACAGTCAGATCCTGCAGTTGGTGGTCGATAACCTCACCGACATCAGCAGCGTCGCGCTGGCGCCCAGCAACTTGCTCTACAACATCTACCAGTACGCCATCGGCTTTGAGGTGCACCTGTACTTGGAGGCGCTGGATGGCGCCAAGGGCATTGCCGTTGAGCTGGTAGTGGCGATGGATGAGGACACGGTGATTGGCTTTTGCCTGTACCTGCCGGTGAAAGATGATCCGCAAGCCTGCGGCATCGCGTTCATGGCGGTGCAGGCAGGTAGGCGGCGCCAGGGTGTGGCCCGCGCGATGCTGCAGGACGTGCTGGCGCGCTACCCCCACGCCGAGTTGGCGTGTGCCGTGGAAAAGGTCCCGGCGTTCGCGGCCATGGGCTTTCAGGTACGCGGCGCGCGTGGCACCCAGGTGCTGATGAACACCCGCGATTACGGCACTGATGGCTTGATGGGCGTGCTGGACGTGGCGGCTATCTATAGCTCGCTGGAAGTGCGGCAGATTCACACGTACCTGCTGCAAAAACACGGCAAGCGCGCGATGGTGGATGCGGAGAAGCAACGTGATCGGCATCTCGATCAACTGGCGCGCAAGGTTCAGCGGTTTATCGCTGAACGCTAGTGGCGATCGGGCTGTTGTGGTGAGTGGGCTTGTTGTGGCAAGCCCGCTCGCCACAAATTACTCAAACACGCCCGCGATTGACCATGGCCAGGATCGTCGCCAGTAACTCCTGCTGCGCCTCGTCACGGCTGATCTCGCCGCTGGCCGCCGCCTGCGACAAGGCTTCCGCCGCGCCGAGCATCGCCCGCAACCCGGCCTGGGACACTGTGGCGCCCGGCGCGAACGGCGCCAGGGCAGCGCGGCATTTGTCGAGGAAGATCGCCTCGTACTTGCGCTTGAGGGTTTCCAGCTCTGGCGAGCTGCTCAGCGCGGCGATCACCCCCGGAATTTCCCGACCTTGCAGCAACACACAATCGACATAACACGCGGCGATCACCTGCGCGCGCTCATCCAGCGTCGCGCCGCTGGTGTCGAGGGCCTCGGCAAACACCTGGTTCTGGCGCCCGTCGAAGTCTTCATACAGCGCGGCGAGCAGCCCCGCGCGGGTGACGAAATGGTCATAGACCACCGGTTTGGTAACGCCCGCCAGTTCCGCCAGGCGGCCCAGGGTCAGGGCTTCGGTGCCTTCCTCGCGCACCAGTTGCCAGGCCACATCGAGCAACTGGCGCAGGCGATCCTCGCGTGTAAGGCGGCGGCGTGGGGCAGGGGATTCAGTGCTTGACATGCTTATATACCAAAAGTAACTTAATCGGTGTAACTTACCAAAAGTAGCTTATCCTAAGCCGAAAGGGAGTCCTTGTCATGCACGCACTAATCGTTGTTGCTCATCACGACCCACAATCGCTCACCCACGGCCTCGCCGCACAGGTGGCGGCGGGGCTGACAGCCTCAGGCCACACCTTCGAGATCGCCGACCTCGCCGCCGAAGGTTTCGACCCGCGCTACAACGCCGCCGACCATCGCGTACACCGCAGCCGTGCCACCCCGCCTGCCGACGTGCTTGCCGAACAAGCGCGCCTGGACCGCGCCGACGCCTTGGTTCTCGCGTTCCCGATTTATTGGTGGTCGCTGCCGGCCGTGCTCAAAGGCTGGATCGACCGCGTGTTCGTCAACGGCTGGGCCATCGACTATGGCCCCGATACGCCGGTGGTGAAGAAGCTGCGGCACTTGCAGGTGCACCTGCTGGCGCTCGGCGCGGCGGATGCCGGCGCATTTGATCGCCACGGCTATGCCAAGGCGATGCGCACGCAGATCGACTACGGGATCTTTGATTACTGCGGGGCGCAGGTGGTGACGTCCGAGTTGCTGTTGGAGTCTGAAGGCGGTAGCGCCCAAACGCATTTGCACACGGCGAAAGCCGTAGGGCAGGGGCTGTTTCAGGGCGAGGCTGTAGCGGGCTGATTCAACCTTCGCGAAACAGATCGTGGGCATCCAGCAACCGGTAAGCAATCTCCGGGCGTTTCTCCATGCCGCGACGAATCGCCGCCGGAATGGATTGCCGAGTCTTACGGCACATGCCGGGCAGGTCGTCGATGACGATCTGGATCCCGCGCATGCTTTTGACTTCGGTATGGCCTGGCGCGACATGCACGCGGATGCCCAAAAGTTCGTACATCCGCTGTTGCATGTGTTCCAGGTCTTGCAGGCTCTTGAGGTCTTCGAGGCGTTCGATCAGCTTTTTCTCCTCCTGGCGCGTCAGGTTGAGAATGCGCACGTCGGCGTCGGGTGCCTGCAGCAATTGTTCACGCTCGCAGACACAAGCGCCGGGTGGGCAGGGTTGGCGAAGTGTCATGTGCATTCCCTCCCCATGCCGACGCGGCTGCTTCAGTCGCTCAGCGCGACCCCAAGACTGCCCAAGGCCTTCCAGTATTCAGGGTAGGTCTTGGCCACGCAATCCGGGTCCTGAATGCGGATACCCGCGACTTTCAAACCCGCCAGGGCAAAGCACATGGCGATGCGGTGGTCAGCGTGGGTGTCGATCAGCGCATTGCACGACGTACCGGCCAATGCAGGGTCGCTGGCCACCAGCAGGTCATCGCCTTCGATGGTCGCCAGGCCCGGGCGGATCTCGTTGAGGCCGTCGTGCAGCGCCTGCACGCGGTCGCATTCCTTCACGCGCAGGTTGGCCAACTCGGTGAATCGCACTGGGGTGTTGTTGAAGGCGGCGAGTACGGCCAGGGTCGGAATCGCGTCCTGCATCTGCGAGCCGACCACCGTGGCCTGCATGTTCGGGAACTGGGCGATCACGGCTTGGGCCTTGGCGTCCGGCTGGGTGAAATCTTGCGCGGCGACGCCGATGTCGATGCGCCCGCCGGTCAACACTTCAGCGGCCCACAAATAGGTGGCCGCGGAGGCGTCGGGTTCGATCAGGTAGTCATGGGCGGTGTAGCCGGTCGGGGCCACGCGCCAGGTGGTGTCGTCGACCACTTCGACCTGCGCGCCGAAGGCCCGCATGCAATCCAGAGTCAGGTCCACATAGCCACGGGCGCCGATGTCCTTGCCGGTCAGCGCCACTTCAATCGGCGCTTCGCCGCAGGCTGCAAGCATCAGCAGGGCCGACACGTACTGGCTGGACAAGCCACCATCGATTTCAAAACGCTTGGCTTGGACTTTGCCCACGCCATGCACGGTCACCGGTGGGCAGCCGGTGGGGCTGTCGACGCGGATACCGTTCTGGCCAAGGGTGGCCAGCAGCGGGCCGATCGGGCGCTTTCGCATGTAGTCATCGCCGTCCAGCACCACGGTGCCTTCGACCGTCGCTACGGCAGCGGTGAGAAAACGCATGGCGGTGCCGGCATTGCCGAGGAACAACGGCTGCGCAGGCAGTTGCAGCTTGCCGGAGCCGGTGACGACGAAGGTGGTGTCGTCCGGCTCATCGATGGTCACGCCCATCTGGCGCAGGGCCACCGACATGTGGCGGGTGTCATCGCTTTTCAGTGCGCCGCTCAGACGGCTGGTGCCCTTGGCCAGGGCCGCCAGCAACAGGGCGCGGTTGGTAATGGATTTGGAGCCGGGGGGCGCGACCTTGCCGTTCAGGGGGAAATTGGGCGGTGTAACGGTCACGGTTTTCTGCGAACTCAAGGTACAAGGCTCCTGATCAGGGCAAGGTGGCGTGGAGTGGCCGACGGGCGGACCCGAATAATCAGCCAAACACGCCACGCTTGTCGAGCGGGGATCGTTGTACGGCGTGTATTTGCGGCGTGATCCGCGTGTGGACACTGCTTGTAGCTGTATCGCCCTTCACTGGGTAGGACAAACAACCCTACCGATGCAGGGCAAAGGCCTTTACTCCGCGAAACCTGGCCGATGTACGAACTTTCTGAGGGAAGCAGCGGCTGGACAATATCGCCCGGCGAGGTAAGTTCGATGCACGCCCCAAGACGGTGCGTATTCAATCAAGGAGTGACTGAAATGAACAAACCCCAGACGCAACTCAGACACGGCCGTGTCGTGACCCCCGCCAGCCGTGGCTCGGTGGCCGTGGAGCGTGGGCTGCTGGGCAACTGGCAAGTCAACGAAATGGAAGGCGGCAAGAACTTCCCCGCACTCACCGCCGGGCCATTCCCTGCGCCTTACCAAACTGATGACCCAAGCGTCGCGCCACCTGCCGACGGGTATATCTTGAGCGGCGGCAAAACCGATGACCGCGACTGCATCAACTTCACCGACGAAGAAATGAGTAAAAAGCTCAACACCTCGTTCAATTGGCCATTGCTGAATGTCGAAGCCGGCCAGGTGTTTAAGGTGCAATGGGAATACACCGCCGCTCACGTCACCCGTGGTTATCGCTGGCTCATCACCAAAGACGGCTGGGACCCCAAGCAGCGCATCAGCCGCGCCCAATTGGAGGCCAAGCCGTTCTTTGAGGATTTCTACACCCAGGAGCCGTACTACCAGCACGCCGATGAAATGAAGGCCAAGGTCGAGCACCAAGTGACGCTGCCCAAGGGCAAGAAAGGTCGGCACGTGGTGGTGTTGATGTGGATCGTGGCCAACACCGGCAACGCGTTCTATCAGGCGTTTGACCTGGATTTCAAGTAAGCGCTGTTAACGCTGGGCCAACCAGTAATCATGTAGCGCCCGCGCAGCCGGTTCGATTGCACTGACCCGCTGTTGATGGGCGTTTACATCCAGGTCCGCCGGCAATTCGAAGTTGTCTTGCTCGGCGCACCAGGAAATCTTCTCCAGTTGCCCGGCCTGTTCGGCAGGCAATTCGGGCCAGTTGCCGATCGCGGCACCGCGGATATAACCAAAGCACCACTCCTCAGCGAGCGTCACGGCTTGGCCCTGATGGTCGGTTTCGTCGAAGCGCGCCTTGAACGCCTGGGCATCGGTCGCCAGTTGCGCTGCCAGCGTATTCATATGGCGTACGCACAATTCCAGGAAACGCTGGGCCTCTTCCACGCTTTCCCAGTCCGGGTTCTGCCCACCCCAGATCGCCGGGAACCACTCACCGACTTCCACTTGGGCCGGGCTTGAGACCAGCGCGGTGAAGTAGCCGTCGAGTTCGGCCAGGTTCAGCACCGAGTGATCGTCGCCGTACTTGAGCAGGGTTTCTTCGATGAATTCGAAATCGGCGGGGGCGAGGGGTTGGGCGTGCATGGCAATTCCTTTGAGCGTCGAGCGCCGCTGCGGGCGGCTTAAAGCGCGAAGGATGGCGCTTAGGCTGGCTTTTTTCCAGTGTTTTCCCAGTGCTGGCACCGCTTGCTCACGCACACCGAACCCACCACCGCGAGAATGATCGGCACCAGAAAGTCATGGCCGATACGGGTAAATTCTGCCGTGGACGGCATAGGCGGCTCCAGGCAAGGGCCCTGACTGTATAGCCGATAACGCGGGCCTGCGGGGTGAAAGGTATCGGCGCTGCATGAAGCCCGCGCACACAACATTTCATTACGTTTGCCAGTCCCGTTTTTGGCCGATGCGCCGTCGCGCTCCCTTGTTATAGTTCGGGCCTTATCACTCGCCAGTCAGGGATCACTGCCATGTCCGAATACCAAGCTTTCGTCGTCGAACTCACCGGCAACGTTGCCCATGTGCAGATCAATCGCCCGGAAAAGATCAACGCGATGAACGCGGCGTTCTGGACCGAAATCATCGAGATCTTCCAATGGGTCGAAGACACCGATGCCGTGCGCGCTGTGGTGCTCAGCGGTGCGGGCAAGCATTTTTCTTCCGGTATCGACCTGATGCTGCTGGCCTCGGTGGCCAACGCGTTCGGCAAGGACGTGGGCCGCAACGCGCGCCTGCTGCGGCGCAAGATCCTCGAGCTGCAAGCCTCGTTCAACGCCGTCGACAACTGCCGCAAACCGGTACTGGCGGCGATCCACGGCTATTGCATCGGCGGCGCCATCGACCTGATCAGCGCCTGTGACATGCGCTACGCGGCTGAAGACGCGCAATTTTCCATCAAGGAAATCGATATCGGCATGGCCGCCGACGTCGGCACCTTGCAGCGCCTGCCGCGGATTGTCGGCGACGGCATGCTACGTGAACTGGCCTACACTGGCCGCCAATTCGGCGCCGAAGAAGCGCGCAGCATCGGCCTGGTCAATCGTGTGTATGCGGACTATGAAAGCCTGTTGGCCGGCGTCATGGAAATTGCCGAGCAAATTGCCGCCAAGTCGCCGATTGCCGTGACCGGCACCAAGGCCATGATCAGCTACATGCGTGACCACACGGTCAATGATGGTTTGGAATACGTTGCCACCTGGAACTCGGCTATGTTGCAATCCAACGATCTGCGCGTGGCCATCGCGGCCCATATGAGTAAGCAGAAACCCGAATTCGTGGATTGACTGATATGACCCCAGGCTGGATTACCACAACGCTGCTGGACAACGACGCCCCTGGCGGCTGGGCCGTAGCCCGCAGCCGCGAAGGCTTTTTGCATGACACCAACGGCCCGCTGTTCCCGCGCGAATGGCTTAAGCGCCAGGACCTGTCTGTGTTTGCCGAACATGGCATCGGCCACCTCGACGGCGAGCCGGTGTACCTGCTGGAACTCAACTCGGCGAGTGAAGTACCCGGCTGCAGCTGGCAGGGCTTGCGCGGCTTCATGCTGCAAGGCGACCACACGCTGTACAAAGTGCTCGGTTACGCGGCGCAGATTGGCACCTGGGCGCGCGAGCACCGGTTTTGCGGCAGTTGCGGCCAGGCCATGGCCCAGGTGCCACGCGAGCGCGCGATGTATTGCCAGGCCTGCGACCTGCGCAGCTACCCACGCATTTCGCCGAGCATGATCGTGCTGGTGACCCGTGGCGATGAGATTCTGCTGGCGCGCTCGCCGCGTTTTGTCACCGGCGTCTACAGCACCTTGGCCGGGTTTGCCGAGCCGGGTGAGTCGGCCGAAGACTGCCTGATCCGCGAAGTGCGCGAAGAAGTGCAGGTGGAGGTCAAGAACATCCAGTACATGGGCAGCCAGTGCTGGCCGTTCCCGCATTCGATGATGCTCGGCTTTCACGCCGAATACGCCGGTGGCGACATCGTGCCCCAGGCCGATGAGATCGAAGACGCGCAGTGGTTCAACATCCACGAACTGCCGCCGTTGCCGGCGTCACGCTCGATTGCGCGCTACTTGATTGACCTCTACTTGGCCCGTCGTTTAGGCCACGCTGAACCAGTGTTGCCAGGCTAGGCGCACGGTCAGGCCGAGGACCACGGTGATAAACACCGGGCGAATGAATTTGGCGCCGCCGCTGATCGCGCTGCGCGCGCCAAAGAACGCGCCACACATGACCGAGAAGCCCATCGCCAGGCCGACGATCCAGTCTACCGAGCCATTGAAGATAAACACCGACAGCGCCGCCGCGTTGCTGACGAAGTTCATGCTGCGCGCCACACCGCTGGCTTTGACCAGGTCGATGGGGTGCAGCAGCATGGTGCTGACCGTCCAGAACGCGCCGGTGCCGGGGCCGGCCACGCCATCGTAGAAACCCAGGCCGAAGCCTTGGGTGGATTGCCATTTCTTCTTGATCGGTGCGTCGGCGTCCAGCGGCGCCTTGGGCGTGCCGCCGAAGAGCAAATACACACCGCAGGCGAACACGATCACCGGGAGCATTTTGTTCAGGGTTTCGGCGGGCAGGTAGTGGGCGACTATTGCACCGGCGAGGGCGCCGATCAGCGTGCCGACGATGGCGTGCACCCATTGGCGCGGGTGGAACAGCTTGCGCCGGTAGAAGGTGAGGCTGGCGGTGGCGGAACCGAAGGTGGAGCTGAGTTTGTTGGTGCCCAGCACCAGGTGCGGGGGCATGCCGGCGGTGAGCAGGGCCGGCGTGGTGAGCAGGCCGCCGCCGCCGGCGATGGCGTCGATGAAACCGGCGATGAAGGCTACGACGGCCAGGATGGCGAGGGTGGTCAGGTCAACGCTGAGTTCGAAGGGCATGGGCGGGGCTTATAGTTGGCAGGGGGGAGCGAATTGGGTGCGCCTAAGGGCGTTATGGTACCTCTGGCTTTGGGTACATATCCATTTTTGTGGTAACGGCTTCGTAG
>NZ_JBJGXU010000065.1:0-31889 GCF_045447305.1 Pseudomonas sp. D47 | reverse complement strand
GCCGCCGTTACCCAAATAACGGATATGCACCCAGCGGTGCCAAGTTGCAACCCCGCACTTTATCCGTGACGGTTGCGCTACAAACCCGCAAAATGCAACGATTCTGGAATAAACCTACGGCAGGCGTTACCCGCCCGTCGACAATAACCATCGTTCCAAACAGACCGGGCCTGCACACTCTATGCGAATGCGCCTTATGTTACTGGGCGGCGGGAATGCCCTCGGGCAGGCGCTGATTCGCCTCGGTGCAGAGGAAGACATTGGTTTCCTCGCACCCAAACCGCCCCAAGACGGCTGGGATGCCGCGAGCCTCACCCAATTGCTCGACGACACTCGTCCCGATGCGTTGATCAACCTCGCCTACTATTTCGACTGGTTCCAGGCCGAAGCGGTCAGCGAAACCCGCCTGGCTGCCCAGGAGTTCGCCATCGAACGCCTGGCCGAGCTTTGCCAGCACCACAACATCACCTTGCTGCAACCCTCCAGCTACCGCGTGTTCGATGGCTCCCGCGCCACCGCCTACAGCGAAAAAGACGAGCCGGTGCCCCTGGGCCTGCGCGGCCAGGCGTTGTGGCGTATCGAACAGAGCGTGCGTGCGACTTGCCCGCAACATGTACTGCTACGGTTTGGTTGGCTGCTGGATGACAGCGTGGACGGCACCCTCGGGCGCTTTTTGGCCCGGGCCGAGAAGCCGGACGAGCTGCTGATGGCCGATGATCGGCGCGGTAACCCGACGCCGGTGGACGACGCGGCGCGGGTGATCATCTCGGTGCTCAAGCAACTTGATTGCGCGGCGCCGCTGTGGGGCACGTATCACTACGCCGGGCACGAGGCGACCACACCGTTGGCGCTGGGCCAGGCGATCCTCACTGAAGCACGTAATTTTCACCCGCTGGCGATCGAGTCCCCCACCGCCCAGGCCCATGCGGCACGGCCGGATGCGGCGGATGAACCGCAACATGCGGTGCTGGCCTGCAAGAAGATTCTGCACACCTTCGGCATCAAGCCACGGGCGTGGCGGGCCGGTTTACCGGCGCTGCTGGATCGGTTCTATCGGCATAGCTGACACCACACAAAACCAATGTGGGATCAGGTTTTGTGTGGGGTTGCCGGCGATGCCCGACAGGCTCTACCGCCACAGCTGAGACCCTACAAAACCAAATATGGGAGCGGGCGTGTGTGGGAGCCGGGCTTGCCCGCGATAGCATCGCCTCGGTGTATCAGTGATACCGAGGTGATGCTATCGCAGGCAATCCAGCTCCCACACACGCCAGCTCCCACATGGGTTATGCCGTGTTGCTTAGAACTTGTAGCCAATACCGACCATGTAAACCATCGGGTCGACGTCCACGTTGACCTTGGCGCGTGTGCCTTGGCCCAGCGCGTTGTTGTCCACGGTGGCCTTGGTGCTGATGTCGATGTAACGCGCCTGGGCGTTGATCATCCACTTGTCGTTGATCATGTAGTCGGCGCCGATCTGCGCGGCCCAGCCCCAGGAGTTTTCGGCCTTGAAGTTGCTGAAGCCAGCTTGTTCGGCGCGGCTGCCGACGTGCTCGTCGTAGATCCAGGTGTAGTTGATACCGGCGCCCACGTACGGTTGGAAGGCGGATTTGTTGTCGAGCGGGTAGTACACGACGCTCAAGGTCGGCGGCAGGTGTTTCAGCGTACCGAGCTTGCCGTTGGCAGCGCCCAGGGCGGTGTTCTTGATCTTCACGTCATGCTCGAACGGCGTGGCCGCCAGCAGTTCGATACCGACGTGATTGGTGATCATGTAGGCGAAGTTGAGGCCCAGTTGAGTGTCGCTGCTCATGGTCGCCTTGCCGCCCAGGTTGGTGCCCGCCAATGGGCCCTGGTCAACCTTCACGCTGCTGCTGTCTGCTTTCGGATTCACGGTGATTGCACCGGCGCGAATCAGAATGTCGCCCGCTTCGTGAGCGTGTGCGACAGGGGCGGCGAGGGCGAGCGCGAAGAGGGACGCGCCGAGCAGAGACTTGTTCATGGGAGCTCCAAGAGGACGTTAAAAGTTGTACGTCCAATGGTAAAGATCGTTCCGTTCGATCCTTTGACTCAGCTCAATGAAAGGGTGAACAGGCCTTATTCCTGCAGTTCGTAGACATAAATCTTGTCGGCGTCCATCTGATAACCGGCATCGGCCAATTCACTCGAAGACGGCTTGACCTGCATCGCGCCCTCGATCCAATACGGCTGGTACAGCTCGTCGAGTTTCACCCCGACTTCGCTTTTCACATGCACGATCTGGTTCGACGGCGGTGGCGGCACATGGATGCACGCGCCGAAATACGGCACCAGCAAGAACTCGGTGGTGCGGCCTTCTTCGCTGACCTCCAGCGGCACGATGTAACCCGGCAAACGGATGTGCTGGCCGTCGAGGCTCTGCACCACTGGTGCGTTGGGCAAGTCTTGCTTGACGGCAGGCGCCGACTCGACCGACAGCGCATCGGCCATGCTCGACAGGTCGTGCAACGGCTTCATATTGGGGATTTCCGGCGGCGCGTCCAGCGGGATCATTTCCTGCCAGGACAGATCCTTGGGCTGATCTTCGGCCCAGGCAGGCACCACCACCACCACCAGCAGCAAGGCAAACAGGGCACGACGCATCGAAGCCTTCCTCATAAACGTATGGACAGGCCATCGGCCAGAGATTGTCGATAGGCACGCCACGCGGGCACGCTGCCCATCAACAGCGCGGCCGCCAAGATACCGGCGAGCAAGGTCCATTCATATTCGCTGGGCCACGACATCGGCAAGTCCAGGCCATAGTTGGCCTGCAAATACCCGCGCGACGCGGCGATGCACACGTACAACAAGCCGACGCCCGCCACCACACCGGACAAGGCCAGGGCGAACGCTTCGAAGATCAGCAACGTTGCGATATGCCAGGGCCGTGCGCCCACCGAGCGCAGGATCGCCATCTCGCGGCGGCGTTCGTTGAGGCTGGTGAGGATCGCCGTGAGCATGCCGATCAAACCGGTCAGCACCACGAACAGCGAGATCACAAACAGTGCCTTTTCGGCGGTGCCCATCATGCTCCACAGCTCTTGCAGCGCCACGCCCGGCAGGATCGCCAGCATCGGTTCACCACGGAATTCGTTGATCTCGCGTTGCAGGGCAAAGGTGGAGATCTTGTTGTTCAACCCGAGCATAAACGCAGTGATGGCTTGCGGGGTCAGGTCCATATTGCGCGCCTGATCGGCGCTGATACGGCCCTTGCCTTGGGCGGGCACGCCGTTGTGCCAGTCGATATGGATGGCTTCCATCCCGCCGAGGCTGATATGCAGCGTGCGGTCCACCGGGGTGCCGGTGCGTTTCAGAATGCCGACCACGGTGAATGGTTTGTCATCGTGCTTCACCAGGCTGACCACCGCGACACCGTGGGCCAGCACCAGCTTGTCGCCGAGCTTGTAATGCAGTGCATCGGCAACTTCAGCACCAAGCACCACTTCAAACGTGTCGGTGGCGAAGGCGCGGCCGATGGCCAGTTCGAGGTTCTGTTTGCGGCCGTACTGGTAATGCTCGAAGTAGGATTCGTTGGTGCCCATCACCCGGTAGCCGCGGTGCGAATCGCCGAGGGAAATCGGGATCGCCCATTTCACCTGCGGGCTGGCAGCGAAGTGCTCGTAGCTGTCCCAACGGATGTTGTTGGTGGCGTTGCCGATGCGGAATACCGAGTACAGCAGCAAGTTGACTGAGCCCGAGCGGGCGCCGACGATCAGGTCGGTGCCGCTGATGGTGCTGGCAAAACTGTTGCGCGCCTCAACGCGCACGCGTTCTACCGCGAGCAACAAGCAGACTGAGAGCGCGATGGCGAAGGCGGTGAGGATCGCGGTAAAGCGGCGGTTAGCCAGGCTGGCCATGGCTAGACGGAACAGATACATCTCAAACCTCTGCGGGCGTGGCGGCGCGATTGAGTTCTGTCAGCGACAGGTTGCGGTCGAACAGCGGCGCCAGGCTCTGGTCATGGCTGACAAACAGCAGGCTGGCGCCAGCTTCGCGGCATTCGGCGAACAACAACTGGATGAAAGCTTCGCGGGCGTCGTAGTCCAGGGCCGAAGTGGGTTCGTCGGCGATCACCAGCTCCGGTTGGCCGATCAGCGCACGGGCGGCGGCTACGCGTTGCTGTTGGCCGATGGACAGTGAGTCGGCGCGGCGCTCGAGCAGGTCTTTATCTTTCAAACCCAAATGCGCGAGCAAGGTCGCGGCGGCCTGGTCGACACTGCCGTGGCGCTGAACCGCGCGTTGCGCGCGCAGCTTGGAAAAGTGGCAAGGCAGCTCAACGTTCTCGCGCACTGATAGAAACGGCAGCAAGTTGAACTGCTGGAAAATGTAGCCGGTGTGGTCCACGCGGAAGCGGTCGCGGGCGCCGGCCGACAGCTCGGTCAGCTCCTGGCCGAGCAGGCGAATGCTGCCCCGGGTGGGTTTCTGCACGCCGCCCAAAAGCCCGAGCAGAGTGGTTTTGCCACTGCCGCTGGGGCCTTTGAGAAACAGGGTTTCGCCAGCTTCCAGGCGGAATGCGGGGATGTCCAGCAACTGTGGGTGGCCGGGCCAGTTGAAGCCCAGATCAGACAGTTCGATTAACGCTTGGGTCATAGGAAATCAGTGGTCTGGTTTGATTTGGATGATGACACCGATCAAGTGTGGGAGCTGGCTTGCCTGCGATAGCATCGCCGCAGTGTGCCGGATAGACCGAAGAGCCTGCATCGCAGGCAAGCCAGCTCCCACAGTGATTGGGTTTTCACATCAGAATTTCAGGCTGGCCGCGGTGGCCGTCGCTTCAACACCCTGCTGACCGCTTGGGCCGATCAGTTGTACCTGAATTTTCTGGGTGGCGGGGAAGGTCTTGAACACCTGGCTCAGGTCCAGATTGCTCAGTGCAGTCGGTGTGGCGCACGTGAATTGGTAGTGCGCGTGGATTTCGCTGTGGTCGTGATGATGTTCGTGAGCGGCCGCGCCTTTGCCGTCGGTGGCGTGGTCGTCATCGTCGTCGTCATGCTCGGCTTCTGGCTTGTCGCCGAACAATGGGCTGTTGAGTTCCTGGGTGCTGATCACGCAACCGGCGGACTTAGGCAGTTTGAACAGGGCCAGCGGGTTTTCCAGCTGTTTGCGTGCGGCGGCGACCTTGGCTTTGTCGGCGGCGGTGGTAGCCAGGTGTTCGAAGCCCACCACGTTCATCGCCGGGCTTTCCAACTCAAGCTCCAGGGCCTGACCGTCGAGCACTGCGTTGAGGCGGCCAACGCCGTGTTCATGCGCGCCGAGGCTGCCATGCGCGTGGTCATGATCATGTTCTTCGGCGGCATGGGCGATAGCCAGTGGCAACAGGGCAAACGGCAAAGCAAGCAGCAGACGGCGCATGAGAAGGCTCCAGAACATGAAAGTTTTGTTATGTGATCTTATAACAATAGCCCCAGAGTTTGACCGCCCGCTTGGCGTTGCGCAAGCCGCGTGGGAGCATGCCTGTCAGAAAAGTGCAGGAGAATGACGATGTTGCGAATTCGCGGAACCGTCGGCGACATGCCGGTGGACTTGACCCTGGAGCTGGACGACGGTGATTGGGCGCGACTGGGCGCCCACTTGCAGGCGGCGCCCATGCCGAGCGAGCCAACCGCTGCGCCGGTTAAACAGAACGACGATCTGTGGCAGAACGCCCAAGACCTGTTGCGCAAGGCCGGGCAACTCAACGGGCTGGAATTGCTCGATCAGTTGGAAGGCTTGGCCGGCGACGCCGCATCAGGCAAACGCCTGCTGGTGCGCTTGCGCCATAGCGCCAAGGTCAAAGTGGCCAGCGGCGGAGATACGCCGCTGTACAGCTGGGTCGGCGATTAGTACAGCGCAGCGAACAACTTGCGGCGGTACACGGTGACCAGCGGGTGGTCATTGCCGAGCAGTTCGAACACCTGCAGCAAGGTCTTGTGCGGCAGGCCTTCGCTGTAGCTGCGGTTGCGGATAAACAGCTTGAGCAAGCCTTCCAGCGCCGCATCGTATTGCTGGCGCGCCAGTTGCTGAATCGCCAGCTGGTAGGCCGCTTCATCGTCCTGCGGGTTTTGCGCCAGGCGGCTTTTCAAGTCGGCGGCGTCGGGCAGGTCTGCGGCCTGGCGCAGGAAGGTGATTTGCGCCTTGGCCCCGGCGAGGGCGGCTTTGTGATCATCGCTTTTCACCGCGTCGAGCACGGCCTGGGCTTCGCCCAATTCACCACGTTCGGCCAGGCAGCGCGCGTACAGGATCAGGGCGGCGGCATTGGTGTTGTCTTCGCCCAATAGTGCCACCAGCACCGCTTCGGCGTCGCTGATACGGCCTTCGGCAAACAGCGCCTGGGCCTGTTCCAGCGGGTCAGCTGCAGCGGGCGGCGGCATCTGCACATGCGGCTCCAGCATCGCCCGCACCGCCGACTCCGGCTGCGCCCCGGCAAACCCATCCACCGGCTGGCCGTCCTTGAACAGCACCACGGTGGGCAGGCTTTGAATGCCAAAGCGCGCGACGATATCCTGCTCGGCCTCGCAATCGACCTTGGCCAGCAGCAACTCGCCCTGATAACTCTCGGCAATTTTCGCCAACATTGGCATCAACGCCTTGCACGGCGCGCACCACTCGGCCCAGAAATCCACGAGTACGGGTTTTTCGAAGGAGTTCTGGATAACCGCCTGGTCGAAGTTGGCGGTGGTGACGTCGAAAATGTACGGCGTGGGCTCACTCATGGGGCATCTCGAATAAAGCGGGAATGGGGCAACTATAAGGGCTGGCACGGTTGGCTGAAAGCGTGGTTGATTCAAGATCGCTCTCGCAGGCACGCCAGCGCCCACAGAGGGGCGCGGTCAACTGTGGGAGCGGGCTTGCCCGCGATGGCCTCAAGGGCGCCGCGAATGGTACAGGCTCACCTTGCGAAACTCCCAAGGCTCGGCCAAGTCGGGCAGCGTCAGCGCATCAAGGATTCCCAGACGCTGATAAGCCGGGTGCTGGAAGTCCCGCACCCGCGAGTCCGCCACCAGGGCCTCACGGCCGCGCGTCAGGAATTGATCCAGCAGCGGCAGGTTGGCGCGGTCGTAGAGCACATCGGCGACCAGGATCAGGTCGAAGCGGTCGGCTTCGGCGAAAAAGTCGGCTGAGTAACTCAGCTGCACGCCGTTGAGCTCGGCATTTGCCCGGCAGGACGCTAAGGCCAGCGGGTCGAGGTCGCAGGCCACCACTTCCAACGCGCCAGCCTTAACGGCGGCAATGCCAGCCACGCCGGAACCAGCGCCAAAATCCAGCACGCGTTTGCCGGCGACCCACTCAGGGTTCGCCGCCAGGTAGCGCGCCAGCGCCAAACCGCTGGCCCAGCAAAAACTCCAGTACGGCGGCTCATGCAGGATGCGTCGGGTTTCTTCGGGGCTGAAGGCGCGGTCCATGTTGTCCGCATCCAACAGCCACAACGACAACACGGTGCCCGGCAGTGGGCAGGGCACCAACTGCGCGTCGCCGATCAGTTCGCTCAGGGCGCGTTGCAGGTCCAACGGTGGCGTCATGGTGCCTTGACGAGTTGCAGGGGGCCGGTGGTTTGGGTGATCGCCTGGGTGATGCGCACGGCAGGCAGGTGCAGGATCAACTGGCCGGACTGGCTGGCGCGCCCGCGCAGTTCAACGCGTGCACCGGCCGGGAAGGCTTCGGGGTTGAAGCGCAGGCGGAAGGCCAGTGGCTTGCCGTTGCCGGTCAGTACGCTGCTGGCGAGCAGTTGTTGCGGGCGGTTGCGTTCGTCGATCACCAGCATCGCCAGTTCGACTTCGGCGCCGGCGGGGATGTTGGTGAGGTTGCCATTGATTTCCCGTTGATAGGCCGGCAGGGGGCCGAGGTCTTCAATACCTGGTACTTTTTTCTCTTGGGCGGGCGTTGGTTGAGGCGACGAAGGCTTGGGGGCTTCGCTGCTGCAGGCGACCAGAAAACTGAACAGGGCGAGTAAAACGAGTGGTCGTAACTGCATGTACGGCTCCAGAAAGGACAAAATCCGTGGCTTAAAAAATATGAAACATAATAGTCAGCCTATATACCGTAAAGGCTATGGCTTGTCTTGCCACAGGGATGCGCTACCATGGCCCTCCCTTTTTTTGTTGCCTGCCACCATGCACTGTCCCTTCTGCGGTGCCAACGACACCAAGGTCATTGATTCGCGTTTGGTCGCCGAGGGCGATCAAGTGCGTCGCCGGCGCGAATGCCTGGCCTCTGGCTGCGGTGAACGTTTCACCACCTTCGAAACCGCCGAACTGGTACTGCCACGTCTGATCAAGTCCGACGGCAGCCGCCAGCCTTTCGACGAAGAAAAACTGCGCGCCGGTATGCAGCGCGCCCTGGAAAAACGCCCGGTGAGTGTCGAGCGGCTGGAGGCGGCGCTGGCGCATATCAAGCACAAGCTGCGCGCGACCGGCGAGCGCGAGGTCAAGAGCCTGGTGGTTGGAGAACTGGTGATGGGCGAGCTGCAAAAGCTCGACGAAGTCGCCTATATCCGTTTCGCCTCGGTGTATCGACGCTTCCAGGACCTCAATGAGTTCCGCGAAGAAATCGACCGCCTGGCCCGTGAGCCGGTCAAGAAATGAACTCGCCTTCTGCAGAACAAACCGTCCTCGACGCCCATTACATGGCCCGCGCCCTCGAATTGGCGCGCAAGGGCCTGTACACCACTCATCCTAATCCGCGTGTGGGCTGCGTGATTGTGCGCGATGGGCAGATTGTCGGCGAAGGCTGGCACGAGCGCACCGGCGAACCCCACGCCGAACCGAATGCCCTGCGCGCCGCTGGCGATAAGGCGCGCGGCGCCACGGTGTACGTGACGTTGGAGCCTTGCAGCCATCATGGGCACACACCGCCGTGTGCCGACGCACTGGTGACTGCCGGTGTTGCGCGGGTGGTGGCCGGGATGGAGGACCCGAACCCCGAAGTGGCCGGGCGCGGTTTACGGCGTTTGGCTCAAGCCGGTATCGAAACCCGCAGTGGCGTGCTGGAAAGCGAAGCGCGCGCGCTGAACCCGGGTTTCCTCAAGCGTATGGAACACGGCCTGCCGTTTGTGCGGGTCAAGCTGGCAATGAGCCTGGACGGTCGCACCGCGATGGCCAGCGGCGAAAGCCAATGGATCACCGGCCCGGCTGCCCGCGCTGCTGTACAGCGCCTGCGTGCGGAGGCCAGCGTGGTGCTGACCGGCGCCGATACGGTTTTGGCCGACGGCGCCCGGTTGACCGTGCGCGCCGCCGAATTGGGCCTGGATGAAGCCACCACTGCCTTAGCCATGTCACGTCCGCCATTGCGCGTGTTGATCGACGGGCGCCTGCGAGTGCCGCTCAACGCGCCATTCTTCAAGGCTGGCCCTGCGCTGGTCATCACTTGCGTGACGCCGGAAAACCAGTTCCCCCGTGGCCCCGAGTGCCTTGTAGTGCCGGGCGTCGACGGTCAGGTTGACCTGCGTTCGGCGCTGGTGGCCCTGGCCGCCCGTGGCGTCAACGAAGTGTTGGTAGAGGCTGGCCCAAGCCTGGCGGGCGCGTTTGCCCAGCAAGGGCTGGTGGACGAGTACGTGATATTCGTCGCCGGCAAGTTCCTCGGCTCCGCCGCCCGGCCTTTGCTGGACTGGCCGCTTGAGAAACTGGCCGATGCCCCCCAACTCAAGATCACTGAAATGCGCGCTGTAGGCGATGACTGGCGAGTCACTGCCATACCTATGCCAGCAGCGAGCGTATAATTCTGACCGGGCGCTCAAGCGCCCGTCCCGTTTTCCAGGAGAAGGCCATGTTCACCGGCATTATCGAATCCATCGGCAGCATCCGTGCCATGACCCCCAAAGGCGGCGACATCCGCCTGCTGGTTGAGACCGGCAAGCTGGATCTCGACGACGTCAAGTTGGGCGACAGCATCGCCGTCAGCGGTGTGTGCCTGACCGTCATCGAGCTGCCGGGCAACGGCTTTGCCGCTGATGTCAGCCGGGAAACCCTGGACTGCACCGCGATGAACGACCTCAAGGCCGGCAGCCCGGTCAACCTGGAAAAAGCCCTGACCCCGACCACCCGCCTGGGCGGCCACTTGGTCAGCGGCCACGTCGACGGCGTCGGCGAAGTGGTTTCGCGCAGCGAAAACGCACGCGCCGTGGAATTCCGCATTCGCGCGCCTAAAGAGCTGGCCAAGTACATCGCCCACAAAGGCTCAATCACCGTCGATGGCACCAGCCTGACCGTGAACGCCGTGAATGGCGCCGAATTTGAACTGACCATCATTCCCCACACCCTGAGCGAAACCATCATGGCGTCTTATCAGCCAGGTCGCCGGGTGAATCTGGAAGTCGACTTGCTTGCCCGTTACCTGGAGCGCCTGTTGTTGGGCGATAAGGCCGCAGAGCCAGCATCTGGGAACATCACTGAAAGTTTTCTGGCCGCTAACGGCTACCTGAAATCCTGACCAAGGGGGTGCCGCGTGGCGCTCAATAGCATCGAAGAACTGGTTGAAGACATCCGCCAAGGCAAGATGGTCATCCTGATGGATGACGAAGACCGTGAAAACGAAGGCGACATCATCATGGCCGCCGAGGCCTGCAAGGCTGAGCACATCAACTTCATGGCCAAGCACGCCCGTGGGCTGATCTGCATGCCCATGAGCCGTGAGCGCTGCGAATTGCTCAAGCTGCCGTTGATGGCGCCGCGCAATGGGTCGGGTTTTGGTACCAAGTTCACCGTATCGATTGAAGCGACCACCGGCGTTACCACCGGTATTTCCGCGGCCGACCGTGCACGCACAGTGCAAGCCGCCGCCGCCAAAGACGCCAAGGCCGAAGACATCGTCAGCCCGGGCCACATCTTCCCGCTGATGGCCCAGTCAGGTGGCACCCTGGCGCGTGCCGGGCACACCGAAGCGGCCTGCGACCTGGCGCGCATGGCCGGTTTCGAGCCGAGCGGGGTGATCTGCGAAGTGATGAACGACGACGGCACCATGGCTCGTCGCACTGAACTCGAAGCCTTTGCGGCCGAACACAACCTCAAGATCGGCACCATTGCCGACCTGATTCACTACCGCATGATCCACGAACGTACCGTTCAGCGGATTGCCGAGCAGCCGCTGGACAGCGAACTGGGCCAATTCAATTTGGTGACCTACCGTGATTCAGTGGAAGGCGACGTGCACATGGCCCTGACCCTGGGCAAGATTTGCGCTGAAGAGCCGACCCTGGTGCGCGTGCACAACATGGACCCGCTGCGCGACCTGTTGATGGTCAAGCAACCGGGCCGCTGGAGCCTGCGCGCGGCCATGGCTGCGGTCTCCGAGGCAGGCAGCGGTGTGGTGCTGTTGCTCGGCCACCCGTTGGATGGTGATGTATTGCTGGCGCATATCCGCGAAACCGCTGACCAGGTGCCGGTGAAAAAACCGACCACCTACAGCATCGTCGGCGCCGGTTCGCAGATCCTTCGCGACCTGGGCGTACGCAAAATGCGCCTGATGAGCGCACCCATGAAATTTAATGCGATATCCGGTTTCGACCTGGAAGTTGTAGAATACGTGCCCTCCGAATAAAGGCTGGCGATTCTTGCCCCTTGTTCGCGGTTAAAACATCACTGAGGGACGCACTTTTCGCGTCCCGGCTCTTTAAGAGATTTGTCGAATGACCCTGAAGACCATCGAAGGTACCTTCATCGCCCCCAAAGGCCGCTATGCCCTAGTGGTTGGCCGCTTCAACAGCTTTGTGGTTGAAAGCCTGGTAAGCGGTGCCGTTGACGCCCTGGTTCGCCACGGTGTGAGCGAGAGCGATATCACTATCATCCGTGCCCCTGGCGCCTTCGAAATTCCACTGGTTGCGCAAAAAGTTGCACAGCAGGGTGAATACGCGGCGATCATCGCCCTGGGCGCGGTCATTCGTGGCGGCACTCCGCACTTCGAATACGTGGCCGGCGAATGCACCAAGGGCCTGGCCCAGGTGTCCATGGAGTTCGGCGTGCCAGTCGCTTTCGGCGTACTGACCGTAGATTCCATCGAACAAGCCATCGAGCGTTCCGGCACCAAGGCGGGTAACAAAGGCGCTGAAGCTGCTCTGTCCGCGCTGGAAATGGTTAGCCTGCTGTCGCAGTTGGAGGCCAAGTGATTTCCGACGAAAGCGATCAGTTCAACCCTAAGGACCCGCGCCCATCCGACGCTGGTAAGCCATCCAAGAGCGAAAAGCGCCGTGGCGCCCGCCAGCTCGCGACTCAGGCGCTTTACCAGCGCCACATGTCTAAAACCTCGCTGAACGAAATCGAAGCGCAGTTTCGCGTCGACAACGATTTCAGCTTCGCGGACGCCAGCTACTTCCATGACATCCTGCACGGTGTTCCGGCCAACCAGGCCGAGATCGACGCTGCCTTGACCCCGTGCCTGGACCTGACCATCGAAGAGCTGGACCCAGTTGAATTGGCCGTACTGCGGCTGTCCACCTGGGAGCTGCTCAAGCGCGTCGACGTGCCGTACCGCGTGGTGATCAACGAAGGTATCGAGCTGGCGAAAGTCTACGGTTCGACCGACGGCCACAAGTTCGTCAACGGCGTGCTCGACAAGCTGGCCCCGCGCCTGCGTGAAGCCGAAGTGAAGGAACACAAGCGCTAATCTGCGCTTGAGTCCTGAATGGGCGAGTTTGAGCTGATCCGCAACTACTTCGCCGCCGCGCCTTGTGCGCAAGGCGGCGAAGGCATTGCCTTGGGGATCGGCGATGACTGCGCCTTGCTGGCGCTCCCCGCTGGGGAGCAGTTGGCAATCTCCACCGATACGTTAGTGGCCGGCGTGCACTTTGCCGACCCGTGTGACCCGTTCCTGCTCGGCCAGCGCTCGCTGGCCGTAGCGGTGAGCGACCTGGCCGCCATGGGCGCCCACCCGCTTGCCTTTACCCTTGCTCTTACCGCGCCGACGGTCGATGCCGATTGGCTGCAACGCTATGCCCAGGGTTTGAACGCCATGGCGCAAAGCTGCGGCGTGGGCCTGGTGGGCGGCGACACCACGCGCGGGCCGCTGAGCCTGACCCTGACCGTGTTCGGCCGTGTGCCCGCCGGGCAGGCGTTGACGCGCAGCGGTGCACAACCGGGTGACTTGCTGTGTGTGGGCGGTGAGCTCGGCAATGCCGCCGGTGCTTTGCCGTTAGTGTTGGGGCAACGCACGGCGGATGCGGCGATTGCGGGCCCCTTGCTGGCCCATTACTGGTCGCCACAACCGCAGTTGGCTTTGGGCCTTGCATTGCGGGGCAAGGCGACATCGGCCATGGATATCTCCGACGGGTTGCTGGCCGATTGCGGGCATATCGCCAAGGCTTCGGCTGTCAGCCTGTTGGTTGAGCTTCAGAAGCTGCCCTTGTCCAAGGCCTTGCTGGCCTTTGTCGGCGACGATGAGGCGCGTGTGGCGGCGTTAAGCGGGGGCGATGACTACGTGTTGGCGTTCACCCTGCCACCCGCCGAGCTGGCGCCGTTGTTGGCCGGTGGTTGGCCGATCCACGTGATCGGCCGGGTCGAGGCGGGGCAGGGCGTGACGCTGCTCGACGCCATTGGGAAAGACATCACCCCGGCCGTGCGCGGCTATCAGCATTTTCGCGAGGCGCCGTAAGCCGGCGACCTGCGCTACCCTCTATACGGATCTCACGGTGTAGGAGGCTGTCACCATGAATGTACGGCGTTGGCTGCTGGTTGCGCTGTGTGCCGTTGCATCGCTGGTGCAGGCGGACGAAGCCCCGGTGCCAGGCAAGGTCATGCTGGCCAGTGAGGAATGGAACAACTACACCAACAAAGATGGCAGCGGCTTGGCCTGGGACGTATTGCGCCAAGTGTTCGAACCGGCCGGTATCACGCTGCAAACCCGCAGCGTGCCCTACACCCGCTCAGTCGGCCTGGCCCAGCGCGGCGAGGTGGATGGCTGGGTCGGCTCCTACCGCGATGAAACCAGCGGCGTGTTGTACCCGCATTGGAACTTCGACGCCGATCACATCTACGCCCTTGGGCTGGCCACCACGCCGACGCCCAGCCTCGCCACCCTGGGCAACTACCGCCTGGCGTGGGTGCGCGGTTACAGGTATGAGAATTACCTGCCGAACCTGCACCGCTTCAACCAGATCGAACGCCGTGACGGCATCCTGCCGATGCTGCAGCACGCCCGCGTCGACCTCTACATCGATGCCCTCACCGAAGCCAAGTACGTCCTGAGTCAGGCGGACGATCCGGCGCAATTCAAGCTCACCCACATCGCCGAGCTGCCGCTCTACATAGGCTTTGCCGATACTGAGCGTGGGCGGGCCCTGATGGCGGTGTATGACCGACGCATGGCGGCCTTGGTCGAGAGCGGCGAGCTGAAGCCGATTTTCGCGCGCTGGAAACAGCCCTATCCGTTCTGACCTGCATAGAACCGGGACGAAGGCCAATCGAACCTATTGATCTTTATCAGCGATAATTCAGCTTAAGCGTCTGTAGGAACCTGCTGTTACAATGACGCCCTCTGTGAAATCTGAAATCAGGAGCACACGGTGCCCGTCGTTTTCGTCGCCGCTTCCAAGCTGCCTACCCCTTTTGCCACGTTCACCATGAACGGCTTTCTCGAAGAGGCCACCGGCCGCGAGCACCTCGTGCTCAGTCTGGGTGACCTCACCGACGGTGCGCCGGTACTGGGCCGCGTGCACTCCGAGTGCCTGACCGGTGACGCGCTGTTCAGCCAGCGCTGCGACTGCGGTTCGCAACTGGAAGCCGCCATGCGCGCCATCGCCCGTGAAGGCCGTGGCGTGTTGCTGTACTTGCGTCAGGAAGGCCGTGGCATCGGCCTGATGAACAAAATCCGTGCCTACGAGCTGCAAGACGGCGGCGCCGATACCGTTGAAGCCAACGAACGCCTAGGCTTCGCCGCCGACCAGCGTGACTACGCGATCTGCCTGCCGATGCTTGAGTATCTGGGCGTGAAGTCCCTGCGCCTGATGACCAACAACCCGCGCAAGGTCAAAGCCTTGACCGAAATGGGCATCACCGTCGCCGAGCGCGTGCCGCTGCACACCGGGCAAAACCCGCACAACAAGCTCTACTTGGCGACCAAGGCCAGCAAGCTCGACCACATGATGGGCAACGAGCATCAGGGCGAGGTCGACCGCGCGTGACCCGCGGCCAGGTGAAACGGCGACTGTCCTTCAACTGGTGGCAGTACTTGGCCCTGGCACTGCTGCCGTTGTTTGTGATCAACCTGGTATTTGGCCACGCCGAATCCCTGCTTCCCGTACTGGCCATGCCGTTCTTTATTGCCGGCGTGGCCTCGATGTTTTTGAGCCTGCGTTATTTTCATGGCTATAAACACGCGCTGATCGCCACCGCCAAAGCCCTCGACACCGCTGAAGAACCGGCTGCCTGGATTACCCTCGCGGCCCGTCGCCGCACGGCTTTGCTGGTGGCGGCGATACCGGCCTGGATCGGCGCGCTGGCGGTGTTTGTCGGCCTGGAAGCCGTCCCGCTGTTCCTGCTGGCGCTGTCGACGCTGGTACTGTTTTACCTCTACCGCATCCCGCGTCAATTGGGATGATGCGCTACTGGCTGGCGGTGCTGCTGCTGGCAGTCAGTGCCCAGGCGTTGGCGGTCGAACGCGTCGTCAGCCTGGCGCCGTCACTCTCTGAAATCGTGCTTGAACTGGGCGCCGCCGACCTGCTGGTGGGCGTGCTCGATGGCGGCGAACGCCCGGCGGCATTGGCGCAAGTGCCCTCGGTGGGGCAATACGGGCAATTGAACATGGAGCGCCTGCTCAGCCTCAAGCCCGACCTGATCCTGCTCTGGCCCGGCAGCGTGGGTCCTGCGCAACGCGAGCAGTTGCAGCGCCTGAATATCCCCGTTTACGTCGCCGAACCGCATAGCCTTGAACAACTGACGTCTCAGATCCAAGCCATCGCTCAACAAGTGGGCCGTGAAGAGGCGGGTCGACAATTAGCCGCGCAGTTACGCCAGCGCCTGGCCGAACTGCGCCAACGCTATCAGCGTGCCGAGCCCTTACGGGTGTTTTACCAAGTGTGGAACCAGCCGCTGTACACCGTGGGCGGTGGGCAAATCATCAGCGATGCGCTGAGTGTGTGCGGCGCGCGTAATGTATTCGACGACCTGAAGCTGCCCGCGCCACAGGTCAGCATCGAGTCGGTGTTGCAGCGTAATCCGCAGCTGATTCTAGCTGCCGATCAGGTGCAACTCGATGCCTGGAAGGCCTGGCCGCAAATAGCGGCGGTGGCCGAAGGCCGGTTGCAGATAGTCCCGGACAAGGGGCTGGAGCGGCCGAGCGGGCAGATGATCGAGGCGATCGCGAAGCTCTGTCAGTCAGTGGTCCCCCAGCGCTGACAATCCGTTGTGTTTCCATCCTGGTCGGTGCGATTGATCTGCCAAGATGTCGGACTTTGCCTCCAGATTTACGCACCCAGGGTGGCTAGTGTCGCCGGTCCCCCATTCGGGTTAATTAGGCAGCATAAGGACATATCATGCGTTATCTCTTCGCGTTGGCGGGTACGGCCCTCGTATTGACGCTAATCAGCGGGTGCGATCTGTCACAAAGACTCTCTGAGCTCAGGACATTTGGTAACCATCCTATAGTCGATAGGACTTCGTCGATGGACAGCACCCAGCAAGACATCCTGAGCATTCAGAAACCCACGAAAATCACCTCTATCCGTGGCGGCACCGCACAGTGCTTCGACTACGCATTGGCGCGTGATGGAAAAAGAGCCGATTATTTCGTCTCTTTCACCTCCAGTGGGTGGGTTAACGCCTGGGGCTACGCAACCTGCAGCACCGCGTTGGCCGAGGGTAGTCTGGCGTCCAATGAGCGGGTCAGCAGGAAATACTGATCATTGATGCTGTGTTGCGAGGGTGACGCGTGAGCGTTGATTGCGCTGCAACGCTCGCGTGAACGTTGCGTGTTCTCCTACCGGTTATTAAGAGTTGTCCATCGGGTAGTTTCGGCGCCAGGGCGATACGCTGCTACCCGCGATGCGTGTTGCATGGCGTTCGTTCAACGACAGGAGGTGGTCATGCGCCGTTTGATCATTGGTATTTCTACCGCCATTTTGCTGGCCGGTTGTAACACGCTGGAAGGTATCTCAACGTTGATGAACTTCAGCGATCACCCCGTCGCGGCCAAGGCCGCCGAGCGTGGGGCCACTAAGCAGGACATTCTTGCAATCGAGCAACCCAAGCGCATCACCCCGGTTCGCAATGGCAGTTCACAGTGCTTTGACTATGCGCTTGAAAGCAAAGGCAAGAAAAAGGACCTATATGTTGGCTTTACCGACACGGGTGGAGTTAACGCATACGGTTTCATAACCTGCGGCGAAGCCATCAAGGCCGGCTATCTGAATTCCAACGAACCTGCCCGGCAGATTTATTGAGCCGCAGCGCTACAGCTGCGGTGCCCACGTCAGGCCCAGCATCCAGGTCCGCCCCTCTTCGCGGTAGTCCTGGTTGTTGGGAGAATCGGGGGCGTTGTAGTTATACCGAGCGCGGGCATATTGGCGGTCCAACAGGTTGTCGACTTTCAGCGAAACACGGACTTCATGATTGATCGCCCAGCTGCTACGCAGCCCCAGCAAGGCATAACCGCCCAGGCGATTGCGGTTGTCTTCATCGTCATAGCTGCTGCTGATGGCTTGCCAACTGGCACCCACACCCAACTTATCGAATTGCCGGTCCAGATCCAGGCTCAAGGTGCGCCGTGCGCGACGCGCCAGGGTGTGGCCGGTATCGCGGTCGCGCGGGTCGATAAATGCCACGCCCAGGTTGCCCTGCCAACCAAACAGTTCCTGCTTGAGCGCCGCTTCAAAGCCATTGATGCGTGCCGACGCCACGTTTTGTGGCTTGTAGTTACTGTCGGCAACGATCGCGTCGCTTAAATCCGTGCGGTACAGCGAAGCTTCCAGGCGCGTGCTGTCACTCAGTTGGCTGCGCCATTGCAGCTCGTAACTTTTTGAGGTCTCCGGCTGCAGGTTGGGGTTGCTGTACCGCGTGTCAGGGTAGTAAAGGTCGTTGAAGGTCGGCGCGCGGAAGCCTTCGCTGTAGCTCAGCAGCACGTCATTATCGGGGTTGATCGGCACGGTAAGGGTGCCGCTCCAGCTGTTCTGGCCGCCGAATTGCTGGTTCTGGTCGCGGCGCAGGCCCATTTCGGTGGAGAACCACTCGCCGTGGAAACGATGCTGCACAAAGGCGGCCCGGTTCCAGCGGCTGTTCTCGGTAAAGGCGCTGGAGCCGTGAAAGCGGTCTTCGTACCAGTCGCCGCCGAGGATCAGGCTGTTTTGCTCATCCAGCGTCAGGTCGTTTTGCCAGTTGACCGAGTCACGATAGGTGTTGAACACGCTGAAATAATCACTGAGCTTATCGCGCTTGGTATCACGGTTCTCGCTGTGACCCAGCTCCAGGCGCGACTGCCAGCGTTCATTCAACTTGGCGTCGACATAGCCGCTGGCGCTGCTCACGGTGTAATCGGTGTAGGGTTTTTGCTCAACGAAGCTGTTGTCGTATTCCGACTTGCCGCGGTTATCCAATAGGTTGAAACCCACTTCCAGTTCATCGTTGAAGGCATGGCTGAGGTTCAGGCTGATGGACTGATTGCGATAGGCATCATGGTCGCCATCGCTGGGGAACGATTCGTGTGTAGCGTTGATACCCGCCGTGTCATCCAGGCTCGCCCCCAAGTTGAAGCGCGTGTGCTCATCACCGCCAGACAGGCCAAGGCTGCGCTCCCAGGTCTGGTGGCTGCCAAACCCCAGTTTCAAGCGTGGCTGCAGGCCCTGCTCGGCATTACGCCGGGTAAAAATCTGGATCACCCCGCCAATCGCGTCGCTGCCGTAGATCACCGAGCGTGAGCCGCGCAGCACTTCCACGCGTTCAATCTGGTCGACGTTCAGGTATTGCAGCCCGCTGTCGCCGGAGGTGGTATTGGCGATGCGCTGGCCATCGACCAGTACCAGGCTTTGTGCGGCCTTGGTGCCGCGAATGAAAATCCCCGGCAGGCTGCCGCGACCACCGGTGGGCGCGACTTGCACACCGGGTACGCGGCTGAGCAGGTCGGTTACGCTGGTGGGTTGCAAGCGGTCGATGTCATCGCGGGTGAATACGGTGTTGGCGGCGCTGCTGTCGTTGCGCGCTTGGACCTGGCGGTTGGCGCTGATCACTACGTTGGGGAGTTTCAGGGCGTCGTCACGCTCGAAACTGTCGGCCAACAGGTCAGTGGCGGGAAGCAGCAGCAAGGGCAGGGCAAAGCGAAGGCGGGTCATGGGCTGTCCCTAGCGTTTATCAGCAATACAAAACCAATGTGGGAGCTGGCTTGCCTGCGATGACGGCGGCACATTCAACTTCAATGTGTCCGATAGACCGCTATCGCAGGCAAGCCAGCTCCCACATGTTGGCCCGGTTTCTACCGGGAGGTCGGGTTACAGGCCCAGCAGCGCCATGCGCTCGCGCACCGAAGCCTCAATCCCGGCTTCATCCAGCCCACACTCAGCCAGCATCTGCGCCGGCTTGGCATGTTCGACATACACATCCGGCAAGCCCAGGTGCAGCACCGACTTGAGAATGTTCTCCCGCGCCAGGAACTCGCTGACCGCCGCACCGGCGCCGCCCATGATGGCGTTTTCTTCGACCGTCACCAGCAACTCATGGCTGGCGGCGATTTCGCTTACGAGGGCTTCGTCCAGTGGTTTGACGAAGCGCATATCGACCACGGTGGCGTCGATCTTCTCGGCGACTTTCAGCGCTTCGGCCAATTGCACGCCAAACACCAGGAAAGCGGTTTTGCTGCCTTGGCGACGCACGATGCCTTTGCCGATTTCAATCGGTTCAAGGTCTTTCTCGATCACGGCATTCGGGCCATTACCGCGCGGGTAACGCACGGTCGCCGGGCCGTTGTACAGGTGGCCGGTGCTGAGCATCTTGCGCAGTTCGTTCTCATCACTCGGCGTCATCACCAGCATGCCGGGGATGCAGCGCAAGTAGGACAAATCGAAACTGCCGGCGTGGGTCGGGCCGTCTTCGCCGACCAAACCGGCGCGGTCGATGGCGAACAGCACATCGAGGTTCTGCACCGCCACGTCATGCACCAACTGGTCATAACCGCGCTGCAGGAAGGTGGAGTAGATCGCCACCACCGGCTTGGCGCCTTCACAGGCCATGCCGGCGGCGAAGGTCACCGCGTGCTGCTCGGCAATCGCCACGTCGAAATAGCGCAGCGGGAAACGCTCGCTGAACGCCACCAAGTCGGAGCCTTCCTTCATCGCTGGGGTAATGCCCACCAGGCGCGGGTCGGCGGCGGCCATGTCACACAGCCATTCGCCAAACACGCCGGAATACTTCGGCCCGCTGGCCTTTTTCGGCGCGGCGGCAGGGGCGTCCAGCGGTTCGAGCTTGGTGATCGCGTGGTAACCAATCGGGTCGACTTCCGCCGGGGCGAAGCCTTTGCCTTTTTTAGTGACGATATGCAGGAACTGCGGGCCCTTGAGGTCACGCATGTTGCGCAGCGTGGCGATCAGGGTGGGCAGGTCATGGCCATCGATCGGGCCGATATAATTCCAACCAAGCTCTTCGAACAGGGTGCCGGGCACGAGCATGCCCTTGGCATATTCTTCGGTACGCCGGGCAATTTCCCACGCGCCGGGCAGGCGCGAGAGCACCTTTTTGCTGCCTTCGCGCATGCTCGCGTAAGTACGGCTGGAGAGGATTTTTGCCAGGTAGTTCGACAGGCCACCGACATTGCGCGAAATCGACATGTCGTTGTCGTTAAGGATCACCAACATGTTGGCGTTCACTTCCGGCGCATGGTTCAGCGCTTCGAAGGCCATGCCGGCGGTCAGCGCGCCATCACCAATCACCGCAATCGCCTTGCGCTCACTGCCTTGCAGGCGGGCGGCAATCGCCATGCCCAGCGCGGCACTGATAGAGGTGCTGGAGTGGCCGACGCCAAAGGTGTCGTACTCGCTCTCGGCGCGACGTGGGAAGGCGGCCAGGCCGTCCTTCTGGCGCAGAGTGGCCATGCGCTCGCGACGGCCGGTGAGGATTTTATGCGGGTACGCCTGATGGCCCACGTCCCACACCAGCCGGTCGTCCGGGGTGTCGAACACGTAATGCAGGGCGATAGTCAGCTCGATGACGCCCAAGCCGGCACCGAAATGCCCACCGGTCTGACCGACCGTGTAGAGCAATTCCAGGCGCAACTCATCGGCCAGGGTTTCCAGCTCGGCTTCACCCAGTCGACGCAGGCCGTCCGGCGTGGCAGCACGGTCGAGCAGGGGCGTGGACGGGCGTTTGCGGGGAATCTCTTGAAACGTCGTGGGCATCAGGCGAATCGTTATAGGTATAGAAGAGGCGGCAGTTTACCTCAAGCAGTGCAAACTGCCCACGCAGAGCGCCGAACTTGGCCGATATGCGGCTGCAATGGCCGCCGTTATCAGTGGCGGCGTTCGACGATATACCGCGCCAAGTCGCGCAATGGCTCGGCCGCCGCGTCGAAAGGTCGCAGGGCGTCCAGGGCTTGGTCGCGCAGTTGCAGGGCATACGCCTTGGCCGCTTCGAGGCCAAGCAAGGCCGGATAGGTCGGTTTATCGCGTGCGGCATCCGCGCCTTGGCGTTTGCCCAGGGTCGCGGTGTCACTTTCCACGTCGAGAATGTCGTCCTGCACCTGAAACGCCAGGCCGACGGCCCGGGAATAGGTCTGCAGGGCCGCCAATTGCGCTGCGTCGGCACGGCCACTGGCCAGGGCGCCCAAGTGCACCGCGGCTTCGATCAGCGCGCCGGTCTTGTGGCGATGCATGTGTTCGAGGGCTTGCTGGTCCAGCTTGAGGCTGACCGAACCCATGTCGATCGCTTGCCCGCCGACCATGCCAGCCGGGCCTGCGGCCAGAGCGAGGGCGGTCACCATACGCAGGCTGATCTCAGCGTTCACGCTGTTCAGGCGCGGGTCCAGCAAGGCGCTGAACGCCAGGCTCTGCAGGCCATCACCGGCCAGGATCGCATAGGCCTCATCAAAGGCTTTGTGGGTGGTTGGCTGGCCGCGACGTAAATCGTCGTCGTCCATTGCCGGCAAATCGTCATGCACCAGGGAGTAGGCGTGAATCAGCTCAACCGCACACGCCGCGCCATTGGCTTGCTCGGCACGCACGCCCAAGGCTTCACAGGCCGCATACGCCAGCAACGGGCGCACGCGTTTGCCGCCATTCATCACGCTGTAGCGCATGGCGGCATAAAGGCGGTTCATTTCCGGGCTTGGCGCAACAAACAAGGGCTCGAGCGCCGCATTCACCCGGGCTTGGCTACTGGCCTGATACGCGTCGATCATTCGGGCTGTTCCGCATCGAAAGGTTCTTCGGCCAACTCCCCGTCGCGCTCCAGCAATACCTGGACCTTCTGCTCCGCCTGCGCCAACGCGCTCTGGCAGTCGCGAGTCAGGCCGATGCCTTGCTCAAACGCTGTCAGCGAGTCCTCCAGCGACAACTCGCCGTTCTCCAGACGCTCGACCAGGGTTTGCAGGTCGGCGAGGGATTGTTCGAAATCGAGTGCAACTTTTTTGCGGGCCATGGCGGCTATTCCGGTAGACGGTAAACCGGCGCGACACTAGCAGACATGGGGATTCTGGGCAAATGAGCGGGGGGCAGTCGTCCTCTGTTGAGCCGAATAAAACGCCTATTGGGCTCAGAGGACACCCGAGCACTGCCCCTGCGCATCCTTGAGCTGCGCTTCAAACGCCATCAACCCCGCCTGCATCTGCTGCAACCCAGCAATCTGCCCGGCCAGTTCGCGCTTCTTGCTGGCGATGGCCTGATCTGCCCGTTCCCAAGGCAGTGCATCGCCTTCGTGCCCGTGCAAAATCCCCTGCAACTCCTTGAGCTTGAACCCCAACTGCTGGGCGCACTTGATCAACGCCAGCAGCTCCACGCTCTGCGCCGAATAGACCCGATAACGCCCCTCCCGTTGCGGTGCTGGCAACAGGCCAATTGCCTCATAGTGGCGTATCGCTTTGATGGTCGTGCCCGACAGCTGCGCGGCTTTGCCGATGTACATGAAAACTCCCTTTTCCGAATAGGCCGCCGGCCAGTGTCAGCCATTTTTCACGCTGCGCCGGTGTAGAGCCCAGCACCGGCCCGAACATCAACGTTTTGGTCGGCTTGATGCCGCAAAACGCCAGGGTCGTGCTGCGCATCTGATGAATGCCCGGCATGCGGTAGAACCAGCGGTAATACCACGGCGGCGTGTCCAGGGCCACCAACAAGTGTGCGGTTCGGCCGAGCAGCAGCTTGTCAGGAAACGGCTTGCCTTCGCGGTATTTAAAGGCAAAGCCGGGTAGGAAAACGCGGTCGATAAACCCTTTCAACAATGCCGGAATACCGCCCCACCAGATCGGGAACACCCACGCCAGATGGGTGGCCCAGAGGATGTCGGATTGGGCGCTGAGCAAGTCAGGTTCCAACGGCTGGATCTGCGTGTAGCCGTGGTGAAGGACGGGGTCGAAAGTGAGATCGCCCAAGCGCAGGACGCGGACCTCGTGGCCGGCGAGTTTTGCGCTGTGGCGGTAGGCGTCGGCCAAGGCTGAGCAGAAACTGGTGGGAGAAGGGTGGCCGAGGATGACCAGGATGCGCTGGGGCATGGGGTAAGGTCCTGAAAATGGGGGCTTTCAGGGTAGGGTGTGCCGTATAGGGGAGAGTCAAGGGGCGCTCTAGTACCGCGGAGCATTTGTGCAGCAACCTGCTAAGCGACGAAGAGCAAAGGAGGGAACGGGCTTGCTCGCGAAAGCGGTGGGTCAGTCAACATCAATGTTTGCTGGGCCGACGTCATCGCGGGCAAGTCGAATCGTCGCACCGCCGCTCCCACATTTAATCTTCGCTGCTTTGGGCATTGCGTTCGCTTAACTGAACAGCGTCAGGGCTTGCCTGATAAATGCTCTACGCAACATCAAGCCGTTTTCTTGCTCCCCGTGTCCATGTCCGTTCTGCCCCAAGGCCGCCAGTCGTCGGTGTGCCGCTCACTGCCATGCGGCCCACTGGAGATGGTGCCACCGGACAGGAACTTCTCCCACAGGTTCTTGCTGTCGGGGGCGCTGTCTTTGTGCCGGTCCGGCGACTCTCGAACAAGGAGTGCTTTTCAGTGGGCTGGGAACGCCGGTAAAAAATCTCACGCGTGAGCTATTGAGCCTTCCGAGAATTACCTGTAGATTTTCTCACGCGTGAGTTTTTCACAACGAGGTCAGCACCATGAAAAGCAGCTCTCCATCGAGCCCGCAAGCCGGGCCCGATACCGATTCCGCAAGCCGCAAGGGAGAGCGCTTGAAACCGCCTGCGAAAAAGCCGTCGAGCTTTTACATGAAGCAGATGCGCGCGGGCCTGGCGGCCGCCGGGTATGTGAAACACGAGACTTGGGTGCTTCCCGAAAATCGAAGCCTGCTCAAGCAAATGGAGAAACAGCTTCGCCAACCGATTCTGGCTGGCTCATTCATGTCGGAGAATTTCATGAGCGCAGGTACTAACTGGAATATCGATCGCCTCTTCACGGCGCTGCAAGCCTTGGACGAAGTGGTTTCCAACGACATTACGCTTTCTCTCGTTCAAGGCTCCGAGTCCAGCATCAAGCTGGAAATGAACGACTTCGGGGGCCTGCCGATTTACATCGCAGTGGTGGGCGAGCAGATCATCGTGGACACCGTTCTGGTCGACGTCGAGTCCATCAGCGACGTAGCGGCATTCAATGACGCGGTGCTGCGCAGCCGGGAAATGTTCCCGTTGTCCTCGATCGGTATCGAGTCGATGCCTAACGGCCAGGTTGTTTACAACATGTTCGGCGCGCTGAGTTCCGACTCCAGCCTGACCAACATCGTGACCGAGGTGAAAACCCTCGTCGACAACGTGCAGCGCGCCAGCGAAGCCTTTGAACGTTTCTTCAACTAATTATTCGGGAGTATCCAATGACTCAGTCCATCTGGAGCAAATTGTTCACCGCGGTACGTGGCGGTGCCAGCGAAGTCGGCGAATCGATCGTTGACCAACAAGCCCTGCGCATCCTTGACCAGGAAATTCGCGACGCTGACAGCGCGCTGGCCAACGCCAAGCGTGAACTGGTCAGCATCATGGCCAAGCACAAACTGGCGGCTGACCGCGTCAGCGAATACGACGCCAAGATCAAAGACCTGGAGTCCAAGGCGATGGCTGCTATCCAGGCCAATCGTGAAGACCTGGCTCTGGAAGTGGCCGAAGCCATTTCGACCCTGACCAACGAACGTGACGTCGAGCAAAAGCAGACCACCGAGTTCGGCGGGTACGCTGAGAGCATGCGCAAAGACATCACCAAAGCCGAAAGCCGAATCAAAAGCCTGCGCCAGCAAGTGGACATGGCCAAGGCGCGCGAAAGCGTACAGAAGGCCCAGGTCAGCGCGTCCATCGCCAGTGGCGGTGCCAACGGCAAGCTGGAAACCGCCGTCGGTACGCTGAACCGCTTGCAAGCCAAGCAGCAGCATCGCGCCGCTGAACTGCAAGCCCAGGATGAGTTGGCGGAGGCATCGACGGGTACTGACCTTGAGCGCAAGCTGCGCGAAGCCGGTATCACGCCGGACACAGGCAGCGCCAATGCGATTCTGGAACGCCTGAAGCAAAAGTCGGCTGAGTAAACAGCGCCGCAGCAAGAAGGGCAGGTCTGCCCTTCTTTTTTTTACGTCGAGGTCAGGATGGACGCCCTGAAGGGTTTCAAGACAATCGCAGGCTTGGCGCTCTTTATGGTCGCGCTGCAACTGCTCAATGTAGCCACCGGTTACAGCCTCATGGCATTCGGCCTGATCCCGAGAACCGTGCAGGGGCTGCTCGGCATCCTCACCTCTCCGTTTTTGCACGCCTCCTTTGCCCACCTGAGCGCTAACCTGATTGCCTTTTTGGTACTGGGGACTCTGGTCATTATCGAAGGGCTCAACCGGTTCATTACCGTCAGCGCGATTATTATCCTGCTGGGTGGCTCGTTGGTCTGGCTGTTCGGGTTTGCCGGCGTACACGTCGGTGCCAGCGGCTGGGTATTCGGCTTATGGGCCTACTTGTTGTCTCGCGCCTGGTTCCACCGGAGCTGGAGCAACCTGATCACCGCCGGTGTGGTGGCGGTTATGTATGGCGGCCTGATCCTTGGCTTCCTGCCGCGCCAGGGTATTTCCTTCGAAGGCCATTTGTTTGGTGCACTCGCCGGGTTTATTGCGGCCAAGGTACTTCTCTCTACGCCGCGCAGCAGGTTTAATGCCGGGTGAACGCCGAGGCGATGACGTCATCAGGAATCAAATACCCAGGGAATCAGGGACGACATGTCGATTTTTCTTTTGTTGCGCCTCTACGCCTCCTCCCTCTTTCACCGCTTCGGCTGGGCAGGGCTGGTCATTGCTTTGGGTGTACACCTGGGCACGGCGTATCTGGGCCTGGTGTTTCTGGGCGAACAACACCTCACCGCCCCCGCCACGTTTATTTACTTCTATCTCACCACCACGCTTACTGTCGGCTATGGCGACCTCGCGCCGCAGACCTCGGCGGGGCGAGTATTTGTCGCCACCTGGGTCATGCTCGGGGGCATTGCGCTGCTGACGGCGGCCATCGGCAAAACCACCAGCAGTGTTATTGATGCATGGAGAAAAGGCATGAAGGGCAAAGGCGATTTCACCGGCAAGGTCGGCCACACCGTGCTCATCGGCTGGGAAGGCGCGTCCAGCGAGCGGGTCATTGAGTTGTTGCTTCAAGATGAAACCTCGAACGACAACCTGATCGTCATCTGCGACTGCACGCTGGAAGAAAACCCGATGCCAGGCAAAGCGGCGTTCATCAGAGGCGAAAGCCTGTCCTCCACCGCATTATTACTGCGTGCAGGTGTTCCCGGCGCCGAGCGAGTGCTGGTGCGAACCCCGTCTGATGACCTGACGCTGGCCACCGTGCTGGCGGTGAATCAGTTGAGCCCTGTGGGGCACGTGGTCGCCCACTTCAATGAAAGTGAAATTGCCGCCCTCGCCAGTTCCTATGCGCCCAGCCTGGAGTGCACCTCAAGCATGGCCATCGAAATGTTGGTGCGCGCCTCTCAGGACCCGGGCTCGTCCGTGGTCATCAATGAGCTGCTGTGCGTCGGGCAAGGCGCCACTCAATACCTGATGAAATTGCCTGAGGCCTTTGAGGCAACGTTCGGCGACCTGTACATGCAGATGAAAGAACAGCACAACGCCACGCTCATCGGCTATCGCGCCAAAGGCGCTCAACAACCGTCAATCAACCCGCCTGGCGCCACCCGCGTTGAAGGCGGCGAACTCTTCTACATCGCCTCCACCCGCCTCAAGGAAATCTCCAATGGGATGGTTTAAACAGTTGATGGGGCTTGAGGCCCCGCAAGCGAAACCGGAGTCGCAATGGACTGCCGGCGAAACCCTGCCAGTCACCGGCCCACTGGGCTTGGCGCCGGGCAAAGGCGTGATATTCGACACGACCCTGAAATTGCTGCTCGATGAGAAAACCACGGTAGTGATCCCCGGCTCCCAGGAAATCTGGGCCAACGGCACCGTTGATCTCGGGCAGTCGACCTGGCTGTCACGCTATTACATGAACGACGAAGATTACTGGCTGCAGGTGCACACCACCGGCGAGATCGCCGGGCAGGTTGAGTCGGTAATCCTGTTCAACTATTTGAGCGTTGTCACCCTCAGTAGTGAAGCGGAGCTGCGTCGGTTGGCAGGGCCACAGAGCTTGATCGGGCTGCCGACCTACACCCACAACGGCGTCGAATACGCCCGTGTGTGGGGCAGCGAGCCTGGCCAGACAGAACTGGTGGCGATGAGCGAACAGGTGATCAACCCCGAGAACACCTACACCGTCGAGCACCGTTCGATGCTGTACGCCCGCGACACCGGCCTGACCGACCGTCGAGAGTTTTTGCTGTTTTCCGTCGAAGAAGACGCTGAGGGCTCCATCAGCCTGAGCACCTCGCTGGGCATTTCGCTGTACACAACCGACCTGAATGCGCTCTAAAAAAGGAAGAACCCCATGCTAGAAGCTCTCTCCATCTCCCTGAACAAAGCGGCTGTGTTCGGGTTTGTCACGTATATCTTGGGGGCTGCGATAATCTTCGCGCTGTTCCAGTTCATCTACACCCGCGTCACCCCGCACAAGGAGTTCGAACTGATCCGTGCGGGCAACGTGTCGGCTGCGGTCGCCTTGGGCGGTGCCATCATCGGTTTCGCCATTCCGGCCAGCAACGTGATTGCCTACTCGATCAGCATCCTCGACTTCGTCGTCTGGGCCGTGATCGCCGCCCTCGTTCAACTGTTGGCCTTTTTGGTGACCAGCCTGGTGCTCAAAGGCACGTCCGAGCGCATCAAGAACGGCGAACTCGCGGCCGGTATCTACGTGGCCGCCGTGGCCATCAGCGTCGGCATGTTGAATGCCGCGTGCATGACGCCTACCCAGAACTGATTGCGCACGGAGCTCCCGATGAAACGAAGCAAGTACGTCCAGCTTTCGCTGGCAGCGTCGGTCGCCATGGCGATATCCGGCTGCGGGCCGACGGAAAAAACCTACGACTTGCAGAAGAAGTACAACTTCCAGTCCGTGCAGCAATGTGCCGATGAAAAGCTTCCGGTGGACGTGTGCTCGGACGCCTACATGACGGCCATGGCCGAGCATCGGCGCATTGCCCCGGTGTACGACAGCCAGGCCGATTGCGATGCCGACTTTGTCGCCGACTGGTGCCAGCAGGACTCCACCGGCAAGTTCATCCCCAAGCTCGGCGGTTTCGAACTGACCGCTGCCGGCCAGGTGACCCAATCCCAGGTCGATGCTGCCAATGCTCAAGCGGGCGGCTCCCAGGCAAGCGGCGGCGGCTCAGGCTTCTCTACCAGCAGCCTGCTGACAGGCTTGTTGATTGGCAACATGCTGAGCAACAACCGCAACAGCTACCGCTCCGAGCCGGTGTACCGCTATCGCGATGATCGCGGCAACTACGGCAACTCGACGCTCAATCAGCGCGCCTCCAATGGGGCAACCTTCGGCCGCTCCAACCAAGCCCGGTATGGCAGCAGCAATTACACGAACACACTGCGCTCTTCCAACAAGTCGAGCTCCGTTGCCTCGTCCACCTCCCGTGGCGGCTTCGGCAGCAAGGCCAGTGCACGCAGCGGCTGGGGCGGCGGTGGGTCGAGCAGTTAAGGAAACCGGGCGATGAAAAAGATCCAATGCGCAGAGCGTCATGACTGGAAACAGACTGCCGACAGCCTCGGCTTTCTGTTCCACACCATCGACGACGAACCCTACTGGGACGAGCGCGCGTACTACCAATTCACGCTCGAGCAAATCGAGCGCGACCTTGAAGACCCGACCACCGAGATCCATGACATGTGCATGGACCTCGTGGCCCGCGTGGTTCAAAGCGAGGAATTGTTGGAACGCCTGAGCATTCCCGCGCCGTTCTTCGACATGATTCGAACCTCATGGCTCGAAGGCCACCCGCACCTGTACGGGCGCATGGACTTCTCCTACAACGGCACCGGGCCCGCCAAGCTGCTCGAACTCAACTACGACACGCCGACCAGCCTCTATGAGGCTGCGGCGTTTCAATGGGGCTGGCTGGAACAATGCATCGAACGCGGCCTGCTGCCCAAGCATGCCGACCAGTTCAACAGCATCGACACCAAGCTGCATCAGGCCTTCGCTCAACTGCAGGTCAACCAGCCGTTCTACTTCGCCTCGATGAAAGACTCGATCGAAGACAAAGGCACCACCGACTACCTGCGCCTCGTCGCGGAAAAAGTCGGCATCGAATCACGCCACATCGACATCGAAGACATCGGCCTCACCAGTGATGGCCGTTTCGTCGACCTCGAAGATCGCTGGATTCCCCACCTGTTCAAACTGCACGCCTGGGAATTCATCTTTCACGAGCCCTTCGGCGCCGCGATTGCCCAGTGCGATACCCAGTTTTTCGAGCCCGCCTGGAAATCCATCCTCTCCAACAAAGGCGTCCTGCCGCTGTTGTGGGAATTCAACAAAGGCCACCCCAACCTGCTCGCCTCCCACCTGGATACCGACCCCGGCAAAGCCGTGCCAAAGGGCTGGGTGCGCAAACCGTTCTTCTCCCGCGAAGGCGCCAACATCGAACTGCAAACCGCCGACGGCCTGATCGTAAAAGAAGACGGCCCCTACACCGACGCGCCGTTCATCCTCCAGGAATTCGCACCGCTGCCGCGCTTTGGTGACAGCTACACACTGATCGGGTCCTGGGTGATTGGCGATCAAGCCGCGGGGATTGGCGTGCGAGAAGACAATAGCTTGATCACCAAGGACTCCAGCCGGTTTCTACCTCACCTGATCCTCGACTGAGAAACTCCGCTGCTTCAAAGGCAAACATGACCCCTGTGGGAGCGGGCAAGCCCACTCCCCACAAAGGCTATCAACCTCAGCCCTGACGCGCCGTCACCGCCGCATACCCATTCATCAAATTCCGATAATTAGGAATCCGCTGAGACAACAAATTCCCCAACCCTTCCATGTCATTGCGCCAGTCACCCTGCAACTCACACGTCACCGAAAACCAATTCATCAACTGCGCCCCCGCCTGCGTCATCCGGCTCCACGCCGCCTGCTGCACCGTGGTATTAAACGTGCCCGATGCATCCGTCACCACAAACACCTCAAACCCCTCCGCCAGCGCCGACAACGTCGGGAACGCCACACACACATCCGTCACCACACCCGCAATGATGATCTGCTTACGCCCAGTCGCCTTGACCGCCTTAACGAAATCCTCGTTATCCCAGGCATTAATCTGACCAGGGCGAGCGATATACGGCGCCTGCGGGAACATCTCCTTCAGCTCCGGCACCAACGGGCCGTTAGGGCCTTGCTCGAAACTGGTGGTGAGGATGGTCGGCAGGTTGAAGAACTTGGCCAAGTCAGCCAGGGCCAGCACGTTGTTCTTGAACTCGTTGGGGGAGAAGTCCTGCACCAGCGAGATCAGGCCGGTTTGGTGGTCGACCAACAGGACTACGGCGTCGTCTTTGTTCAAGCGGTTGTAGGTTGGAGTGCTCATGGTTGAATCCTTTTTTTGTTTAGGTGGGTTGGGTGTTGCGTTCAACATGGGCACAGATTAATGGGTGGGTGGCGGGGGATAAATTGGGTGGGATGGGTAATACCGTCAACTCAGAGGGGACAATGGTTGGAGGGCCAGCAGTACCCGTCCCTTTCATTTGCAGGACGTTTCCTAGAGAATCCCAGCGGCTTGCGCCAGCAAAATCTCGCGACTAGGCTGCGGATCGTCACTGCCTATTCAGTGATCGGGTTTAGTCGCCCGGACTTCGCTAGGCGCACGCGCCATCCCAAAGCCAGGTGTCTCCTCACCTGCACTTTATGGTGGCTGTGCGCAGGGCACCTTCGGGTGCGCCGGTGCCTAGCGGCCGGTCGACTAACCTGCGTACAGCCGCCACCTCTGCTCGTTTAGTCGCGAAAGGACGGTGGTTTTCACTTTCCGCTAGAGGTTTTCTATGGATAACATTGTTTCGGATTTACCCTCATCGGCTGCGACTAAGCCATTTACTGTTGATGAAGAACTGAGCTTTGAAGATGCTTGGGTGAGGGTGGCCGAGTTGCTGCAGTGTGCGGTGGCTACATCGCAGGCGCTTGGTGAACCGCTGGGTGCGCCGCATCGGGCGGTGATGCATTTGGTGGAGATGGCGAAGATGGTGGCGGATCGGGCTGTGGAGTGTTTGCAGCCGAGGTGATACGCCTTTGCTTATTCCAATTGTCCAACAGCTGTTTGGACAATTGATTTGTAATTCTCACGGACATTAAAAAGCCGGCTTGTGGGCGGCCTTTTCGTTTGGTTGCGATCAGCGTTTACTGATCATATTCGCCTTTTTGTTTTCTGTCCCCCCATCTGTCCCCCCACTTT